>CAZSTP010000100.1:0-9763 GCA_964609325.1 uncultured Novosphingobium sp. | reverse complement strand
ATGACCACGAACAGATCCACCCGGTGTGGCGCGCGGGCGAAGGTGTGATTACGCCGGAGTGAGGTTTGGCTAATGCCTGACCATCGCGCCGCCATCGACCCAGACGCCGTGGCCTGACATGAAGCGGGCATCATCGCTGCACAGGAATGCGATGACATCGGCGATGTCTTCGGGCTGGCCCAAGCGGCGCAAGGGGGCTTTGTTTTCCCAGAAGGTTTTGAATTCGGGCATTTGTTCAAAGGCTGGCGCGGTCATCGCGGTGGCTATGGCACCGGGCTGGACGCAGTTGACGGTAATTCCGAACGGACCCAGTTCTGCGGCGGCCGATTTGGTGAAGCCCAGCACCGCGTGCTTTGAAGCGGAATAGGCGCAGAGCCCTTCGTCACCATGGCTGGAGGTGGTGGAGCCGATGGTGACGATGCGGCCTTTGCCCGCCGCTTTGAGATGGGGCACCGCATCGCGCACCAGCCGGAACACGGTCATCACGTTGACCTCCAGCACGCGGGCGAAATAGGCATCGTCGTGGCCTTCGAGCGGGTGGAAGGCGCTGATTCCGGCGCAGGGCACCAGCGTATCGAGGCCGCCCATCGCGGCGACGGCTGATTCGACGAGGCGTGCGTTTGCGCCTTCGCCGGTGAGGTCTGCGATGAATTCGGCCCCGCCTGTCATATCGGCGGTGAACACTTGCGCGCCATCAGCCCGCAGCCGGGCAGCAGTGGCAGCGCCGATGCCAGATGCCGCGCCGGTAACGATCGCGCGCCGCCCGCTTAACCGGCCCGTCATGGCTTCAGAGGCCATCGGCGATCTTGAGCACGAGCTTGCCGGTGTTGGCACCGGTAAACAGGCGCATGAACGCGGGGTAGGCGTTTTCGAGGCCAACTTGCACATCTTCATCGATGCGCAGTTTTCCTTGTGCCATCCATTCGGCCATGACCGCGCCACCTTCGGCAAAGCGCGGGGCATAATCCATGATCAGATAGCCATAGATCGTGGCCTGTTGCGCCAGCACCTGCCACATATTGCGGACGCCGATTTTGGTGGGCGAGTTGTATTCGCTGATCAATCCGCACAACACGATGCGTGCGTGTTTGGCGAGGTTGAGCAGTTCGGCATCAAACACATCGCCGCCCACATTCTCGAAAATCACATTGACGCCGCCGGGGGCCGCTGCACGGATTTCTGCGGCCAGTTCGTCAACCGATTTGCCTTTGTAATCAATCGCCACGTCAAAACCGTAGTCTTGCGTGAGGCGACGGCACTTTTCTGCGCCACCGGCAATGCCGATCACGCGCGCGCCCATGATCTTGCCGATCTGGCCGACAGCGGAACCGACCGCGCCCGCTGCGCCCGATACGAGCAGGGTTTCACCCGGCTGCGGTTTGGCCACATCGGTCAGCCCGAAATAGGCGGTGAGGCCGACCGCGCCCATCGCCGAAAGAAACCGCGATGGCGAATCAGCAATCGACGGATCAACCTTCATGGTGAAACCACCCGCTTCGTTGACCGAGTAATCTTCAAGGCCGTTCATGCCCAGAACCCAATCACCGACGGCAAAATCGGGCGAATTTGACGCGGCGATCACGCCGACGGTGGTGGCGCGCACGGGATCGCCCAAGGGGATGGGCGGCATATAGCTGGGGGCATCATCCATCCATCCGCGTTGCGCAGGATCGAGTGAGGCATAGCAATTGCGGACCACGAATCCGCCCTCGGGAGCATCTGGAACTTTTTGTTCTACAAACGAAAAGTCTTCGGGAACCGGTGTTCCATGGGGGCGTCTGGCCAACAGGAATCGGCGGTTTACAGTCATCTGGTTCTCTCCGCGTTATTTTTATGAAGATGCAGCATGGCTGGAGGATAGCACCTGTAACAAGTCGCAGTTGGTTCGGGAAACGGCAACGTGGATTAAGGGGACCGAGCTATCGCCCACATGAGGCGAGGCGGCCCATGAGGGAGGATACCGATGAAAGCCCATACTACGCGGCGAATGATTGCCGTTGCATTGTCCACCACCGCACTCTGCCTGGCGATGCCTGCCTTTGCCGCAGACGAGGCCCAGAACGCAGCGCAAGCGCCGCAGAGCGATGTTTCAGCCGACGCCCCCGAGGAAACCGGCGCGATCATCGTGACCGCGCGTCGCCGTTCGGAAACGCTGCAATCAACGCCGGTCGCCATTACCGCTGTGAACACCGCGATGCTGGAATCCAAGGCCGCCGTGAACATCGGTGATCTGCAAGGCGCGGCCCCCGGCCTGTTGATCACGCAGCAGAATTCAGGCGCACAAGCCGCCAACATCTCGATTCGCGGCCTGACTTATGCCGACATCGAAAAGTCGCAGACGCCAACCGTGGGCGTGCTGGTTGACGGCGTGGTGATCGGCACCAACACCGGCCAGTTGCAGGATGCCTTCGACATTGCCCAGCTGGAAGTGCTGCGCGGCCCGCAAGGCACGCTGTTTGGCGCAAACACCATCGGCGGCGTGATCAGCATCCAGCGTTCGAAGCCGACGATGGAGCCGGGCATCAAGGCCGAAGCGACATATGCCCGCTTCGGTACCTTCGGGGCCAAGGTTATTGCCAATTACGGCGACAGCGAAAGCTGGGGTGTGAAGGCATGGTACTTCCACAACGAGACGGACGGTTTTTACCGCAACGTCACCCGCAATGTCAGCGCAGGCTGGAGCAACGCTGAAAACTATGGTGCCAGCTTGCTGTTCAAGCCGACAGGCTCGGGCTTTGACGCGCAATTGACCGTGGCCCAGGTGGAACAAGTCTTTGATCCCGTGGTCAGCAACATCACCAACAGCAGCGAAGTGTTCTGCGGATTTATTCCGGCGCGCGAATGCAACCGCAACACCACCAGCGATCTGTACACCACGTTCGGTGACGCTGCTTCGAGCAACTACAAGGCCCCTGAAGCCACGCTCGAAATGAACTACGATGCAGGTGCGGTGAAGCTGACCTCGATCACCGGCTGGCGCAAGAGCACCGAAGCCCAGACGCAGGACTTCGATGGTTCGTCGGCTGATCTTTATTATGTCGACCGCCGCCAGCACTATGAACAGTGGAGCCAGGAAATCCGCGCTGCGGGCGAAGCGTTTGATGGCTTCGACTATGTGGTTGGCGGGTTCTACTTCAAATCGAAGTATGACCTGACGCAGTGGAGCCGCGTGTTCGGTTTCAGCCCGACCACGCCGCCCACGACGTTTGACCTCAATTCGCAGCACGTGGTTGGTGAAACCGAAAGCTATGCGTTCTTCGGTGACTTCAACTGGGCACTGAATGAAACCGTGCGTCTGTCGTTCGGCGGCCGTTGGAGCCATGATAGCAAGCAATTGTTCAACGGCTTTGCCGGTGGCAAGCTGATCGATCCGAACAACGTACAGCGCAGCCAGTTCGTGCCGGTTGGTACGGGCAACGCCGATTTCAGCAAGTTCACGCCGAAGGTCGGCATCGATTGGCGTCCGAACAACGACGTCATGCTCTATGCTTCATGGTCGCGCGGCTATCGTTCGGGCGGGTTCAGCCCACGCGCTGCAACGGCACAGACGGCCAGCACCCCGTTCCAGCCAGAAACGGTTGATTCGTATGAAGTGGGCGCAAAGTTCTCTGCTCTCGACAACCGTCTGGAAGTGAACATTGCGGGCTTTGTGTCCGACTACAAGGACATGCAGCAGAACCTGACCCTGCCCGGCGGCCCTACCGGCAACCAGACAGTGACCGGCAATGTGGCTGGCGGCGCTTTGATCAAGGGCATCGAACTTGACGGTTCGCTGCGCATTACCGAAAATCTGCGCCTGACCGGATCATTGGCAGTGCTGGATTCGAAGTTCCGCAACTTTGTGGCCAACGGCGTGTTTGGTGCGGACATCGTTCCGTTCGATTATTCGGCAAACCGTTTGATCTATGCGCCTGATTTCACGGCATCGTTGGGCGCGGAATATACCCAGCCTACCAGCTTTGGCGATATTTCGGCCAATCTGGGCTGGCGTCATATCTCGCCATACGACCAGCAGCTTTCGGCAGCATCGCTGACGCCGACGACTGTGGGCGGAAACGTGACGAAGGTTACGGTCAACGGCAACGATCCGCGCGTGCGTACCACCACGCAGGATCTGGTCGATGCCAGCCTGACCTTCAACTTCGATCTGAACAACACCAAGGCCTATGTCCGCGTATTCGGACGCAACCTTGCCAACGAGCGGACTTCGACTCACGCCTTTACCGTGGCGGGCCTTTGGTCCTTCGCCATGGCGCTTGAGCCGCGCACCTATGGTGCGACGATCGGCTTCAAATATTGAGGTCTGACGCACGCATAATCTGATCCACCTTGCCGGGGGGAGGGACCTGGAGTTTTGCTCCTTTGTCCCTCTCCCCGGATTTTTTGAAAGTTGCAGCCCATGTCCCGTCTTTCCGGAAAAATCGCGCTGATTACCGGCGGTGCTTCAGTGCCCGGCCTTGGCAGCGCCACCGCGCAACGCTTTGCCGAAGAAGGCTGCAAGGTGTGGTTGACCGACCGCGATCTGGCCGGTGCCGAAAAGGTGGCGCAGGGCATTCGTGATAATGGCGGGCAGGCCGTCGCGATGCTTCACGATGTGACCGATGAAGCGCAGTGGGACGCCGTGTTTGCCGCGATCGAGGCTGAAGATGGCAAGCTGGATGTGATGGTCAACAATGCCGGGATTGCGGTGTTGCGTCCGATAGAGGACATGACGACGGCGGACTGGCGCTTGCAGAATTCGGTCAACCTCGACAGCGTGTTCCAGGGCACCAAGCGCGCGGTGGCGCTGATGCGCAAGAGCGGCACCAAGGGCTCGATCATCAATATCTCGTCCGTGGCAGGGCTGGTCGGCGTGCCGGCATGTGGCGCTTATGCTGCGGCCAAGGGCGGCGTGCGGCTGTTTTCCAAGACCATTGCGGTGGAAACCGCCAAAGAGGGCATCCGCGTCAATTCGGTGCATCCCGGCATGATCATGACCAACATCCAGGGCGTGGCGCAGGAAGACAACGCCGACAACTATGATGCCACGCTGGCGCTGGTGCCGATGGGCTACATGGGCGATCCGGTGGATATCGCGAACATGAACCTGTTTCTGGCGTCGGATGAATCACGCTATGTGACCGGCGCGGAACTGGTGGTCGATGGCGGGATGACCGCGCTTTAAGCTAGGGTCAGGACCCTACCCAGCGGATCGCGTTTTCCAAAAGGCGGCGATAGTCCGGGCTGTCATAGGCAGACGGACCATCGCCGGGCTGGAGATAGACCAGACGACTGTTGAGCGCCTGCTTGGCCCACCCGACGAGGTTTGATCCGGGCGGGTGGTCCCAGCCTTCACGCGAGAACATTTCGCCGCGCACTGCAAGGTCGGCTGACCAGAAGTGATCGCGGGTGAAGGTTGCGGACGAGCGCAGCAGCGGGGTGACTGCGTCTTCATAGACCTGGCCGAGATAGACTTCATCCGTGAGGGTGAATTCTGCGGGCAGGCCTGCGGTGACGGGGTGATCGGCGACGACCTGAACGCGGTGCGTAACATCGTGGCAATAGCCGCTATCGCGCACTTCGCCGCGCGTTGTCGGGCCGGGGTGGTAGTGGAACTGGCCGCCCAGCCATTCGTGATAATCTGTCCATGTGGGCCAACCCGCCAGCGCATGATGCAACGCGACCACGCCGGTGCCCTGTTCCAGCAAGGCGCGGAAACCGGATTTCAGCGCATCATCGGGCTCAAGATAGAGCGGCGCATTTTCGGGCGCTTCGAAATCGAGACCGGGCATATCGTAGAGGACCAGCGCATCGAACCCGCGCATGGCTTCGGGGTTCATCAGACGGGCGGCGGCGGGCTGGTCGACCATGGTGGCGGTGATCCCGTCCATCGCCTGGAACATGGCATCAAACGCGGTGCGATCAAACGGATGGCCGCGCACCGCGACCAGGCATTTGAGGGCTGCGCGGTGGTGAATGATCGGCATTATGCGCCCACTTTCACGATGACTTTGCCAATCGCCTTGCCGGTCAGCATGCGTGCATAGGCGGTGAGGGTGTTTTCAAGGCCTGAGGTCTCATCAAGGTTGACGGCAAGGCAACCCTCGGCCTCCCATTGGCGCAAGACGGGCAGGAATTCGGCACCGCGATGCAGGAAATCGGGGATGAAGAAGCCTTCGATACGCAAGCGCCGCATCAGCACCTGATCGAACTGCGCGGGGCCGGGCAGGGGGGCATCGTTATCATAGGCCGCCACCATGCCGCAGACCGCCACGCGGCCATAGTGCGCCATGTTGGGCAGGACCGCATCGAGGATGGGGCCGCCGACATTGTCGAAATAGGCATGGACGCCGCCTTCGATGGTGGCGAGGCGGGCGGCAACATCTTCGGACTTGTAATCAATCGCCATGTCTACGCCGAGAGCTTCGGTAAGGTAGCGGCACTTGTCAGGCCCGCCGGCAATGCCGACGACTTTGGCACCAAGATTGCGCCCGACCTGACAGGCGAGCGATCCGGTTGCACCCGCAGCGGCAGAGACCACCAGCCATTCGCCGGGCTTGATAGCCGCCACTTCCTTGACGCCGACATAGGCCGTCCAAGCATTCATGCCGAGCGCGCCAAAGTGCTGGCGGATGTCGGCCACGGTTTCGTCCAACGCTTCGAGGCCGGAGAGGGCGGGCACGACCGTGGCGTAATCGGCCCATTGCCCGAAGCCGCGCACGAGCGTGCCGACCGGCCAGCTTGCATCGCGGCTTTCGCTGATCCGGCCAAGCACGAGGCCCGCCATCTTTGAACCCAGCGGCAGGGGCGGCTGATAGCCATCGGTGCGCGGGCTCATCCACATGCGCGTTCCGGCATCCATCGACAGCCAACCCACTTTCACGCGAACCTCGCCTTGTGCCAGTGCGGCCAAGTCCTCGGTCTGCAAGCTTAAGGCGCTGGCAAAGTCTGATCCTTGGGGATGGCGGTCTAGTTGCCAAAAGCGGTTTGCGGTCATCGGGAATTCCTCTCGGTGACAGGAGGTGCCGTGACGACAAGCTTGCCACACCTAGCCAATAGATCAGGCTATTTGATTGGTGAGGCGCGATTTCCGGCGCGAAAATCTAATCACCGGCGCGCGAAACTCTAACAAAAACATATTTCAGGGAGACATTACCATGCGGTCATTCAGAACGCTTCTATTGGCGACTTGCGCATTGACTGCGGCCACCCCCGCATTTGCGCAGGATGCGGCACAAGAGGGAGCCAGCAGCGGCGGGCTTGAAGAAATCATCGTGACCGCGCGCAAGCGTGAAGAGTCGGTGCAGACCGTGCCGGTTGCGGTTACCGCCATTTCCGAGCGCGTGATCCAGCAGCGCGATATTACCAGCATCGAAAAGATCGCAGGCGCAACGCCGAACCTTTCGGTCGGCCGTGCTTCGAACGGTTCGGGCGCGCAGTTGACGATGCGCGGCATCGGTTCGTCTTCAACCTCGATCGGTATCGAACAGTCGGTCGCCGTGGTGGTGGATGGCGCCTATTACGGGCAGGGCCGCGTCATTCAGGAAGGCTTCTTCGATCTGAAGCGCGTTGAAGTGCTCAAAGGCCCGCAGGCGCTGTTCTTTGGCAAGAACGCCACGGCAGGCGTGATCTCGCTGACGACCAATGATCCCGGCCAAGAGCGCGAATTCATTGCGCGTGCGGGTTATGAATTCCGCTCGCAACAATACCTTGGCGAATTTATCGCTTCGGTTCCGCTGTCCGATACTTTTGGCGTGCGTTTGGCCGTGCGCGGTTCGATGATGGACAAGGGCTATTATCGCAACGTGTCGGTCAACCGCACCTATACCACGGTTGATATCCAGAACCTGCTGGGTGGCGGTGCGGGCAATCCGATTGGCCATCTTGCCCTGCCGGCTGCTGCCGATGCACCGGGCGAAGACGAACTGCTGGGCCGTATCACGCTGAAGTACACGCCGGACGACAAGCTGACCGTGACGGTCAAGGGTTCGTTCGATCACAACGAAGTGAACAATTCTTCGTGGAACTATGTGGCGTACAATTGCGGCAACGCCAACGGCATCAGCCAGTTGACCGGCTATGCCTGCGGCACCGATTTCGTCACGCACCAGAACAATATGCCGGTTGATATTGCGACCAACTTCCCCTTCGCGAAAAGCGACGGTTCGCTATACAACCGCTATCGTTCATGGGCGCTGAACGGAAATATCACGTATGCCGTGAACGACGAGCTGACGATCAGCTCGGTCACCAATTACAACACCAACAACAACCGCTGGGCCTGTGCCTGCGATTTCCAGACCAGCAACAACGCCACATGGGCGACGGAAAACTCGACATGGCGCGCGTTCTCGCAGGAATTGCGGGCACAAACCGCGTTTGATGGTCCGATCAATCTGATGATTGGCGGCCTGTACCAGAAGACTAAGCGCGAATTTGAACAGTATGTGGCCTTTGCGGGTTTGCGCGATGATCGGGCGGCGGTTGCGAACCGCTATGTCGCATCGGCCAAGACCAGCTTCACCGATGGTGAAACCACCGCACTGTTCGGCCAGGTAACATGGGAAATCGTGGACCGGCTCGAACTGGCGGGCGGCGTGCGCTATACCCACGAAACCAAGGACAGCTATTTCACACAGCCTTACAACAACATCGGCGTACAGGGCATTTTCCGCGACAAGGCCGATCCTGACGGTCAGGGCGAAATCACCGCGCAGCAGACCTTCAACGACTGGTCGCCTGAAGTGACGCTGACGTGGAAGCCGGTTGATGATGTGCTGGTCTATGGCGCGTATAAGACCGCTTACAAATCAGGCGGTTTCTCGAACGGCGGGATCAACTCGAAGTTTTCGGCTGATCCGCTGGCCGATCTCACCTTCAATCCTGAAAAGGCGCGCGGGTTTGAATTCGGCATCAAGTCGACCGTGCTGGACAACCAGCTCCGCCTGAACCTTGGCCTGTTCAGCTATGCCTATGATGATTTGCAGGTCGATTTCTTCAACTCGCCGATCTTCGCGTTCCAGACGCTGACCGCCGATGCGCGCACCAAGGGCGTGGAAGTGGAATTCGAATATGCCCCGCGCAGCCTTGACGGGTTGAACGTGCATGGTTCGATCAACTACACCCATGCGCGTTATACCAACTTCCCCTCGGCACCATGCTATGCAGGCCAAACGCCTGCGCAGGGTTGTGCGCTGGTGGCAGGTGCGCCGCGCCAGAACCTTGGCGGCAAGCCGCTGTCGGTTGCGCCTGAATGGACCGGTGCATTCGGCATCGGTTATGATGCGGCAATGGGCAACGGCATGAAGCTGGGTCTCAATGTCGATACGCGCTATTCCGGCGCTTATCTGGCATCGGGCTTTGGCAATCCGTTCTCTGAACAGAGCAAGTATGCCGTGCTTGATGCGGGCATCCGCTTTGGCGCGGAAGACGATAACTGGCAGATCGCGGTAATCGGCAAGAACCTGACCAACCGCTTCTTCGTGAGCGGCGTGGTGGACGGCCCGTCGACCGGTGGCGGCACCGGCACGGCAGGCGGTATCCGCGCTGACCAGCTCGGCTTTGGCAACCTGCCGCGCACAGTGCAGGTGACGGTGACCAAGCGCTTCTGATTGCGCGACGGACAGTGTGGGGCGTGACCCTGCACTGTCCGGCCACGGCCATCGCCAGACACAAAAAAGGCGGAGCTTCTGGCTCCGCCTTTTTTGTGTGTTGTTGAAGGAGGAGCCGCTTAGAGCGTCGTGCGGTATATCTGATCCACCGTGATTGCCTCAGGAAGCTTCTC
>CAZSTP010000099.1:6166-9921 GCA_964609325.1 uncultured Novosphingobium sp. | reverse complement strand
GGATAGCCGCGCTTCGTCTGGAAATCGGGCGTCCGCCGCTCAAGGATCTGGCGATAGCGGGTGTACCCCGCCCCTTGCGCCTCGGTCCACGAAGGGATGCCCTCAAACCCGGCGATAAACACATAGGGAATCGCCTCGTCGCCATGCACGTCGATCGAGAAATCGACCCCCGTGGCATCCATCGCATTGCGGATTGCCAGCACTTCGGGTGAACGCTGGGGCGAGGGATCATGCCATTCGCGGTTCAGGTTCACGCCCACCGCATTGGTGCGCAAATGGCCCCGGCACGATCCGTCGGGATTCGCATTGGGCACCACATGGAACCGGCAGCGCTGGCGCAGCGCGCGGGCGTGCGGATCGGCGGGGTCGGTCAGCATGTCCAGCGCCCCTTCCATCCACCATTCCGCCATCGATTCGCCCGGATGCTGGCGCGCATAGAGCCAAACCTGCTTCGGCCCCTCGCCGATGGAAAGGCAATCGATCGGCTGGCCCTCGATGCTCAGCCCCAGATTGCGATATTCCACGCCCTCACACGCCGCCGTCTGCGCTACCAGATCATGATGCCGCTCCATCGAATAGGGCGCGAAATAGGCGAACCAGCACGTGCCTGCCTGCGGGGTGTGGCAGATGGTCAGCGTCCCACCCTCTTTCTGCGCATCATAGGCAGTATCCGTCCGCCCCCAGTATTCGCGATCCTCGGAATAGGCCGCGCGATAGGCAGGCCATCCGCCGGGATAGGCCGAAGCGCCAAGCCCGGTAATCTTCAGCGTCACTTCCCTGCCCGCAGCGCCATCCACGCGGAAATGGAACCACTGGAAGAATTCCGAAGCCTTGTCCTTGCGGATCGCCAGCCGCGCGGTTGTCCCCGCAACAGAGAGGACTTCGATGTTGCCTGAATCAAACGCGGCGTTGATGGAAATGTCGGTCATTTGACCGTGATAGTCTCACCCGAGGCTCCGGGGAAGCCCGTGAACAGGGCATGCGCCAATCGGGTGGCGGCCAGCGCCGGAGCGGCTTCCTTGGCTTTGGCATCCTCGCGCGTTTCGGCACGGCCTTCCCACAGCGAATCGCCGGTCACCCGGTCCCGGATGCGCACCGAAAGCCGCGTCAGCACCACATCCTTCGGCCCGCCGCCAAGGTTGAACCCCAGCCCCACGCCAAGGCCACTGCCCCAGCCGCCGGTCTGCCCGCCCACACCCACGCTGACAGGGCCGCGCCGGCTGGCCCGCTGGATCGTCTCGCGCTCCACCATCACTTGCGCAATACCGTCTGCTGCGCCCGGCGTTGCCGTGCCAAATCCCGCAGCGGTCAATTCGCGCGCCACAGCCTCACGCCACAGGCCATCTTCCAGGCTGGAAACATCACTACCCGGTGCCATTTCCACGATCACCGCCGCGCCCTTCAGCCGGGGCAGCGTCTGCGCGGTGTGAAAGCGCGTCACATCCACCGGCGCAGGCTTTGCCGCCAATGGCGTGGCGATCAGCGCCGCAAGGGCGAATGTGGCAGCAAAGCGTTTCATCAGCAGGGCATCCCTCTATCTCCCGGCCAGGATGGCGTGTGCGCCGCCCCGCCGCAATGGCAAACGGCACAATAGCTCACCCGGCAGGCGCAACCACCGTCGCATCTTCAAACCGCGCAAACAGGGCAGAGGCCAGCCGCGCCGCAACCGCGCCATTGTTAAGCCCGTCATCGTCCTCGCGCGTTTGGGCCTCGGCATGGCCCTCCCACAGCACGCGGCCCGAAGCCCTGTCGCGGATCCGCACATCCATGCGCGTTGCCACAATCGCCTTGCGCGGTTTGGAAAGGTCCACGTTCAGCGCCATCGCGGTGTAATTGCCGCGATTGGAAACGCCCACTTCCATTGCGCCCGAAACCGGCTTGCGCTTCTCCTCTTCGGGCACCACCACCCTATGCGTAATGCCGATCTGCGCGATCTGCCCGCCGTCTGCACCGCTCACCGCGGTATCATATCCCAGCCTTGCCAACTGATCGACAACCGCCGCTTCATAAACCGGCAACTTCCAATCCGCCTCGGTGCCGGGTGTTGCTGCCACTGTAATCGCGCCTTTGCCCAGCACGTCTGCGGCATCACCGGCACGGAACGCTTCCACCGCGACTCGCTTGTCCGGCTGGCTTGCGCGCTGGCCATCAGGGCCGCGCCAGCCTTGGCCCATCATCGGCCCGCCCCGGCCACCAAAAGGCTGGGCCTGTGTGATCGCTGGCACCGGCAACAGCAAGGCTGCGCATATAAGCAATTTCGCGTTCATTCCGGTACATCCTTATAGGGACTTTGGCGCAGCAAGGCGTTAAGCGCGGCCACGGACTGGCGATAGCCGCGCCGCGCTGTCACTGGTATGAACGCCTCGGCACGCGTAAAGCCGCCACGAATTTGGAGTAACAC
Source organism: uncultured Novosphingobium sp. (assembly GCA_964609325.1). Classification (GTDB taxonomy): domain Bacteria; phylum Pseudomonadota; class Alphaproteobacteria; order Sphingomonadales; family Sphingomonadaceae; genus Novosphingobium. The sequence continues at coordinate 7,520 of CAZSTP010000099.1, read as the reverse complement.
GTTGATGACCAAGGTTCCCGTTCTCGTCACCGGCGGCGCAGGCTATATCGGCAGCCATGCCGTGCTTGCCCTCCAGGACGCTGGCTGGCCGGTCTGCGTGATCGATAACCTTGTTACCGGCTTCCGCTTTGCCATTCCCGAAGGCGTGCCCTTCTATCAAGGCGATATCGAAGACGCTGCACTGGTTGCGCGGATCATCGCCGAACAGGGCGTGAAAGCGATCATGCATTTTGCCGGATCGGTCATCGTACCCGAATCGGTCGAAAATCCGCTCAAGTATTATCACAACAACACCGTCAAAAGCCGCGCATTGATCGAATCAGCAGTGCAGGGCGGCGTGCCCCACTTCATCTTCTCGTCCACCGCCGCCACTTATGGCATGCCCGATGTGTCCCGCGTGGATGAAACCTGCCCGCAGCGCCCGATCAATCCCTATGGCATGTCCAAGTTGATGACCGAGGCGATGCTGGCCGATGTCTCCGCTGCCCACCCGCTCAACTTCTGCGTGCTGCGCTATTTCAACGTTGCAGGCGCTGATCCGCAGGGGCGCATCGGCCAATCGACCGCTGGCGCCACGCACCTGATCAAGGTTGCGGTCGAAGCGGCGCTGGGCAAACGCGAATCGGTTGGCGTGTTCGGCACCGATCTGGCCACGCCCGATGGCACCGGCGTGCGCGATTACATCCACGTTTCCGATCTTGCCGCCGCTCATGTCCTCGCGCTCGAAGCCTTGGTGGCAAAGCCTGAACGCTCGTTGACCCTGAACTGCGGCTATGGTCGCGGGTTCTCGGTCCTCGAAGTGCTCGATGCCGTGGATCGCGTAACCAACCGCAAGATTGTCCGCATCATGCAGGATCGCCGCGCGGGCGATCCCGAAGCGCTGATATCGGACAACAGCCGCATCAAGGCCACGCTGGCCTGGGAGCCGGCCTATGCCGATCTCGATACAATCGTTGCCCACGCCGTCGCGTGGGAGCGTAAACTCGGCGAGATTCTTGATAAGGAATAAGAGTCTTTTGCCGTTTGGTGCCGTGAAAGGTTGACTTGGGGCCATGCCCTCTTTAACGGCCACGCTTCAGTTTTCAGCCCGGTCAGCTTCGGGCAAAGGGATTCGACATGAAGATTCGCAACAGCCTGAAGTCGCTCAAGGACCGTCATCGCGATAACCGCGTGATCCGTCGCCGTGGCCGCGTCTATGTGATCAACAAGACCCAGAAGCGCTTCAAGGCGCGTCAGGGCTAATCATTCAGAGTTTCGGTGCAGTCTCGCGACGGCGGGGCTGCATCGGAAACACGGCAGGCTTCTTTGCGAAGCGCGTTGCCCCCGCCCAACAGCGGGGGCGCTGTCGTTTGTA
>CAZSTP010000099.1:2649-6066 GCA_964609325.1 uncultured Novosphingobium sp. | reverse complement strand
GTCGCGGGCACCCACGCCCTGATCGAACGGCTGACCGCGCGCGGTGTGCCCCAATATGCGATCACCAACTTCGGCACAGACGCATGGGCGCTATTCCGCCCCACGTTCCCGATTCTCGATCACATGCAAGACATCGTCGTTTCGGGCGCAGAACGGCTGGTGAAACCGGGTGAGGCAATCTTCGATCTGGCCGCAAGTCGCTTTGGCCGTAGCCCTGCCGCCATGCTGTTCATCGATGATAGCGCCGCCAACGTGGCAACCGCCAGCCGCCTTGGCTGGCACACCTTCCACTTCACCGGCAACGCGCCCGCGCTTGAGGCGGAAATGGTGCGGCTGGGATTGTTACCTTAAGGCCGCCCCACGCTGGAATATTCAAATCCCGCTGCGCGCAATTCCTCCGGATCATAGACATTGCGCAGATCAACCAGCACGGGCGCTTTGGCAAGACGCTTTACGCGGTTGAAATCGAGCGCGCGGAAGGCGTCCCATTCGGTCACCAGCACCACCGCATCCGCGCCTTCAACCGCGGAATAAGTGTTCGTCGCCATTTCCACGCCCGGCATGATCGCCGCTGCCGCTTCCATGCCTTCGGGATCATAGGCGACAACTTCCGCGCCTGCATCAAGCAGCGTCTGCACCACCGCAATCGATGGCGCATCGCGCATGTCATCGGTGTTGGGCTTGAACGTCAGCCCCAGCAGCGCCACGCGCTTGCCACGTGCTTCGCCGCCCAAGGCCTCGATCACCTTGCGGCCCATCGCGCGCTTGCGGCTGTCGTTGACCTTCACCACGGCCTCAACCAGCCGCACCGGGCTATTGTAATCCTCGGCGGTCTTGAGCAGCGCCAGTGTGTCCTTGGGGAAGCACGATCCGCCATAGCCCGGCCCTGCATGCAGGAACTTTGATCCGATGCGCCCGTCCAGCCCGATCCCGCGCGATACGTCCTGCACGTCGGCGCCAACCTTCTCGCACAGATCGGCCATTTCGTTGATGAACGTGATCTTCGTCGCCAAAAAGGCGTTGGCGGCATATTTGATCAGCTCGCTGCTGCGGCGCGATGTGAACAGGATCGGCGCTTTGTTCAGAAACAGCGGGCGATAGACTTCCTTCATCACGCCTTGCGCCCATTCGTCCTCGGCCCCGATCACGATCCGGTCAGGCCGTTTGAAATCGCCGATGGCAGCGCCCTCGCGCAGGAATTCCGGATTGGATACGACAGCAAACTTCGCCCGCGTGCCGCTCTCTTCGATGATCCGCTCCACCTCGTCGCCGGTGCCCACCGGCACGGTCGATTTGGTCACGATCACCACGGGATCGGTCAAATGCTCGCTCAATTCCTGCGCCACGGCATAGACATAGCTGAGATCGGCATGCCCATCGCCGCGCCGTGAAGGCGTGCCCACCGCGATGAAGATGGCCTGCGCACCGGCAATCGATCCGGCAAGATCGGTCGAAAATGTCAGCCGCCCGCCCTTCACATTGCTGGCGACCAGTTCGGCAAGGCCCGGCTCGTAAATCGGCATAATGCCCTGATCGAGGCTGGCAATCTTGCTCGCGTCCTTGTCGATGCACACCACATCGTGCCCGAAATCGGCAAAGCAGGCGCCGGAAACCAGGCCGACATACCCCGAACCCACCATCGCGATCTTCATGCAACCACCACCACTTATCTGAACCCGACCCGCTTGTGCGCTTTGGGCCTCTAAGCCCTAATGCGCTTGTTTGCACAAGCCGGATCAGAATTTATCCATCCACGCCAGCAGTGCCCGCACAGCTACAACGCTTGCACCTGCAACCTGCCCCCCATAAACCGCGATTATGACAATCGTTCTGCCCGGTCCATGGCAACAATCACTGGCCTCCGTTGCCGCAAGCCCTGCAACCGCGTCGCTGTCCCGCTTCCTCGAAGCCGAAGAGCGCAGCGGCAAGACCATATACCCGCCGCGCGCGCAGTGGTTGGCCGCGCTGGAATTGACCGCGCCTGAACAAGTGCGCGTGGTGGTCCTCGGGCAGGACCCCTATCACGGCGCGGGGCAAGCCCACGGACTTGCCTTCTCGGTGCAGCCGGGCGTCAAAGTGCCGCCCAGCCTCGCCAATATCTACAAGGAGCTGGAAAGCGATCTGGCGATTCCTCGCACCGACCACGGCGATCTTACGCACTGGGCGCAACAGGGCGTCCTGCTGCTCAACAATGCGCTCACCGTTGAGGCGGGCAAGGCAGGCTCGCACCAGAAATGCGGGTGGGAGCCGTTCACCGATGCGGTGATTGCCGCCGTTGCGGCGCAGGATAACCCTTGCGTATTCATGCTGTGGGGCAGCCACGCGCAAAAGAAGGCCGCGCGTATTCCGGCGCTGGGCACAGGCCCGCATCTGGTGCTGCAAGCGCCGCACCCCAGCCCGCTATCGGCCTATACCGGCTTTTTCGGATGCCGCCATTTCAGCAAGGCCAACGCATTTCTCGAAAGCCAAAAGCGCGGGGCCATCGATTGGCACCTGCCACAAAAAAGCCCCGCACAGGCGGGGCTTTTCGATTAGCGCCTGACCCCGGCAATCAGCCCGGGATCGAGGCCGATGCGGCCTGACCATCGCCTTCGGGCGCGGCAAGAATATCACGCACGACCTGCCCCTTGGCCACGGTCTGCGTTTGCGGATCACCCACGGTGGAACGGATCGAGGCCGCTGCCGTGCCCGCACGGTTGAGCGAATCGGTTTCAATCCCCGAACGCGCCGAAGGGCCGCCGAACAGCGCATCCAGAGCCTGACGTCCGGCATCGGTATCTTGCGGGCGCGGCGAGCCGGGGTTGGGCGGGGTCAGCGAAAAATCAGGCGGCACCACCAGCGGCGCAGCGCGGGTCACCGCCATTTCATCGGGGCGATCACGGTTCAGCAGCGAATTGCCACCGCCACCACACGCAGAAAGCAACGCCGCAGCAGAAACGACGAGGGCAAGGGCGGCAACTTTACGCATCATGCATTCTCCGTGGCGGTATCATCGCCGCTATCAAGGGGCTTTTCGCGCGATTTGAACGAGCGGGCAAGCAGTATCAGAACGCCAAACGTGATCGCCACATCGGCCAGGTTGAATATCTGGAACGGACGCCACTCGCCAATATGCAGATCGGCATAGTCGATCACATAGCCAAACATCAGGCGATCATAGATATTTCCGATCGCCCCGCCCAGCACCAGGCCAAGGCCCAGAATATCGCCGCGCAAGGTTTCGCGCAGCATCCAGATGAACACGCCCGTAGCGATCAGCGCGGTGACGCCGATCAAGCCCCACCGCATTTCCAGCGATGTGGCCGAAAACATCCCGAACGAAACGCCATAGTTTTCGGCATAGCGCAGATCGAACATCGGCAGCAGATCGATCAAGCCCACTTCGCGCAAGGCCAGCGGGCCGACCATCAGCGCCTT
>CAZSTP010000099.1:0-2549 GCA_964609325.1 uncultured Novosphingobium sp. | reverse complement strand
GTGATGAACAGTTCGGCCAAAATGTCGACAGCCTTGGAAAACGGCCCGGAAACTTTGGCTTCTAGGCTGGAGCCGACGACCTTTTCGCGGCGCAGCGGTTCAATCGCCTCACTCACTTCGCGGCGCATTTCGCGCAGCGACGCCCACGAAACCAAAGGCTCGCCATCTTCAAACAACCACAACTCGCCATCATCGCCATCGCGCCCTGCCGAGGGCACTTTGGGCCATTCGAGCAAGTGCACGCTGTCAGCTTCGGGATAGCGCGAAGACCACACTTCTTCCGCCGTGAACACCAGCACCGGCGCACCATAGCGGACCAGCGCGTGGAACAGCGTATCCAGCACGGTGCGATAGGCGCGGCGCTTCAGGCCGGTCGGCGCATCGCAATAGAGGCTGTCTTTGCGGATATCGAAGAAGAAGGCCGAAAGGTCTTCGTTGCAGAACTCGGTCAGCGCACGGACATAAGTGTTGAAGTCGAAATCATCGACGGCTTGGCGCAAAGTGCCGTCGAGCCGCTTCAGCAGGCCGAGCATGTACCGCTCAAGCTCGGGCATTTCCGACACCGGCACGCGCTCGTCTTCCGAGAAGCCTTCAAGTGCCCCCAGCAGATAGCGGTAAGTGTTGCGCAGCTTGCGATACTGGTCCGCCACGCCGCCAAGGATTTCCTTGCCGATGCGGTGGTCCTCGGTGAAATCGACCGAGAGCGCCCAGAGCCGCAGGATATCCGCACCGTAATCGCGCATCAGATCAATCGGGCTGATCGTGTTGCCCAAAGACTTGGACATTTTCATGCCCTTCTGGTCCATCGTGAAGCCGTGCGTCAGCACCGCATCATAAGGCGCGCGGCCCCGCGTGGCGCACGATTCGAGCAGCGAGGACTGGAACCAGCCGCGATGCTGGTCCGATCCTTCAAGATAGAGATTGGCGGGCCATGAAAGGTCCGGCCAACGCCCGGATTCCAGCACGAACGCATGGGTTGAGCCGGAATCGAACCACACGTCCAGAATGTCGGTGACGCGCTCATAATCGTCGAGCTTGTAGGCATCGCCCAGATATTCCTGCGCGTGCTCCTCGTCCCACGCATCCACGCCGCCTGCCATGACAGCGGCAACAATGCGCGCGTTCACTTCAGGGTCGTTCAGGTACTGGCCGGTCTTGCGATCCACGAACAGCGTGATCGGAACGCCCCATGCGCGCTGACGTGAAAGCACCCAATCGGGCCGCCCTTCGACCATCGCGCCGATGCGGTTGCGGCCCTTTTCGGGCACAAAGCGCGTATTGGCGATGGCCTTGATCGCCTTTTCACGCAGCGTGGCCGCAGCCGCTCCGATGGAAAAGCCGGTGTTGCCTTCGGGCAGCACATCGTCGTCCTGCACCAGCAAATGGCTGACGCCATCCAGTTCGGCGGTGGCCCCTGCCAGCAGCGCGCCTTTGAACAGCGCGGCGATTTTGAACTTTACGCCAGCCTCGGCGCAATAGGCCTCGGCATACGATTCGCGCACAACATGCAGTTCATCGCCAACCGGAATCGCGATGTAATCAATGCTGCGGTGATAGCCGATGGTGCCCGCAGGCGCGCCATCGAGCACCAGCCGCGCGCCGACCGTTTCTTCGTCTTCGGGCACATCAGTCAAGACGGCCAGAACCGTTCCGCTTGAAGCTGCACCGCCCTTGTCCATCGGCACGAACCACTGCGGCGTACAGCGATAGATCACCTTGGCCTTCGAACGCCACGAATGCGGGTAGGAATGCTTGTAGTCGGCACTCGCCGCCAGCAGCCCGCCTGCTTCGCGCAGGGCGGTGCAGATCGGCCCATCGGGCGCGTTGAACTTGGGGTTGATGACCGAGCCTTGCCCGCCAAGCCATGCCCAGTCTTCGCGATACTTGCCATCGCCGAGGACAGCGAACACGGGTTCGATCCCGTGCGCCTTGCACAGCGCAAAGTCGTCCTCGCCGTGGTCAGGCGCCATGTGGACGAGGCCGGTGCCGCTGTCGGTGGTGACGAAATCGCCTGCGAGGAAGGGGCGCGGGCGCAGGAAGAATTCGGCGAGTGGTGAGTTTACATCCACAGTCTCGTCGCCCCGGACTTGATCCGGGGCTTGGCTTTCCCCTTCCGGCGCGGCGCTTGAAGAAGAGCCAAGCCCCGTGTCAAGCACGGGGCGACGGAAGAGTTTGGCCATCGGATGCTGGCAGATGGTTCCGGCGAGGTCGGAGCCTTTGAAGGTTTTGATTACCCCGTCGCCCGGCTCTGCCTGCGTCAAAGTGTCTTGTCCGTCGGTCGCAATTCTGGACCAAAAATCGAACTGTCGCTCGGCAGCAATTACAATGTTGCGCTCCTTTGAACGCACAAGCACATACTCAACCTCCGGCCCATAAGCCAAAGCCTGGTTCACCGGGATCGTCCAAGGCGTCGTCGTCCAGATCACCGCATAAGCGCCGACCAGTTCGGCAATCGGCGATTCCACAATCTCGAACGCCACGTCGATCTGGGTCGAGACGATGTCCTCGTATTCAACCTCGGCCTCAGCCAGCGCGGTCTTTTCGACCGG
>CAZSTP010000098.1:0-10000 GCA_964609325.1 uncultured Novosphingobium sp. | reverse complement strand
CGCGCTCTGGTCCGACATACCTGGCATCCTCTTTTGTCTACACTTGTAGACTTCAATATCATCGACGCCGCACGTGGTAAAGGGGGATATTCGCGAGTGCTCGTCCACAAACGGCGCGCGCACAAATAAGCGCCGACAAAGCTAGGTGCTTTGCCGGCGCTTGTTGCTTTACAAATGCGATCAGGCTTCGGCTTTGGCCTTGCTCATCGCGAACTCTGCCGGATCAAATTCAGCGGTAAGGCTGTGATAGACGCTCAACGCCCACGGGGAATTGGTGACGACGCGGCCTTTGGTGTTCTTGTACCAACTGGTGACGCCGGGGTGCATCCACACCATGCCTTCGAATTCGGCATCGAGCTTACGGTTGTATTCCTCGAACGGTTCGCGTTTGACATCGATCACGTCGACATCGTTTTCAACCATCTCGCGCAAGGCCTGCATGATATAACGGATCTGGCATTCCGAATGGAACAGGGCCGAACCGCCGTGGCCCAGATTGGTGTTCGGGCCATAGATCATGAACAGGTTGGGGAAATCGGGCGCGGTGATGCCCAGATGCGCGCGGGGATCATCCTCGCCCCAATGATCGCGGATGCTGCCATTCGTGCCAATGACCTCGATCGGGGTGAGCGGGCACTGCGCCTTGTATCCGGTGGCAAGCACCAGAATGTCGGCTTTGTGTTCCACACCGTGTTCGTCGACCAGGCCATCGGGCGTGACCTTCTGGATCGGGCCTGTCACGAGGTCGACATTGTCGCGCGTCAGGCATTTCAGGAAGCCGCCATCGCGCAACATGCGCTTGCCATAGGGCGGGAACTTTGGCGTCACCTTGGCGATCAGGTCCTCGTCGCCGTTCACCTGTTCACGGATATTGGCTTCAAGCCAATCACGGTTGCGCTGGTTTTCGGCGTTGAGCGAAAGCGGGTTGGTCCAGTTCGGATCGCGGCGCATTTGCGGCAGCAGCCCGTCAGCCGTGGCCCACAGCAACAGGAAGCGATACCACTTGTTGTAATAGGGAATATTGGCCAGCGCCCACTTCCAGGCTGGTGACACCTTCTTGAAGATCAGCGGATTGGGACGGACCCAGTGCGGTGAACGCTGGAACACCACCAGCTTGCCAACTTCGGGCGCGATGGCCGGGCCGATCTGCATGCCCGACGCGCCGGTGCCGATCATCGCCACGGTCTTGCCCTTCAGGTCAACCGTATGGTCCCAGCGTGCGCCGTGGAAGCATGGCCCCTTGAAGCTGTCGAGGCCGGGGATGCTGGGATAGGACGGGATGTTGAGCAATCCGGCAGCGCTGATGACGGCGTTGAACGCCTCGGTATAGGTCGATCCGTCCTTCTGGCGAACGGTCACGTTCCACACCGCCAGATCGCGGTCCCAGACGCACGAGACGACTTCCTGTTCAAACCGCACCCGGTCGGCAATCGCCATTTCGGCGTAGCACTTCTGGATGTAATTCTGGATTTCATCGCCACGGGCGAAATAGTGATCCCAATTCGGCTCCATCCGGAAGGAATAGGAATAGAAGTGGTTGGGCGTATCCACCGCAATGCCGGGATAGGTGTTTTCGTACCAGGTGCCGCCGACGTTGTCGTTCTTTTCGATGATCGTGTAGTCGTATCCGGCCTCTTTCAGCTTTGCGCCAAGCGCGATGCCTGAAAAGCCGGCACCAATGACCAGTACTTTCAGGCTGGCCAGCCGTGCCGGAGACGGAGTTTTGCGCCACTTGACCGTCTTGGCGTCCTTGCCGTCAAAGTTCAGCTCGTCATAGATCATGTCATAATACGTATCGGGCACATGGCGGCCCACCGCCACGTCCACCATCTTGCCCAGCAATTCGCGCGATGGCGCAGGCGGCAGCGGACGGTTGCTGGACGCATAATCCTTGAGCGTTGCGATCAATTTGGCGCGCAGATCGGCCTTCATTTCTTCGGGCACGGTTTCTTCAAAACCCCATGCGCCCTGAATGAACGGGGCAAACCGTTCCAGCGTTGCCGTATCTTCGGTCAGGTGGCCGTAAACCAGCAGCAGCGGCTGCACGTCCAGTTCGGCAAGGCGCGCATCAAGCTGCGCTTCCTCCTTCATCAGATCCTGCAAGATGCCGGGGCGGTGTTCCGGCAACTGGGGTACGGTGTGTTCGCTCTGCGTGGCGCCCATGATCGTGGCCTTCCTGAATTATTGCGGTACGTATGTGTTGAAGTCGTGCCGGTTATTCGGCTGCGACTGCGGTATTCTCGACAGCGACCGGCTCGGCATAGAATTTGGCGTATTGCCGACGATAGGCCAGCAGCGGCCCGTCACCTTGAACCAGCAGCGGCTTTTCCAGAAAGACCTTCTGGTTCCAGATCGGAATGTCCTGCTCGATCTGCTTGGCAAGATCGCGCATCCGGGCCTGCGCCACCCGCATCCGGCCTTCGCTGATGCCGGGGGCATGGTACAATTGCCAGCGGATCTGGGTATGCTCTGCATCAATCGGCGTGGCTTGCTGCACCTGCAGCACATGCGTGACATCCGTGTATTCGGTGATCGACTGGCCGGGGCCGACTGCGGTAATGTCGATCGTGCCGGTCATCGGGCCGCGCGGGGTGTTCATTTCCGCCACCACCGTGTTGCGGCGCTGCCAGCCATCAAGCTTGAATTCGGCCGAGGGCGCACCGGGAACACCGTGGACGGCGGCAAAGTGGGCATGATCCTGCCCGTTTTCGGTAATTTCCTGAATGTGGATATCGATGACCCATTCATGGCGACCGGCGGGCACCCAATCGCCAATGTCCACACCGTTTTCGATGCAGCGCGGAAGTTCGGCAAGGTCCCATTTCGGCGCTTCCTTGTGGGGATGATACCACACATAAACGACGCCTGCTGATTCCTGCACCGGCCACGAAGGCAGGCAGGACCGCTTCATCGAAGGGGCAATCACCTTGGTATAAGGGATGCCGGTCACGCCGCCTTCGCCATTGAAGGTCCAGTGGTGGAACGGGCAGCGCAGATCATTGCCTTCGACATTGCTGTTGACGCCCAGATGCGCACCAAGGTGCGGACAATAGGGATCAACTGCCCGAAGCTGTTCATCTTCGCCGCGCCACATTACGAATTCTTTGCCGAAATACTTCATCGTCCGAACGTCACCGGCGGCAATTTCATCAGACATAGCAACGGCAAACCAGCCAAAGGGAATAGGCAGGCCGGCGTATCCACGGTTGTTGGCCGAAGGCTGGCTGGACATGATCATCTCCGTTTACAATTGGACTGACCGGAAGGCGGTGAGGCCCCGGCTATCACCCAATCTTAGAACACGGACGATCCACGGCTTTGACGAGGATCAAAATGCACATAGCGCAAAGCATTAATTTCGGATGCCGCCCTGCTGCCGCTCAATGGACGGTAACAGGCTTTGGCGGTGGTGGCAGAAATGCGATCAGAATGCTGGCCGTGACGATCATCGTGGCGGCGATTGCGTAATAGCCAAGGTAACTTCCCGAACTGTCGAATTGCCAGCTGGCCAAGAGCGGCCCGACGCTGGAACTGACGGCAAAGGTCATCTGGAACAGCGTATAGACGGTGCCAAAGATGCGCTGGTCAAAACGGCGCGAACACAGATAGGCCACAACGTCGATCTCGGACCCTGCGGCAAACCCAAGCAAGGCCGATGCCGCCATCAGCATCGGCAATGAACCATCGGCAGTGGCAAACAGGGCCATCACCACCAGTGGCAGCAGAAACGCGAAAATGGCCAGCGGCTTGGTCGGCATCCGATCCAGCAGGGCGCCCGTTCCCAAACGTCCCAGGATTGAAAACACGCCGGTAATGCTGACCATGCTGGCGGCGGTTGTCATGTCCAGGCCCTGCAGGCGCACCGTCGGGAACAAGTGGACGATCAGGCCGAATTGCACGCTGGAAAACAGCCCGCCTGCACAGACGAGGAACCAGAATGTGCGCGTCTTTACCGCCGGACCGATCGGGGGAACCGGCCCGCCATGTGCCACGTCCTTGCGCGGAACGGGACGATAATACAGAAATACCAGCGGCAGGATGATGACAAGCCAGATTGACGCCATGGCGGGATAGGCCAGGCGCCAGCCAATGGCTTCTACCAGTTCGGCCGCAATCAAAGGCCAGCCCACTGTCGCCAGACCGATGCCTGTCAGGCACACCGCAATGGCCATGCCGCGCGCAGCATCAAAGCTTTGGACAACGCCGTTGATCCACGATGCGGAACCGACCCCAAAATGGGTCAGCGCATAAAGCGCGGCCAGCATCCACCATTGCCAGACGGCACCGGTGGCAAGGCTCAACATCGAAAGGCCCAGCGCAAACGGCACCACGCCTGCCAGAAGCATCCGGCGTGATCCGACCCGGTCGAGAATACGCGCGGCAATCGGGCCAACGAACAGCCCGATGACCATTTGCAACGTCATCGCCGTGGAAAATTCGGTTTTCGACCAGCCAAATTCGCGGGTCATTTCGCCCATGAAAATGCCGCCGGTATAAGCATAGGCGGCAGGGCCGGTAATGCCGAGCATGGCGATCAATGGCAGGGGCCACGATCTGCCCCATTCGTCACGCTTGGTCGTCATGTCTTGTCCCTCTTGTCAGGCTTGCCACGTGTGACGATGGCCAAGGATATGCTGTGCCTTGATGACAAGGGTCGTTGCAAGTGCAGATCTGGCAGGTGCGAACGTCCCGGACCAGATTCTGGTCCGGGACGTCCCGTTTATCGCGGAATCAGAACTTGAAGCCGCCGCGCACGCCATAGCTGACGGGTTCGTTTCCTTGCGAATAATCGCCAAACAGCCCGCCGGACAAGACGAAGTCATAACGCGTGTTTGTGATGTTGTCGGCATAGACGCCAATCGTCACATGATCGCTTGGATCGGTCCAGTTGATCTGCGCATTGGCAATGGCATAGCCCTTCTGGCGGTAGCGCTGCTTTTCGGCCATCCCTGCAGGCCCAAGCGGACCGAACAGCGAAGGGTTGGCTACCACGAAGGACGACGTGTAGCTGGCATTTCCGGACAGGGCGAGGCGACCACCTGCCATGTCCATTTCGTAATTGATGCCAATGTTCCCGGTGAACGAAGGTGCGCGGGCCATCTGCTGCCCCGACCAATCCTGCACCTGGCCGGAAATGTTACGCTGTGTCGTAACATTCAGGCCATTGCCGGTTGCGTTCTTGAAATCGGTGTAGCGTGCGTGGTTGTAGGATGCACCCGCACGGATGCTGAGGTCCTCGGTCGGGGTATAGGTTGCCTGTGCTTCGATGCCGTATGATTTTGCCTGTTTGGCATTGCTGATCAACTGGATCACGGCATTGGCATTGACGGGGCTTGGAATAGTCACGCCGACCTGAAGATCACGAAAATCGTAATAATAGGCCGCTGCATCGAAGCGGAAGGTGGACGATGCGGTCTTGAAGCCGATTTCATACGCCGTCAGCTTTTCAGGCTTGATCGGCAAGACGAACGCGGGCGACGCCACCACCGTCGGGTTGAAAACGCCCGAACGGAAGCCCTTCGAGAACGATGCGTAAATGCTTGTACGAGGGGCAAGTTCATAGCGGAGCACCGCGCGCGGCGTGGCGGACGAGAAGTTGGCGGCATTCTGGGCAGGCGGGGCCACCACAGGATTGACACCGGGCACCACGAAGTAACGGATCGTGCGCTTTTCATCGCTGTAACGAATGCCGCCGGTCAGGAACAGCTTGTCTGCCAGTTCATACGTGGCATCGGCATAGGCCGCATAGGCCTTCGATGTCAGGAACACGAACTGCGAGTTTTGCAGGCCTGCGGCATCAAAGCTGCCGGAATAGCTGCGGGCACCGCCGTCACCGAAATCCATCTTGTCGTTATAGTAGAAGCCACCGATGATCAGATCGAGCTTGTCAATCGCATCAATTGAATAGTCCAGTGTCTGCTGGAATGTCCGCTGGCGGATCGACGTGTTGGCGGACTGCGTGATGAAGGACCTGCTGCCATCAAAGTCGAACACCGAGAAGCTGAGACGCTTGGCATATCCGGTATAGGATGTCAGCGTGCCAATGCCCGTTTCAAGCGAGATCTTGCTGGTAAATTCATCCGCCTTTGCCGTGCTGTCTGCCAGAATCGACGATGAAGACGTATCGCGGGCGCTGGCGCGCGGTGGCGATGGCGGCACTGCAAACGCATACTTGTTGATCGTGTAGGTCGTCCCGCGTGAATCTTCGACGCGGCCATGGTTGAAGCCCAGGGTTATGTCGAGCGTTTCGGTGGGCTTGAGCAGAAGCTTGGCCCGGAAAGATTCATTCTGCAGCGGTGCTGCATTGACATCGTCCGCCTTGGACACCGGATCGGCGCCAATATCGCGAATGTAACCATCGCTTTTACGGTAGTAACCCGCAAGGCTGAACGCGATCTTGTCAGTGACCGGTACCGATACATAAGCTTGCGCACGCACATCGTTGAAGCGCCCGTAAGACACTTGCGCGTTGCCGACCATGTCCTGCGAAGGCGCCAGCGTTTCCATGACAATTGCGCCAGCAGTGGCATTACGCCCGTAAAGCGTGCCTTGCGGCCCCTTCAGCACCTGAACGCTGGCAAGATTGGCCAGATCGCCATTGATCGTGACCATGTCGGGCTGGTAAAAGCCATCAACATAGACAGCTGTGTTGTTTTCAAAGCCGTAACCAAGCGTCAGAGTGGAGATGCCGCGAACCGCTGGCTGGGTGAACGAACCGCCACGGTTGATCTGTACGCCCGTTGCGATCTGGCCGATGTCGGTCATGCGCTGCACGCCTGACTGCTGCAGCACGTCGGCGGTCAGCGCGACAATCGCAACCGGCACATTCTCAAGCTTTTCCGCGCGGCGTTGCGCCGTCACAATGATGTCGTTGGTCGCCGCTTGCTCGGCTTCATCGGCTGTGGATTGCGCCCATGCCGGATTTGTCGTCAGCGCCAGAAGGCCAACACTGCCTACCAGAAGTGATCTGAACGCAGTTATACCGTAAACTTGAGACATCTTCCCCTCCATTCCGCCGTTTGGCGTTGTAATTGTTCACGCTATTGCGAAGCGCTTCAGGTGCGGATCCTATAAATGCAACTTGTGAAGCGCAATGCAATAATACCGATCAAACTGCCTGTTTTTCATTTCCTGCGATGATTGCGGCAGCAGGGCAACACTGTCAGCGCAGCCAACGCCTCCTTCGGATACGCAATCACGCCGCCAGACGCGCCTCGGCGGCTATACGGGCCAGCCATTGCGCAACATCGCGAAGCGCCTGTGCTGCAACGGGTATGGCAGCGGCGGCTGCCAGATAGCCGTGAATCATTTGCGCATCGCAGCGCAAGCTGGTGGGAACACCCCCTTCGGCCAGCCGCACGGCATAGGCCATGCCTTCGCTGCGCAGCGGATCGAATTCGCCAAGCACGATCATCGCCGGGGCCAGCCCGCGCGTGTCGGCAAGATGCAGCGGCGATATGTCTGGCTGGGCCCGGTCGATTCCGGCAGGGCAGTAATGATCCCAGAACCAGCGCATGTCCGCAGTGGACAACAACCAGTTGCGCCCGCCGATTTCCTGGTAGGAGGCGGTTTCAAAATCATGGCCTGTGACAGGATAGGCCAGCAATTGCCCCGCCAGCACCGGACCGCCCCGGTCCCGCGCGCGGATGGCACAGGCCGCCGCCAGATTGCCGCCTGCGCTTTCTCCGGCCACCATCAAGGGGCCGTCGAACGTCTCCGCTGCCCATTCAACCGCTGCCCAGCAATCATTGACCGGATGCGGATAGGGATATTCCGGTGCCATCCGGTAATCCACGCTGACAATCGTGCAGCCTGCCATCCCGGCAAGGCGGCGGCAGGTGGCATCGGTCTGGTCCAGATCACCAATGACCCAGCCCCCGCCATGAAAGAACACGCAAGTGCCCATTGCCTTGCCAAGCGGCTGGTAAATGCGCACGTCGATCGGGCCAAGCGGGCCGTCGATTGCGCGGTTTTCAACGCTGGCCAGTTCGGGCAGATCGACCGGCTTTGGCGCCGCTGCTATCCCTGCGCGCAGCAATTCGCGCGCATCATCTGGCGAGAGCTGGTGAAAATAGGGGCGTCCTGCCGCGCGGTTCGCATCAATGATGGCTTGGTGATACGGGTGCAGTTTACGGGGATCAGGCGTCGTCATGCCTGCTGCTCCCGCAATTTGCGCCGCGCGGGAATATTGGGCTGGCCGGTGTGGCAAGTGATGCCGCCATCTGCCGTGACGATCGAACCGGTCATGTACGATGCATCGTCAGATGCAAGGAAGGCAATGACGCTGGCCATTTCCTCGGGCTTGCCCATGCGCGCCAGCGGGATCGGTCCCAACCAGGCTTCGCGATCATCGGGCCGGGCCACGGTCAACGCGGTCATCGCCGTTTCGATCAGCCCAGGACACAAGGCGTTCACGCGGATGCCATCGCGCGCGCAATCCAGCGCCAACGAGCGGGTATAATTTATCACCGCCCCCTTTGACGCATTATAGACGCCCATTCCGTAATCACCGCCAAGGCCCGAAATCGACGCGACATTGACAATCGCCCCGCCCTGCGCGCGCATCACCGGTATGGCATATTTGCAGAACAGGTAAATTGCCTTGGTGTTGATGGCGAACACCTTGTCCCACAATTCTTCTTCCATTTCAGGGGTTTCGGACAATGCGCCAAGCCCTGCATTGTTGATGAGGATGTCAACTTTGCCCCATTTGGCCACGGTCGCATCAACCAGCGCACTGACTGCTGCAGCCGATGACGCATCGGTGCGGACAAAGGCGATGCTATCGGTCGTTTCCGCTGGTTCCTGCACGTCGGCGATCATCACTTTGGCGCCTTCGGCTGCCAACCGTGCAGCCACCGCTGCGCCAATTCCATTTGCGCCGCCGGTAACGATGGCGACCTTTCCCGCAAATCTGGACATGCCCATCTCCTGCTTTGTGGCGTGGTTTCGCCGTTTGCAGCATCGGTTGGCGAAAGCACGAAATTAGTCAATGCCCGCGTTGCATTTCCTTTTCTGGACAGACGCAAAAGGCTAAGCGCGCAGCACATGGGAGCGCAATCGAATCGGTTGCCGGACAGGACAGGAGACGTATTCGATGAGCGTTGACATCACCGCAGCGATCAAGGCCGCCGAACAGGCCCGCTGTGCCGCCATGCTCGCCAACGACAATACAGCCCTTGGTGCGCTGCTGGACCCGCGTCTGCAATTCCATCATGCCACCGGTGCTGTCGATGACAAGGCTGCCTACATGGCGAAGATGGCCGCAGGACGCATCGAATATGTCGGCATTGCGTGGTCCGAAGACAAGGTTATCGCGCTGTCCGAAGGTTCGGCAGTGCTCACAGGGCGGATGAACACCGAGGTCCGCGTTGAAGGTGTCGAAAAGGCGCTGGTCAACCGCGTCACTGCCGTATGGAGCCTGAACGATGGCGTGTGGCAGATGGTCGTGTTCCAATCCACACCGATGGCCGGCTGATTTGACGACGGGAATGCATCCGCATCTTTCGATTAACGTTCTGAGCCTGAAGCCGGCAGGATTTGGCCAGCATGTCGATGCGGTGGCCCGCATGGGTGCACAAGCGATCACCCCCGATGTCGGCCAGTTTGACGGTCTGTCCCCGGCCCAGGTGGCGACGTTTATCCGCGATGCCGGATTGCATAGCGCCGCCTTGACGCATCGCGCTTTTGAATTTGCCGATGCTGCGCTTGTGCCTGCAGCACGCGAACGCCTGATGCGGTCCATTGCCATTGCCGCCGATATTGGCGCGCCTTGCATCGTGATGACCACGGGCGGCCGCGGCCTGCTGGGTTGGCAGCAAGCCATGGTGTGCTTTGCCCAAAGCATTGCACCTTGCGCTGATGCTGCGCGGCAGGCTGGGGTCGTGTTAGGGATAGAACCCACCTCGCATCTCTATGCCGATGCATCAATCGTGCATCGTCTGGCCGATTGCGTTGCGGTGGCAAATACGGCCGGGATCGGGTTGGTGAACGATCTTTT
>CAZSTP010000097.1:0-10015 GCA_964609325.1 uncultured Novosphingobium sp. | reverse complement strand
CCCGACGGGATTCGAACCCATGGCCCCCAGATTAGGAATCTGGTGCTCTATCCTGCTGAGCTACGGGTGCCCGTGCTCTCTTTAGGCACGCAGATTGGTGCTGGCAACGCGCTTTTGCGGTTGGCGATGGCTCAGTTGGCTTCTTCGGGCGGGATCACCGGGACCAGAACGGGAGCCACCGGAATACCCTCTTCGGCCAGTTCTTGCGCTTGTTGCAATGTGGCACGGCCATGGATGGGGGCGACGTCCTTTTCGCCATAATGCATCGCGCGCGCATCTTCTGCGAACTTTTCGCCCACCCAAGTGGACGATTTCAACGCCTCGGTCTGCATCGCGGCCACGGCTTTAAGCATGGCCACCGCTTCCGGCGGTAAGGGCGTATTGGCCATAGGTTGCGCGGGTACGTGGTCGGACAAATCGGCCCTGGCGACCGGCGCGACCATCTGGTTGCCCTTGCGGCCGACAGCGGGGGCCATCACGGCTTTCGATACATCGCCGGTGCCACACATCGGACACGAGACAAGGCCACGCGCCTGCTGGTCCTCATAGTCCGATGAAGAACCGAACCATCCTTCAAACCGATGCCCTAACGGCCCGCATTGCAGATCAAAGACTATCATGGTGCTGACTTAGGTATTTCCCGCTTATTGGCAAGGCTGGGAAGCTGCGCGCGCACTTCGCCCGTTCGGACAGGGTCGATCATGGCAAAGCCCAAGCCTGCCGCGCTCCCCATATCCAGCACAACGTCACCCCATGGATCAATGACCAGCGAATGGCCGTAAGTCTCGCGTCCATCCTCATGCTGTCCGGTCTGTGCAGTGGCAATGACCCATGCGCTGGCCTCAACCGCGCGGGCACGTTGCAGCAAATGCCAATGCGCCTTGCCGGTGGGAACGGTAAAGGCAGCCGGAATGCGGATCGCATCGCAGCGCATTTGCCCCAGCGCCTCGAACAGCGCCGGAAACCGCACGTCATAACAAATCGCCAGCCCCAAGCGGCCCAGTGGCGTCTGCACCTGCACCACCTGCTCACCCGGCGTATAGGCTGCCGATTCCCGCCATGTCTCGCCCGTAGCCAGATCCACATCAAACATGTGAATCTTGTCATAACGCGCCGCGATTGCGCCTGTACTATCAATCACAAACCCGCGATTGGCCCACTTGCCATCCTCGCGCAGAACGGCAAGCGATCCCAGATCGATCCAGATGCCGTTCTCGCGCGCGGCGTGCTGCGCCGCTGCCAACACCGGATTATCAGCCTCGGGCACCACGTTTGGTGTGGCGCGTTGGCGATTGCGATCAAGCAATCCGCACATTTCGGGCGTGAACAGCATCGCCGCCCCCTTGCCCGCCGCCTGCCTTGCTGCATCGGCGATAGCCGCGGCGTTGGCCTGCGGATCGATGCCGCTGGTCATCTGGAACAACGCGATTTTCACCGCGCTATTGGCATCTTGCCCCGTCACAGCGCCAGCATCGCGTCCAGTTTGCCACTGGCCTCAAGTGCCGCCATGTCATCCGAGCCGCCGATATGCGCGCCATCGATGAAGATTGAGGGAACCGTGGAATGGTGGGGCGCGCGCTCCATCATTTCGGTCTTCTTCGGCCCGCCCATCGTCACGTCGAATTCCTCGTACGTCACGCCCTTGCTATCGAGCAAAGCCTTGGCGCGATAGCAGTATGGGCAGCCCCACTTGGTGTAGATTTCGATTTTCGGCGTGTTCGGCATGGAAACCTCAAACTGGGGGTCTTGAAATGCGATTTTCGCTAACACACATGGGAGTTCGTGTCATGCGCCGCAAGTCGGGCATGGCCATAAACCGCCAAGGTGCGCGCCGGTTTCCGGGCATGCCAAGGCAAGTGCAGATTGCTCAAAGATTGAGGATATTGCCATGAACCGTCTTGATTTCACCCCCTATCGCCGCACCACCGTGGGTTTTGACCGCCTGTTCGATTTGCTCGAACGGCAGGCCCGCGCCAATGCCGGTGACAATTACCCGCCATTCAATATCGAGCGTCGCGGCGAAGATGCCTATCGCATCACGCTGGCCGTTGCCGGCTTCAAGCCTGACGACATCGACATCACCGCGCAGCAAAACCTGCTGACCGTCAAGGGCAGCCGCACCGAACCGCATGATCGCGAATATCTGCACGTGGGCATCGCCAACCGCGGCTTCGAACGCCGCTTCGAACTGGCCGACTATGTCCGCGTCGAAGCTGCCGATCTCGCCGATGGCCTGCTGACGATTGACCTCCTGCGCGAAGTGCCCGAGGCGATGAAGCCCAAGAAAGTGCTGATCGGCGCGCAAAAGCCCCTGCAAGTCATCGAAGGCGATAACACCGCCGCTGCATGAGCCTGAACGGGAATGATTGTGGAGGGGCGGGCCAAAAACTCGCCCCTTTTTATATGCGCAAACTCACCAAGCCTCAGCCACGTTGGCTAAAGCCTCGCGGTCAAGGATGGTCACACGGCCACCCTTCAGCGCCACGATTCCGTTATCGACCCATGCCGAAAGCTGGCGGTTGATCTGTTCGCGCGACATGCCGGCAAAATTGCCCAACTCACCCTGGCTCAGCGCGATCTTCAGTTGATTGCCGGTCTCGCTACTATCGCCCATCATCAGCCTCAGCAGAAACCGTGCCAGCCTCGGGCCAGAGGTATAGGCACGATCAGCCTCGATCACCGCATTGTTCTGCCGCAACCTGCGCGCCATGGCTTTCAGCAGGCGCAGCGCCAGTCCGGTATGTTTTTCGATGATATCGGCAAAGGCCGCCTTGGTCAGTACGAGCGCCTCGACCGGCTCGATCGCTTCCACCGATGCCGTCCGCTCTCCGCCATCAAGAAACGCGATTTCGCCCAGCACGTGGCCGGGTTCGGCATAGTCGAGGATAATCTCGCGCCCGTTGGCCGCCAGCATGCTGACGCGTGCCAGGCCTTTGATTACGATGAAAAGCGTCTTGCCTTCCTCGCCCTGCGCCATCAATTCCTGTCCGGGCTTGAACGTGCGCACATTGCCGCGCGCAATGATGTCGGAAAGCTCTGCCTGTTCACAATCTGCAAACAGGCTTTGCGCCGTCAAAGCCTCTGCCAGTTTCGCCGCGTCCATCACAAAATGCCCCCACCTGTCGCGATATTTGCGATAGGCGTACAAATAATCAGGGAAACTGCGTGCTGACTAGTGTTTTTAAATGTCTAAACGAGCCGCATCTGTTTTACGGCGGCGGCAATAAAGCCGCTGAACAGCGGATGGGGGTCAAACGGGCGGCTTTTCAGCTCCGGATGGAACTGGACGCCGATGAACCACGGATGGTCGGGCCGCTCGACAATTTCGGGCAACAAGCCATCGGGCGACATGCCCGAGAATACCAGACCGCCCTGCTCCAACCGGTCTTTATAGGCCACGTTCACTTCATACCGATGGCGATGGCGCTCGCTGATGTCGGTCGTGCCATAGACATTGGCGACGTGGCTATTGCCATTCAACTTCGCGTCATAAGCGCCAAGCCGCATCGTTCCGCCCAGATCGCCGCCCTCGGAGCGCTGCTCTAGCCCTTCGGCAGTCATCCATTCGGTGATGATGCCCACCACCGGTTCATCGGTCGGGCCGAATTCGGTTGAAGAGGCATTGGCGATTCCTGCCGTGTTGCGCGCGCCTTCGATGCAGGCCATCTGCATGCCAAGGCAGATGCCAAAGAACGGCACCTTGCGTTCGCGCGCAAACCGCACCGATGCGATCTTGCCCTCGGTCCCGCGCTCGCCAAAGCCGCCGGGCACCAGAATGCCGTGCATCGGCTCAAGGCTTGCCGCGATTTCCGCATCGTCCTTCTCGAACAGTTCGGCATCAAGCCACTTGACCCGCACTTTCACACGGTTGGCCATGCCACCATGCGTCAAAGCCTCGTTCAACGATTTGTAAGCGTCTTGCAGGCCGACATATTTGCCCACCACACCGATCGTCACTTCGCCTTCGGGGTTCTGATAGCGGTCAACGATATCGTCCCACACGCTCAAATCAGGCTCGGGCGCGGTCAGTCCGAAATGCCGCAGCACTTCGTTGTCCAGCCCCTCGGCATGATACTGCAAGGGGACCGAATAGATGCTTGTCGCGTCCAGCGCCGGGATCACGGCGGATTTGCGCACATTGCAGAACTGCGCAATCTTCGCCCGCTCACCATCAGGCAGCGGCTTTTCGCAACGGCACAGCAGAATATCCGGCTGGATGCCAAGACCGGTCAATTCGCGCACCGAATGCTGCGTCGGCTTGGTCTTCAATTCGCCTGCCGCCGCAATATAGGGCACCAGCGTCACGTGGACAAAGCACGTCTCGTCGCGCATCTCGTTGTGCAGCTGGCGCAGCGCTTCGATGAACGGCAAGCCCTCAATGTCACCCACCGTCCCGCCGATTTCGCACAACACGAAATCAAGGTCATCGGTTTCCGCCTGCGCAAATTCCTTGATCGCATCGGTCACGTGCGGAATCACCTGAACCGTCGCACCAAGGTAATCCCCGCGCCGCTCTTTGGTGATGATGTCGCGGTAAATCCGGCCCGAGGTGATGTTGTCAGCCTGCCGTGCCGAAACGCCGGTGAACCGCTCATAATGCCCCAGATCAAGGTCGGTCTCGGCCCCGTCGTCGGTCACATAGACTTCGCCGTGCTGATAAGGGCTCATCGTCCCCGGATCGACGTTCAGATAGGGATCGAACTTGCGGATTCGCACGCGAAATCCACGCGCTTGCAGCAGTGCTGCAAGGCTTGCTGCCATAAGACCTTTGCCGAGCGAGGAGACCACGCCGCCGGTGATGAAAATGTACCGCGCCATGGGAGGAGAGCCTTAGCGTCTGAAGTTGTAATTGCGCAAGCGGTTGCCGCTGTAATCTTTGCAGCAATCCACAAGCATGGATCGAACGCAACACGAAGGCCACCCCGCAACCCCAAGGAAGCGAGGCGGCATCACCGCATTGTCAAAAGTCTTATTGCCCCGCAGCGCCGCCCAGCGGATCTTGTGCCGGAGCCGGAGCCGCACTGCCCTGTGCCGCACCACCTTGGGCCGGAGCCAGCGGATCAACTGCCGGCGCGTTCTGCACCGGTGCCGCCCGCTCAAGCGATGTATCGATTTCGCGACCTGAAGTCTGGCCCACAGCCAGCGTTGCCAGCGCAATGCTCAACACCACAAAGGCCGTGGCCAGAACCGTGGTTGCCCGCGTCATGAAATCTGCCGCGCCGCGTGCAGACATGAACCCGGCAGGGCTGCCACCCACGCCAAGGCCGCCGCCTTCAGACTTCTGCATCAGGATCGTCACAACCAGAAGGGCGGCAACGATGGCCTGGACAACGGTCAGAAAAATAAACAGCGACATGAATCACAACCTCTGGCGCAGCTATGCGCGGAAACAATCTGGCAGCCATGTAGGCGGCGCAGCGCCTTGACGCAACCCGCCAAGCATCAGCCCGCCAATCAGGCCTCGCCGCTGCCTGCCGCCGCGATAATCGGCAAGAACGCGTCTGCCGTCAGGCTCGCACCGCCCACCAGTGCCCCACCAACGCCCTGCGCCGCCAGCAATTCGGCTGCATTTCCGGCGTTTACCGATCCACCATAGAGGATGCGCACTTTCTCTCCGGCTTCGCCATAGAGCGCGATCAACCGCGCGCGGATGGCGGCGTGCATTTCGATCACGTCCGAAACCGCTGCAACGCGGCCCGTGCCAATCGCCCAAACCGGCTCATAGGCCACGGCAACCTTGCCCAGGGCCACACTATCCGCTGTCCCCTCGCCCACCGGCATGGAGGCATCGACCTGGCCAGCCACAACCGACACGGCCTTGCCTGCATCCCGCTCTTCCAGCGTTTCGCCGACACACACGATCACGCCAAGGCCGTTCGCCAGGGCCGCATCTGCCTTGGCCTGAACCACGGCATCGCTCTCGGCGTGATCCTTGCGGCGTTCGCTATGGCCAACGATCACGAAGTCCGCACCGGCATCGACCAGCATTGCTGCCGATACATCGCCGGTATGCGCGCCTTTGGCCTGGGTGTGGCAGTCCTGTCCGCCCACGCCCATGGCCGTCACCTCTTCGCGCAATGCGCCGATCAGCGTGAACGGCGGCGCCAAGGCCACTTGCACATCGGGATAACGGCCCGCAGCACGATCAATCGCGCGCGCCTCGGCCAACATGGCCCGGTTGCCGTTCATTTTCCAATTGCCAACGATATAAGGACGATGTGGCATATCTGGCCAATTCCCCTGAAAAACCTGAAACTCGCTATAGTTAAGAGGCCTATAGTACCTTTGGATTGCGCGGCGGCTAACAAACCCGAACTGATTCTGCAAAGCACCTAATCACAGAACAGGTTAAAAGATTTTGTTAGCTAGCGCACAGCAGGGAGCGAAATCGCATTCGCCACACGCCAGCCATTGCGAGAAACGCCAATGCCCCCTAAAGCGTCGGAAAATTCCCCTCAGGGTGCGATTGCGTGCCCGGATTGACGAGACGAACACCCGCAAATGCTCGGCTTTTTCCGCTCTTTTCTCAAGTCCCGCTTTGGCGCTGCCATTGCTTTGGTCTTCCTTGGCCTGATCGCATTGGCCTTTGCCAGCGCCGATGTCACCGGCAACGGCTTTGGCGGTATAGCTGGTGGTGACCGCGCCGCCACCGTCGGCAGCGCACGGATCGGCACCGCTGAACTCACCAAGGCGTTGACCAACGCGTTCGAGCAGGAACGCAAGAAATCGCCCGGCCTTACGATGAAGCAATTCCTCGATGGCGGCGGCATGGACGGCGTTCTGAACGAGATGATTGATCGCCTCGCGCTGGCCGAATGGGGCAAAAAGCACGGGATGGTCGTCAGTGATCGTCTGGTCGATAGCGAAATCGTCAAGATCGGTGCGTTCCAGGGGCCTGACGGCAAATTCAGCCAATCCGCCTACGAACAATTGCTTGCCCAGCGCGGCCTGTCAGATAAGGAAGTGCGCTCGGATCTCGCACAAGGGTTGATGGCGCGGCAATTGCTGCTGCCCGCCGCTTTCGGCGCGCAAATGCCGGACGAAGCCGTTGTCCGCTATGCCTCGCTGCTCACCGAAAAGCGCAGCGGTATGGTCTTCACCGTGCCCTCGCTCGCGTTCATCCCGCCAAATCCGCCCACAGAGCAAGCCGTCAGCGCGTTCTACAACGCCAACAAGGCGCGCTACATGCAGCCCGAACGGCGCACGATCCGCTATACCCTGATCAACGAAGCCAGCCTCAAGAACATCGCTGCCCCCACCGAGGCGGAAATCGCGACCCGTTACAAGCAGAACGCGGCGCTCTATGCCCCCAGCGAAGAGCGCACAGTCACGCAAGTCATTGTGCCGACCGAAGCGGCCGCCAAGGCATTGATCGCAGAAGTCGGCAAAGGCGGCTCGCTCGATGCCGCCGCCCGTTCCAAGGGCCTTGCCGCCAGCCAACTGGCCAATCAGACGCGTGACGCTTTGACACGGCAAACCGCCAAGTCCGTCGCAGATGCCGCCTTTGCCGCTGCATCGGGCACACTGGCCGCGCCTGCAAAATCCACCATCGGCTGGCACGTGATCAAAGTCGATGCGGTCAATCGCAATCCCGGCAAGACGCTCGATCAGGCCCGCCCTGAACTCGTCACCATGCTGACCCTTGAAAAGCGCCGCGCCGCACTTTCTGATCTTGCCGCGCAAGTGGAACAGGAAGTCGATGGCGGCACCGGCCTTGCCGATATTGCCAAGACGCTCGGCCTCACCGTCGCCTCCACGCAGCCGCTGCTTGCCGATGGCAGCGTTTTTGGCAAATCCGCCGAAAAGGCTCCTGCCGAAATCGCGCCGCTCATTCAGGCAGCCTTCGCGATGGAGCGTGAGGGCGAACCACAACTTGCCGAACTCAAGGCCGGTGAAGTCTTCGCCATCTACGATGTCGGTCAGCTCACCGCATCCAGCCCCGCTCCGCTTGACCGCATCCGCGATGTCGTCGCCCGCGATTGGGGCCTCGATCAAGGCTCGGCCAAGGCCAAAGCCGCAGCGGACAAAATCCTTGCCGCGCTGAACAAAGGCATGCCCGTGACCGAAGCGGTGAAGCAGGCAGGCGTTGCCCTGCCAGCGCCACAACCGGTCGAAATGGCTCGCCAACAACTCACCGCAATGCAAGGTCAGGTTCCGCCTGCGCTCGCCCTGCTCTTCGCCATGGCCGAAGGCACCAACAAGCGCCTTGAAGGCCCGAACAAGGCGGGCTGGTTCGTCATCGCGCTCAAGGACATCATCCCCGGCGAAGTCAAACGCGCCGATCCGGTCTTCGCCCAAGCCTCGCAGGAATTCCGCACCGTAACGGGCAACGAATACGCCAAGGGCCTCAACCTTGCCATCCGCAACGATGTCGGTGTTGAACGCAATGAAGCCGCGATCAAGGCCGTGCGCAACCAGCTAACCGGCGCAAACGCGCAATAACGCCGGTGTCCATGCTCGCAGAACTTGCCACCACCGCGCTGCCCGAAAACCACGGCCCCGCGCTTGCCCAGCTCTCCGCCGGAAAACCGGCGCTGATCTGGCGCAAGCTGATCGTCGATACCGAAACCCCGGTCGGCGCAGCGCTCAAACTGATGGAATCAGGGCGCGGCGATTTCCTGCTGGAATCGGTGCAGGGCGGCGAAGTGCGCGGGCGTTACAGCCTGCTCGGCCTCGATCCTGATCTCGTGTTCCGCGCCACCGGCGAAGCGGCTGAAATCAATCGCATCTGGCGTCACGATAAGGCGGCCTTCGCGCCCCTGCCCGATAACGCGCTGGCAGAACTGCGCGCGCTCGTCGCCGCATGCCGCATCGATGTGCCCGCCGCGCTGCCGCCCGCACTCGCCTGCCTCGTCGGTTATTTCGGCTATGAAACCATCGGTCTGGTCGAAAAGCTGCCGCGTGCGGCGCAAAGCGATCTCGTCCTGCCCGACATGCTGTTCACCCGCCCCACCGTGGTGCTGGTGTTTGATCGCCTGTCCGACGAATTGTTCGCCATCGGCCCGGTCTGGGCCGAAGGCGGCGCGCCTGCGCACTTGCTCGAAGCCGCGACGGACCGGATCGACAGCGCCATCCGCAAACTCGCCGATGCCGTCCCGCCTGAGCAGCGTCTGGCCGAAACCGTCGATGTAACGCCGCAGCCGGTCATGCCCGCCTCGCAATACGCCAGCATGGTCACCCGCGCGAAGGATTATATCGAGGCGGGCGACATCTTTCAGGTCGTCATCGCCCAGCGCTTCACCGCGCCCTTCCCGCTGCCGCCCATCGCGCTCTACCGCGCCTTGCGCCGCATCAACCCCTCGCCGTTCCTCTATTTCCTCGATATGCCGGGCTTCGCGCTCACCGGCTCAAGCCCTGAAATCCTCGTGCGCATCCGCGATGGCGAAGTCACCATCCGCCCCATCGCAGGCACCCGCCCACGCGGCAAAACGCCCGAGGAAGACCGCGCCAACGAAGTCAGCCTGCTCGATGATCCCAAAGAACGCGCCGAACACCTGATGCTGCTCGATCTCGGCCGCAACGATGTCGGCCGCGTCGCCAAGGCCGGCACGGTCAAAGTCACCGAAAGCTACACGGTCGAACGCTACAGCCACGTCATGCACATCGTCTCGAACGTGATCGGCCAGCTCGACACCGCGCGCGCCGATAACGTCGACGCCCTCTTCGCCGGTTTCCCAGCAGGCACCGTCAGCGGCGCTCCCAAGGTGCGCGCCTGCGAAATCATCGCCGAACTCGAACCCGAAACCCGCGGCGCTTACGCGGGCGGCGTCGGCTATTTCGCCCCCGATGGCTCGGTCGATAGCTGCATCGTCCTGCGCACCGGCATCCTCAAAGACGGCGTGCTCCACGTCCAGGCAGGCGCAGGCATCGTCGCCGACAGCAACCCCGAATACGAACAGCGCGAATGCGAAGCCAAGAGCGGCGCACTCTTTGCCGCCGCCCGCGAAGCCGTCCGCGTCGCCTCCGAACCGAAGTTTGGCCAATGATCCTCGTCATCGACAATTACGACAGCTTC
>CAZSTP010000096.1:0-10170 GCA_964609325.1 uncultured Novosphingobium sp. | reverse complement strand
TATCGCTTCACAAGCTCCCTGCTTTGACAGCCACTTCATCACGGCGCATGGGCGGTTGATGCAGTTTACCAACTTCGATCTCGACACTTTTCTGCGCGATTATTGGCAGAAGCGGCCTTTGTTGATCCGTAATCCCTGGGCCGGATGGCGCAATCCTTTGGAGCCGGATGAGCTGGCGGGGCTGGCGTGTGAGGCCGAGGTGGAATCGCGGTTGGTGATCGGGGATGATCGCGGGCGGGTGATGGAAAGTGGCCCCTTCCCCGAGGAACGCTTTGGCGCGTTGACGGCGGGGCCTTGGACTTTGCTGGTGCAGGCGGTCGATCATTATGTGCCCGATGTGGCCGCGCTGATCGCGCCGTTCCGGTTTGTGCCGGATTGGCGGATTGATGATGTGATGGTGAGCTATGCCACGGATGGTGGCGGGGTCGGTTCGCATTACGACAATTACGACGTGTTTCTGGTGCAAGGTCTGGGGCGGCGGCGCTGGCGTGTAGGGCCGAAGTGTGATGCGCAGACGCAGCTTTTGCCGCATCCGGATTTGCGGCTGATCGATGATTTTGTGGCCACTGGCGAATGGGTGCTGGAGCCGGGCGATATCCTCTATGTGCCGCCCTGCTTTGCGCATGACGGCGTGGCCGTTGGCGATGATTGCATGACCTATTCCATCGGCTTTCGCGCGCCTTCGCGGGCCGAGTTGATCGAAGGCTGGTGCCAGCAAGTGGTCGAACACTTGCCCGACGAGGACCGCTATACCGATCCGGAACTGGTGTTGCAGGACGCCCCCGGCGAGATCACCCCTGCCGCGATTGACCGGTTGCATGGGCTCGTGCTGGAGGCGCTCGCGGACAAGGCGGCGTTTGCGCGCTGGTTCGGCCAGTTCAACAGCCTGCCCAAATATGACAAGGATTGGCGGCCCGATGCGCCGGTGAGCGCCAAGGCGTTGCGCGGATTGCTGGCGCAGGAAACGCCGCTGGAGTGCAATCCGGCGGCGCGATTTGCGTTTATCCGGCAGGGCGAGGCGCGAAATCTGCTGTTTGTGGATGGGCAGGTGTTTGAATGCGAGGGCGCGTTTGCGGCTTTGGCGGAGCAGTTGTGTGCAGGCGGGGCGGTTGTGGTTGATCCGGCACTTGTCCGGTCAGCCGATGCTTTGGCTTTGCTGACTGTTTTGATCGATCAGGGCAGTCTGGCGTTTGAAGAGGATGATTAGGGCCGGATGAAGGGCGGCGTCGGGTAAAACAAAAGCGCGGACTGGTGGGCCAGCCCGCGCTTTTTTATGCGGTTTGAATGAGGTGCGCGATCAGATGTGGATCGCTTTGCCATAGGCGGCGAGCACGCTTTCATGCATCGATTCACTGATCGTGGGATGCGGGAAGACGGTGTGCATCAGTTCGGCTTCCGTGGTTTCGAGCGTCTTGCCGACGACGAAGCCCTGGATCATTTCGGTGACTTCCGCACCGATCATATGCGCGCCGAGCAATTCGCCGGTCTTGGCGTCAAACACGGTTTTCACGAAGCCTTCAGGCTCTCCCAAAGCGATGGCTTTGCCATTGCCGATGAAGGGGAACATGCCGACCTTGAGCGTGTAACCGGCTTCCTTGGCCTTGGCTTCGGTGAGGCCGACGCTGGCGATTTGCGGGTGGCAATACGTGCAGCCCGGAATGTTGCCGCGATCCATCGGGTGCGGGTGTACATCCTTGTTGCCCAGTTCTGCCGCGATGGATTCAGCGGCGATCACGCCTTCGTGGCTGGCCTTGTGCGCAAGCCAAGGGCCGGGTGTGACATCGCCGATGGCCCAGAGGTTTTTGACATTGGTGCGGCCATAGCCATCTATGGTGATGAAGCCGCGATCTGCGGTGACGCCGAGCGCTTCGAGGCCGATGTTTTCAGTGTTGGGAACGATGCCGACGGCGACGATCACGTGGCTGAATTCGCTTTCCGCAACCGTGCCATCCTTGGCCTTGATCTTGGCTTTCAGGCCAGTGGCATGGACGGCGATGCTTTCAACGCCCGCGCCGGTCATGATCGTGATGCCTTGCTTTGTCAGCGCCTTTTGCAGGAAACCGGAAACGTCAGCGTCTTCGACCGGAACCACGCGATCGAGCATTTCAACGACGGTGACCTTTGAGCCCATATCGTTGTAAAAGCTTGCAAATTCGATGCCGATGGCGCCCGAACCGATGACCAAGAGATTGCTTGGCAGTTCCTTTGGCGTCATCGCATGGCGATAAGTCCACACGCGCTCGCCATCGGCCTTGGCGAAGGGAAGATCGCGGGCGCGCGCGCCGGTGGCGACGATCACGTGCTTGGCTGAAAGGGTTTCGGTGCCCTTGTCGCCGGTCACTTCAACGCTGGTGGCGCTTTTCAGCACGCCTGCGCCCATGTGGACGGTGATCTTGTTCTTCTTCATCAGGTGGCCGATGCCCTGATTGAGCTGCTTGGCGACGCCGCGTGAGCGTTTGACCACCGCATCAAGATCGGCGCGGATATTGTCAGCCGCCAGGCCATAGGATGCGGCGTGCTTCATGTGGTTGAGCACTTCGGCAGAGCGCAGCAGCGCCTTGGTGGGGATGCAGCCCCAGTTGAGGCAGATGCCGCCGAGATTCTCACGCTCGACAATCGCGGTTTTCAGGCCGAGCTGGGCGCAGCGGATCGCTGCGACATAGCCACCGGGGCCTGATCCGAGAACGATGACGTCGTATTGTTCAGCCACGCTTATACTCCTTCAGGCCCATATTCCGGGCCATTGATTTAGCGTCAGGAGCAGCTTGCGCCGCTCCTCAATGTATTAGGCGATCAGGCCAAACGGGTTTTCGATCAAGGTCTTGAACGCCTGCATCAGGGCTGCGCCATCGGCTCCGTCAATCGCGCGGTGATCGAAGCTGCCGGTGGCCGACATGACCGTGGCAATGCCGAGCGCGCCATCGATCACATAAGGCCGCTGTTCGCCCGCGCCCACAGCCATGATCATCGCCTGTGGCGGGTTGATGACGGCATCGAAATTTTTGATGCCGAACATGCCGAGGTTGGATAGCGTGGCGGTGCCACCCTGATATTCGTGCGGTTGCAGCTTGCCATCGCGGGCCTTGGTAGCCAGCGCCTTCATTTCGGTGGCGACGGTCGAGATCGACTTGTTGCCGGCATCGGTGATGATCGGCGTGATCAGGCCCGAGGGCGCGGCGACCGCCACCGAGATATCGGCGCGCGAATAGCTGCGCAGTTCATCGCCTGCAAAGCTGACGTTGCATTTGGGCACTTGGATCAGCGCCTTGGCCAAGGCCTTGATGATCAGGTCGTTGACCGAAAGCTTGATGCCATCGGCTTCCAGAGCCTTGTTCAATTGCCCGCGCAGCTTGAGCAGGGCATCGAGCTGGATATCCACGGTGAGGTAGATGTGCGGGATCGTCTGCTTCGCCTCGGTGAGGCGGCGGGCGATCGTCTTGCGCACATTGTTGAGCTTTTGCGCCTGATAGGGGATGCCGAAATCAGGAACAGGGGCGGCGGCAGGTGCGGCAGCTTTTGCAGGTACTGCTTGCGGTGCCGGTGCAGCAGGAGCGGCGGTGGGCGCTGGTGCGGGCTGGCTGGAGGTGGGCACGTCAGCCTTGACGATGCGTCCGTTCGGCCCGGTGCCCTTCACGCTGCCAAGATCGACGCCTGCATCGGCGGCAATCCGTTTTGCCAGCGGGCTGGCGACGACGCGGTTACCCTTGGCCACAGGCGCGGCTGCCGGAGCCGGGGCCGCTGCGACGGGGGCCGGTGCCGGTGCCGGTGCTGGCGTTGCGACCGGAGCGGGATTAGCGGCTTTCACCGCAGGGGCCGGCGCGGAGTCTTCGTCTTCGGATGCAATCGTGGCGATGACCGTGCCGACTTTGACGCCTTCGCTGCCCTCGGCAATGTCGATCGATACGATGGTGCCTTCGTCGACGGCTTCGAATTCCATCGTGGCCTTGTCGGTTTCGATTTCGGCCATGATATCGCCCGAGGCGACTTTATCGCCCACTTTCACCAGCCATTTTGCGAGAGTTCCTTCCTCCATGGTTGGCGAAAGGGCGGGCATCTTGATCGCGATAGGCATGGGCGGTTTCCGGGTCCTGTTCGAGCACAAGGAATCTTGTGCCGAAGCACAAACCTCCTTCGCATCTTTTGTCCCCCCCATTTCACCAGCATGGTGCGTTCGGTCAAGTGGCTTGCCGCTTGCACTGCATACGAATTTGCCAGTACTTAGGGGTCGAGGGACCAATATTATGCCACAACGCATCTATCTCGTCATCATGGATGATACTGATGAGGCCCGCGCGGCCTTGCGTTTTGCCGCGCGGCGTGCGGTGCGGACGGGGGGCACGGTGCATATTCTGGCGCTGGTCCCGCGCCAGCAATTCGTGGCGTTCGGCGGGGTTCAGGCGACCATCGAAGAAGAAGCGCGCGACCGCGCAGAGGTTCTGGCGATGACCGCTGCGGGCAGCCTTGCCTCGGAATCGGGGCTTACACCGGTGATCGCGGTGATGCAGGGCGACGGGCCGCAATCGGTCCGCGCCTATTTGAACGAACACCCCGAAATTTCCGCGCTGGTGCTCGGCGCGGCGCTTGAAGGCGGTCCCGGCCCGTTGGTGACGCACTTTGCCGGCAACGTCGGGCAACTCCCCTGCCCGCTGATGATCGTACCCGGCGGATTGAGCGACGAGACGATTGACCGGGTGAGCTGACGCTAGCGTTTGCCCTTGCCCTTGCCCTGATGGCGGATGTTGGAGGGACGGCCGCGTTTGCCGACGGCGTGCGGCCCTTTGAAGCCTGCACCCTTGTTGCGCGGCTTGTGTTCGGAACGGCCACCGCGCCGCTCGATCCCGCGCACGCCATCGGCAACTTCGACAGGTTCGAACTTTAATGCGCCTGTCAGCGGGTTGGCTTCGGCAAGGCGCAGTTTGAGGATCATGCCCATCGTGAACTGCTCGCCGGTGCTTTCGCCGATCAGGCGCTGTGACCTTTCATCATAGCCGAAGCGTTCTGCGCCGAGCGTGGAGATTGGCACCAGCCCGTCACCGCCAAGCCCGATGATCGTGGCAAAGAGGCCGAATTTCTGGACGCCGGTGATGCGCGTGTCGAACACTTCGCCGACTTTGCCCGAAAGCCACGCGGCTACATAGCGGTCGATGGTGTCGCGCTCGGCCTCCATGGCGCGGCGTTCGGCGACGCTCAATGCTTCGGACACGCGGCCCAGATCGGAGCGGTCACGGTCGGACAAGCCGGATGCACTGGGAACATCGGCATCGGGGCGCGGCTGTTCCAGCTTGTAGGCATCGACCAGCGCGCGGTGGACCAGCAGATCGGAATAGCGCCGGATCGGTGAGGTAAAGTGTGCATAACTGCCCAGCGCCAAGCCGAAATGGCCGGCATTGCGCGGGCCGTAATAGGCCTGGGTCTGGCTGCGCAGCACGGCTTCCATCACCAACGCCTTCTCGGTTTCGTCCGAGACATCCTTGAGCATGCGGTTGAACAGCGATGGGGTGATGACCTGCCCCAAGGTCAGCGTGCGTTCGAACGTGGCGAGGTATTCCTTGAGCGCGATAAGCTTTTCGCGGCTAGGCGGTTCGTGAATGCGGTAGACCACCGGGGCAACTTTGGCCTCAAGCGCCTTGGCCGCAGCGACATTGGCCGCGATCATGAAGTCTTCGACCACGCGGTGCGCGTCCAAACGTTCGCGCAGGGCGATTTCGGCGATCTTGCCTTGCGCATCAAGGACAACGCGGCGCTCGGGCAGATCAAGATCGAGCGGATCACGGTCCTTGCGGGCCTGTTCAAGCAGGCGCCAGGCGTCCCACAGGTTCGTGAGATGCGGCGCAGCCTCGCCCGTATCGATCCGGCGCTGCGCTTCTTCATAGGCGATGACTTCGGCGATGCGGACCAGCGCGCGGGTGAAGCGCCATTCCTTGATCCGGCCCTGCGCATCGATCACCATATGGCAGGCCATGGCCGCACGATCCGCCCCGGCTTTGAGCGAGCAGACATCGGCGCTCAACACTTCGGGCAGCATCGGCACGACGCGGTCGGGGAAATAGACCGAGTTGCCGCGCTTGCGGGCCTCACGGTCAATCTGCCCGCCGGGGCGCACGTAGAAGCTGACATCGGCGATGGCGACGAGCGCGCGGAAGCCGCCTTCGCCATCGGGTTCGGCCCAGATTGCGTCATCATGGTCGCGCGCATCGCTCGGGTCGATGGCGACGATGGGCAGGTGGCGCAGATCCTCGCGGTGGTCCTCGCTGAGCGGCAGGCGCGCGGCGATGTTGCCCTCTTCCAGCGTTTCGGCGGGGAAGATGAACGGGATGCCGTGCTTGTGAATGGCGATGAGGCTGAAAGCGCGCGGGGCCAGCGGATCGCCCAATACGGCGGTGACGCGCAGCCCTGCGCGCGGGGAGCGGCCCGCAGGTTCTGCCAGGACGAGTTGGCCGACGTCCGCCCCGCCGAGGTCCGAGATCGGCACGGCATGGCGCACGCGCTTGTCCACCGGTGCGAGCCAGCCCTTGCCCGTGCCGTCCAGTTCCACCACGCCGAGCATCTGCTCTTCATTGGTGGCCAGCTTCTTCATCGGATGGGCGAGCCAGCCTTTGCCGACTTCCTCGGTGCGCGCGAGAATGCGGTCGCCCACTTTCAACGCGGCTTGCCGATCACGCGCTTTGCCGCGCGGTTCGATTACGCGCAGGCGTGGCGGCGGGCTGGCATCATCGGGCTGCCAGCTATCGGGGATGGCGTAAGGCTCGCCGTCCTCGATCTCCATCACGCGCAGCACGGTGACGCGCGGAACGCCGCCCATGGCGTGGAAGGCGCTGCGGTTGCCATCGATCAGGCCTTCTTCCGCCATATCCTTGAGCAAGGCCTTGAGCGCGATCTTTTCAGCGCCCTTCAAGCCAAAGGCCTTGGAGATTTCGCGCTTGCCTGCCGGTTCATCCGACTGTGCGATGAAATCGAGCACTTGCTCGCGGCTCGGCATGCCTTGGGGAAGCTTGCGCGACGTTTTCGGCGGGAATTTGCTGTTTACCATTACCGGCATGTGGTCTCTCACATGCAAGATGGCAAGCGGTGATCAGGGCTTGGGCAAAGGCGCGAACTGTCCGCCCGGTACGGCGGAGGCGACCGGGCTTTGTGCGCCGGACGCGCTGACAGCGCTGACGCCGAACAACCAGTCATCGGCGCGGACACCCGGCAGTGTGGTGGAAAGCGCCCCGGTTTCGGCCACTTTGGTCTCCCAAACAGGGGAATCGGTGCGGCGCTGCCACACGATATAGCGCACAGCGCCCGTCACAGGCTTCCACTCAAGTTCGGTTGAGGTTTGCACTGCGCCCTTCATGGTGGGCGAAGGCGGCATTGGCGCAGAGGCCAAAGCAGCCAAGGCACGCACGTTCAGCCGCGTGACTTTGGCGAGGTAAGGGAAGTCCATCTCGTCAATCGTATCGCCGAATTTGATGCCGTTTTCGCTGCGCACATCCTGATGCTGGTGCTCGTAATCCTCCACCGCTACGCTGAAACGGATGGCGGGAAAGCCCTTGTCAGAGAACGGCAATTGATCCCCGCCCCGGCCCATCCGGTCTGCCCGCCAGATCTGGCGCGCAGCCAGGCCTTGGGGGTCCTCAGCCGCAAGACCGCCGATCCAGCGCGCGATGTTGCGCGAAGGGCTGTCATTCTCTCCGCCAAAACGGCGCATCTGCGCGCGCAACTGATCGGTGGCATCGGCGCGCGGCCCTTCGGACAGGACGCGGACGTGGGCATCATCTTGATAGCCATCGGACCCGCGCGAGCCGCCGACGATATCGTTGTTGAGCACGGCTTTGACAGTCCAGCCCTGCTCTGCCGCGTAATCGGCGAGCAATTTGCCGCCCATCAATCCCTGCTCCTCACCCGAAAGCGCGGCATAGACGATGGTGCCTGCGTACTTGTGCTTTGACAGGACACGTGCGGCTTCCATGACCAGGGCGACGCCCGATGCATCATCATTGGCCCCCGGTGCATCGCTGGTGGCATCAAGGATTTGGCTGACGCGGCTGTCAATATGGGCCTGAACGATCACGACTTCGTTCGGGCGTTTTGTGCCGCGCTGAATCGCCACGACATTGACGAGGCGGGTGGGCACCGGAACGCGATCACCGGTGACCATGCGTTCGGGCAAAGCAATTTCGAGGCATCCGCCGCATTGGGCAGAGGTTTTGCGGAATTCGGCTTCTGCCCATGTGCGCGCCGCGCCAATGCCGCGCTTGGGATCGGTTTGCGTGGACAAAGTATGGCGCGTGCCGAAGCTGACCATACGTTCCACGTCGGCGCGCAGTCGGGCTTGCTGGATCGCCTCTTCAGGTGCGGCATAGGCAGCGGTCGAGACGAGCAGCGGGATCAGATACAGGGCGTTTCTCATGGGCGAGACCTTACCCGCCCACAGCCTGAGGCCAAGCCCCCCTGTCAAAAAGGGTGATATTGCAGGGGGATATTTCGGTCAGATAGCGTTGGTGTTGTTAGGATATTCATCGCGCAGAGGCGCAGAGGCGCAGAGAGGAAGCGAAAAACAGGGAAACAGTGGCTGATTTCAAAAAGCCTGCGGCGCAGCCGCGCTGCACTCATTCTTCCTGATTCATTCTTGCTCTCTGCGCCTCCGCGCCTCTGCGCGAAAATTTCCTTTTTTCTCGCGACTTAGTAAGACCGCGCGATCAGGATTGTTTCGACCGCCGGTTCGCCGGTGAACGGGCACAGGCCTTCGGGCTTTGGTGCACCGAGCGGGGTGTTGCGGATGGTGAGCTTGAGCGCTTTCAATTGCTCCACCACTTTATCCAGCGCTTCGCCGGTCGGCTTGGACCAGCCCATTTCGACCCAGCCCGGGAACTTCGCGCTTTCGCTGAAGTAGGCGGTGAGGCTTGCCAGGTCTTTCACATCGCGCACGATCTGGGCATCACGGCGGCTGCGGGCTTCTTCATAGAGGCCGGACTGGATGGCTTCCAATTGGGCTGCCGCGCCTGCGATAAAGTCCTCTTTGGACTGGCCGACAAAGTTCGGCTTGGCATCTGCGCGCCAGAGTTGATCACGGCGCAGCGCGGAAACCTGTCCGCCTTCGGCATCGCGGCCACCGATTTCTAGGATCAGCGGAACGCCCTTCTTGACCCATGCCCAACGCTTTTGCGTGGCCTTGCCCGGACGCTTGTCGAGCAAGACGCGCACGCGTTCATCGAACACCGATTGCTTGGCCAAGGCGGCGCGGATTTCCTCGCAATAGGCGAGCAAGGCCGCATCGCCATCGTTATCGCGCAGCATCGGCAGGATCACGATTTGCTGCGGCGCGACTTGGGGCGGCACGCGCAAGCCATCGTCATCGCCGTGCGTCATGATCACGCCGCCGATCAGCCGCGTCGACACGCCCCATGATGTGGTGTGTGCGAGCGCTTGCTGGCCTTCCTTGTCCTGATATCGGATGCCCGCGGACTGCGCGAAGGTGGTGCCGAGATAATGCGAGGTGCCTGCTTGCAGCGCTTTGCCGTCCTGCATCATCGCCTCAATCGAGAACGTCTCGACCGCGCCGGGGAAACGCTCATTCTCGGGCTTGGGTCCGGCGATGACCGGCATGGCCAGCGGACCTTCGGCAAAGGCGCGGTACATTTCGAGCGCCCGCAGCGTTTCAACCATCGCATCGGCTTCGTCGGCGTGGGCGGTATGGCCTTCCTGCCACAGGAATTCGCTGGTGCGCAGGAACATGCGGGTGCGCATTTCCCAACGCACGACATTGGCCCACTGGTTGGTCAGCAAGGGCAGATCGCGCCACGATTGCACCCAGCGCGCCATGGCCGCGCCGATCACCGTTTCCGATGTGGGGCGGACGACCAGCGGCTCTTCCAGCTTGGCTTCGGGATCGGGGACCAGCCCGCCCTTGCCATCGGCAATCAGGCGGTGATGCGTGACAACCGCCATTTCCTTGGCAAAGCCATCAACATGTTCGGCTTCCTTAGCGAAGTAGGACAGCGGGATGAACAGCGGGAAGTAGCAGTTTTCAACGCCTGCTTCCTTGATCTGGGCATCCATCAGCTTCTGGATACGCTCCCAGATGCCATAGCCCCAAGGCTTGATCACCATGCAGCCGCGCACGCCGGATTCCTCGGCGAGTTCGGCTTCGGCGATCACCGCCTGATACCATTGGGCGAAGTCTTCGGC
>CAZSTP010000095.1:0-10444 GCA_964609325.1 uncultured Novosphingobium sp. | reverse complement strand
TGGCGGTGGAAGAGAGCCTGCGAACAAACTCTCTTTCCCCCCGCGTTCAACACCAGCATTTACGTAGGTCATAGGCCTAGAGCTATTCGAGCCTGTATTTCAGGCCCTGCTCGCTGAAAACCAAGTAGCCTCGCGGCAGCCCTCACAAGCTCCCCCGGTTCACCTCCAGCGTTGTCTTCATTTGCAATCCGAAGAGCGGCTCTGATTTCCAGCATCGATATGTTTGAGACTTTAAATGTCGCTCCTTCCTGCTTTGATCGATCTCGAACCGGCGAACTCTCCGCCTGTTCATCTGTAAACCAAAAATCTCCATCGCAGCGTATAAGGGTATCGTCTGCCTGCGCCTTAGATAGAGCCTTAATCGTTGCGGCAATAATCCGTTTGCCAGCTTTATCCTTGCCGAATGCTGATGCCAAACGCCTCGCAGCCTCCTCGAAATGTATGGGCCCCTCAAAATAAATAATTTTGGCTACGATCTCCGCAAGCAGTTCGGGAGGAGCTTCATGCGGTTCACATATGGAGCCAACCCTGATATCAGCGCGCTTATATGCCGGCATCTGACGATCCGCGACTTCTGGCAGTTCAACAGCCACTGGAGCCAAAACCTCAGTAACGGAGGCCGTCGGCTTGGCCTTGTTCGCACCGTTGATCTTCACACCATAAGCTGCATGATCATGAGCCGCTAGCAGAGCTTGGCGCAAACGCTCAATTTCGGCCTGCCGATTATAGAACCAATCGGTGCTCCAAATACGATGGAACCGCCACCCCAGATGCTCCAAGACATCTTGGCGAAGGCGGTCTCGCTCACGAGCCCAAAGTGCACTGTGATATGTCGCACCGTCGCATTCTACGGCGAGAATATATGTCCCGGGCTTCTCTGGATGGCGGATACCCATGTCGATCCTGAAACCTGCCGAACCAACCTGCGGATCTGCAAGAAACCCAAA
This sequence comes from uncultured Novosphingobium sp., assembly GCA_964609325.1. Classification (GTDB taxonomy): domain Bacteria; phylum Pseudomonadota; class Alphaproteobacteria; order Sphingomonadales; family Sphingomonadaceae; genus Novosphingobium. The sequence goes on along the minus strand of CAZSTP010000095.1, from coordinate 9,497 downwards.
GCTCTGGATAACCTCAGCTACATCCTCCTCAAACGGAGAATCCGCACCACCGCCCGTTGGCGCGCTATCTTCAATTCGCCCATTTTTGGCAAATTCAAGAAACCGCTTGAAGATCCGCGGCCCCTCTGCAGACGTTCGACTGACATCCATGTCACCGGGATCGAAGGAGCAAAAAACCTCGCATCGGACCCGCGCACGAGTGAAGAGCACATTCAGACGGCGTTCACCGCCTTCACTATTCACTGGACCGAATGACATGCTGGTCAGCTTACCGCCAGGCGTCACTGGTCCATAGCCAACACTAACTAGGATAACATCGCGCTCGTCGCCTTGGACGTTTTCGATATTCTTGACAAACACATCCTCGGCCTGCCCCTCACGGAGGAACTCATCGAGAACAGGGTCAGTTCGACGATGCAATTCAAGCAATTCGGTGATCAAGTTACGCTGAGCAAACGAGAAGGTGACAATCCCAAGTGAAAGTGTGGGAGTCACACGGGCGTGATCAGCCACTTTTTTGACGATCGCCTCACCTTCCTTACGATTGTCGCGTTTACCTCCCCTATCATATGCACCATCCACCTTGGTGAAGCACAGGCCGTAATCCGGATCCTCTTGCAAAGGAGAAGGAGGCAAGACCAGACCGTTCTCGTAAAACTCCCGATTAGACACGGTTATCAAAGATGGATCTCGTGAACGATAATGCCATTTAAGCATGCGACCACCGAGACCGCGCGCCTCGCAGAGAGTCAGAATGCTTTCCATGTCCGCCACACGTGCAGCGCCTTCCAGCAGGTCGTCAGCGCCATCTTCTACATCATCTGCTGCTGAGTCATCAGCAAGAAGTCGGTCAAAAAATGAAGACGGCGGAAGCTGCTTATTGTCGCCGACAACTACAATCTGATTGGCACGGGCTATTGCACCAAGCGCATCTTCAGGTCGAACTTGAGACGCCTCGTCGATTACCAAAAGGTCAAAATCAAGCTTTCCTGGAGGTAGGAATTGAGCGATTGAGATCGGACTCATAAGCAGTACAGGTTTAATACGCTGGATTGCGGTACCAGCTTTCTCAAACAGTCTGCGCAGCGCTATGTGTCCGCGCTTTTTCCCGATCTCACCACGGATGACCTTCATCTCACCCATGGCGCCCTTTGGCACTTGCTGGAGATGACCCGCAAGAATTTCAGTCACGTTGTCGTGGAGGTTTTGCCTTTCCAACGTCGTGAAAGTTGCCACCAGTTCATGCCGGCTTTCATGCGCGAGGGTTCTCAAATCAACGTTTTGCTCGAGAGACGCCTGCCAAAGTTTCTCAGCTCTCGCGAAACACAACTCGCCCGCAGCTGCCTCACCATCCATCAGGCCATTACGCAGATTGTCAGCAAGTGCCTCTAACCCTAGGTTAACCAGCTGCATATGCGTCCGTGCAAGCTGCGACCACGCTACATATCGTTCTTTACCCTCCGCCATGGCGCTGAAACGATCCGAGATCAGTGCAAGATCAACCTGCTCGACCGTAGTGGCGCCAAAAACAGACAAATCAAATTGCAATACACCCAAAACTTCATTGAGGGCCGACCTCGCTGGCCCATTCGCTTCTTGAAGAGCTCTCCTCATTTCTGCGATTTTTTCTGGGCATTCGGCCAGTTTTAGCATTAGTTCGATTGAACACTGGAGTGTCGCTCCTTTAAGTCGATCAGACCACTGCGCTATCGTATTCAGCCGTTCGAATTCCGTTTTCTCACCGCGCCATGCGTCCCCAAGTATACGCGAGCAGAAGTCCTTATCGTCATCCCAATCTTTCCGCTTTCCCTGAACGTCACACAGTGCGTCCAAACGCTCGACGCGTTCAGCAGCTACCTTGGGCAAAGCGTCACGAAGCATTGCAGCTAGCTCTCTGGAGGCTTCGCGATAAGCGCCACCCCACCGAGCAAAGAACGACTGCGTCCCAGCGACAAGGGGGGCTCGCAATTTCGCTACGGGCGTTTGAAAGGCTATCTCGACAAAAACGGGGCTATTGGCGTCATAAGCCAGTCGCCAATCTTTGCCTGCGACGAGTGCCTCTCTGAGCCGGGACAGATTTTTCTGGCTGAGCATTATCGAGGCCAGATCGGACGCATTGTCAGGCAGGCCTTCCAGTCGCTCTAACAGATCATCTAATTCAGGCAGCGTAGCCAATGAAACGGCGGCGCCAGAAGATAGCAAATCAAGTGGAAGACGCATTGCAGAAATGAGCGAGTCCAAGCACCCGCGGGCGCTGGCAAATTTTTGGTCTAATCGCGCTAGATCGACAGGCTGCAGATCGAGATTTCGAGTTCCTTCGAAGGGGTGACCTGCACCGCTACCTTCAGCGCTGACCAGGGCCCCGTATTGCTTGACAACATTAAGAGCAACCTGCTCCTGTTCCCTTGTCATTGTGATGAGACATGGCGCGTCCAATTTAGGCGGCGGTGCCCCCTTGCCAATAAATCGAGCCTGCATTCCAAGCAATGTAAAGGGTGTTTCTCCTGTCTCGCCGATAGGCTGATGCAGAAGATCCGCCAGCGCATTCAATTTGTCGCGCGCCTCAAGCAACGCGAGGCGCTCGCATGGCATTGGGGTGGCGGCCTGAGCTTGGGCAATCGTTCGGGCAATTTCGCCCAAGACCGTCTTCTTATTTGCGCTACGAGAATGGAGCTCCAAGCATACGTCTCCAAGGCCAACTTTGACCAATCGATCATGTACTACAGAAAGAGCCGCCATCTTCTCAGCGACGAATATGACCCTTTTCCCATCCTTGACGGCTGCCGCTAAGATATTCGTGATGGTCTGAGATTTACCAGTTCCTGGAGGACCTTGGACCACAAGATTGCGCCCGGAACGGACCTCCTCGATAACCTTGGCTTGTGAGGCGTCAGCATCGACCACATGAAATAGCTTACTTGGCGGAAGGAGCGGATCGAGCCGATCTTTCGATCCGAACATCGGCGCCTCGCTTTCAAAGCCCTCATAAAGCAGGCCCCTCGTTAGCTTATGACCTGCAAGCGCACCGTCAGGCCAAGCCTCAATGGCCAAATCGCGGAACATCAAGAGCTTGTTGAAACTGAAGAAACCTAGCTGGATTGCTTCAATGTCGACTTTCCAACGCTCTCGCTGGGAAATCACCTCCTCCACCGAGCTGAAATATTGAGACGGCTTCCAAGCTTCGCCCACCTCGATATCCGGCATATTGATGCCGAAATCCTCCTTTAGCCGTTGCTGAAGCGGCAAGTTTGTCATGACATCTTCGTCGCGAAGACGAATATCGAAAGTTGATGTCCGTGCATTGCGCACCAGTTCAACCGGCAACAACACCAATGGGGCTTCCCGGGGGAGTTGGGATGACTTGTCCTCAAACCAAGTAACAAACCCCAACGCTAGGTAAAGGATGTTAACGCCGCTTTCTTCTTCAGCGGTCTGCGCTTCTCTGGCGATTTTTAGAAGCCGCTTTTGTAGAGAATCGGGGCCAAGCCGTGTCTCTAATTGATTGTCGGTAAACCGATCTTCCTCGAAATCATCTTCATGAGCATCCGCAAGGCGGATGCCGCCCACACCTTCATCTTTATCCTTACCCAACCCCAGGAAACGCATTGCTTTCCCGCTGGAAAGGATCTCAAACACATCATCACAACGTTCATTAACGATATTTATGGCATTGCCGCGCGCGTTTGACCTGTTGACATGGATCAGTCGATTACGAGTGCCTGTTTCGACAAGCCGCTTACGAGTGTCATCGAAAAGACGGGTCAGAGCCGACCTTTCCCCCTGTGCTACCGACGGCTCTTCCAATTCCATGTTACCCACGTGTCAGTTGCCCCTCAATCTTTTGGTATCAGCAAATTAATGCCTAGCCCGTATATGCAGCCCTGGAAAACCGTAATGCGATGAGGTCTGCCTATCAGTTATAGATCCTTGACATTCATGACACGACAATCTCGATGGCGCTGGTCCCTCGGCCAGTAGGCGTTACCTCGATCTTCACAGGGATACGCTCTTTGAGATCCTCGACATGGCTGATGACCCCAACCCGACGTCCGCTGGCTTGCAAGTGTTCCAGCAATGCAATCGCCTGACCGAGGCTAGCCGGGTCTAAGGCGCCGAATCCTTCGTCGATGAAAAGGCTTTCGATACGAACTCCGCTGGCCGTGGACATTTCTGCCAAGCCCAAAGCCAGCGCTAAGCTTACAAGGAAACGCTCGCCGCCTGAAAGGTTGTGAAGTCCACGAACTTCACCTGCCATATCGTTGTCGACGACCTGGATCAGCATGTCGCCCCCAAGACCCCGCTCCAACGTGTAGCGCGGCTTGAGGTCGGCAAGCCTGGAATTGGCGTGCTCAAGAAGGCGGCCGAGGGTCAGACCCTGAGCAAAACGCCGGAAGACATTCCCTTCTTTGTCACCAATCGAGTCTGCCAACTTGAGCCAGATGTTATTGGCAACAGCCTCGCTTTCCAGCGCGGAACGCAGTTGGGCAGTTCGCAAGCGGACCTGGTCATCCTGCTTGACGGCCAGTGCCGTATCATTCTTGCGCTCGGTCGCCGCGCTCAGCTCCACCTTAGTAGCCGCAATTGCATCGGCCAAAGCCGTACCCAACACTGCGGGTTGTCCGCTCCCCTCATGGTCAACAAGATCTGTCCGGCACTTGGCCAGAACGGCTGCAGTCTCGCGCAATACCGTCTCGAGTTGCGCGAGCGCTTCGATCTCGGACGTCAAGGCCTCCTGCCCTGCCGCGACAACTGCTTCCACGACATCCAATGCCAGCCCCGACTCCGCAAGCGGCGATTTCAGAGCATCCCGCAGATTTCTGACGGCGGCAGTAGCTTTGGTCAGCCGCGTAAACGCTGCCTCGGCAAGGGCTTTTTCTGATGCGAGCGCTGATGCTGCATGCTCACGGGCCTGCCGCGCTTGCGCAAACGCTTGCTCTGCATTGACCATAGCCATAGCCAATCGCCGTTCGACCGCTGCCGCGTCTTGACCGGCAAGAACTTCTGATAGCTGCCGACTGACGTCATTTCGCTGGCTGATGACCTCGCTTATGGCCCTCTCGGCCCCGTCCCGGCGCTCAATTTCTGTGGCCTTGCTGCTGCGGGTGTGCGCCTCGGCTTCCGACAATTCGGTCAATTGCGCGGCCAGCGAGGCTCGCACTTCATCATGATTTCGCCACTGAACAGTCTGTTCGCGAAGCCAGTCAGCGGGATGCTCAAGTTGACGCCAGTCGCAAACAGCGTTGAGCGCGTGATCTAGGGCGGCCTCCGCTGACTGCTGCTCCGTGACTGCAACCGCAATGCTCGCATCCAGCGCCGCCAATTCGGTCTTGCAGTCTGCTGCCGTTTGCGACCCTTGGGCCTCTCTAGCAGCAGCAGCTTCGAGAATTATCCGTGCATCCTCCTCGGCTGCGCGCGCGGCGGCAAGCAATTGCTGTTTCTTGGTGACCTCGGCAAGCTGCGACTGAATTTCTGCTTGCAGTTCCTTCAGCGCAGGCTCCAAAAGGACGACATCAGCAGGAAGATCAGAGGCTGAACAGGCTACATTCAGTAGGGAAATGCTGTGCGCGAGACGATCCTGTTTGGCCTCGACAGCAGCTTCTTCAGTGCCCTGTTTATCCGTCAAAATCTCGATTTGCCGCTGTAAATCCTCTGCCCGCGCTTTAGCGGCATTGAGTTCACCAATGGTGGTGGCCATCGCGCTTTCAAGCTCAGCAACCCGCTTCCGATGAGCCAAGAGATGCTCGCCGACGAGGGCATCAAGTGCGGTTAGCTTATGTTCGATCGCGCCACACACAGGGCAAGGCTGACCGTCTTGGAGTTTGTCACGCAGTACATGTGTTGCCTGGTCTGCCGCGGCTTCGGAAAGCGCTAGGGCACGGCGAGCTTCTGCGGTTTGGGCCTGCTGTAAGAGCAAGTGAGCGGCGAGTTCTTGTTCGCGTTGGAGCTCGCCTGCTTGGGCGGTCAACGCCGCGGACTTTTGGGCCCTGGTTGCAGTCAAAGCTGTTTTGGCACTGTTCGCCTCCGCCTCTGCATACCGATAATCGCGCAGCTTCAACTCGATTGCGCTCAGGCGATTCCCGGTCGTAGCGAGCCCGGCTTGGTCAAGTTCAGGGGGCAATTGCGCATCAGCTTGCACGCGACTGTCAGCAGCAATCTTGTACGCAAGGCGAGCTTCTGCACCAGTCACTTTGGCGGCGGATAGTTCGCGATCAACCCGCAAGAGCGAAGCAGCAATATCTGCTCGTTGGTCATGAGCGGCTGCCAGCCCATCGGTGGTCCGGCCGAATCGTGCCAGTTCATCATTGAGTTCGGCCTCACGCTGCGCAAGCGCCGCCAGGGGAGCATTCCGCCCCAACCATTCCAATTGATTCCCCAGTGCCGCCTGGGCCTCCGCCAATGCGGTTGCCGCAGTGCCGTGCGCGCCTTCGGCTATTTGCGCCGACTCCGCCTTCGCCCGGAGATCCGCTTCCAGCAAGCTTAGTTTCGCGTTGATGGAGGCCAATTCTCGGTCGAGGGCTTTGGCCTTTGCTATGTCGGGGGCAAGAGAAGCTGATTCAGCCGTCGAATTGGCATGATCAGCGGCTGCGGCAGCTTCAGTTTCCCCCGCGGCCGATACTATCGGCCCGAGTTCGCCAAGCTTCGCTAACCGCTGATCTTGCTCCAAACCAGCGGCGGCCTGGTCCGCAATGGCAAGTTGAAGCTCTCGGACCGGGGCTGCAAATGAGAACGCCCTTCGCGCAAGCGTCAGCTGTTCGCGCCGATCATTAGCCCCATCAAAATCGGCCTGCGCCGCGGAGACCGCGTCTTGGGCCTCAGCAAGCTTATGAGACAATTCGATGTTCCGGGCCTGCCAACGTTCGGCCACGTGCAACTCGTCAAGGCGCGCATTCACCGCCGTCAGCTCTACTTCCGCCGCCGTCAGTTCTGCCTCCGCCGCGGCCCGCTGTACGTCATCTAGGCCATTGAGAGCGGCAATGTTCCGGCGGATATCCTCGAGCCTTGCCTTGATAGCGCTGGCCTTCTCCCAGGCATTCTGCCCAAGCCGCGTGTAGATCTCGGAACCGGTCAGGCGTTCCAGCAATTCAGCGCGTTTGTTCGGCTCAGCCTTGATAAAGGCCTCAAACTCACCCTGTGCCAGAAGTACGCCGCGCGTAAACTGTTCAAACGTCAGGCCAATAATGGCCTCGATCGTTTGCTGGGTTTCTGTCTTGCGGCCGCTGATATTCTCGCCTGTTGAAAGTCTGACGAGGCTGAGTTCGCTTTGCTGAAGCTTGCCGTCGACGCGGCTGCGGGCGCGCTTCACGGACCAGGTGGCTCGGTACCGATGCCCATCTCGCGCCAGAAAATCGACCTCAGCCTTTGCCTCAGCGGTGCCATGTCGGAGCAGCAGCCGGCGATCCGATGCCGTGATGCCTTCATCCGACCCAATGCGCGCCGTTTGCTTTACGCCGTGGATCCGCGGGACCTCGTCATACAAGGCAAGGCACACGGCATCGAGCAACGTGGATTTGCCGGCGCCGGTAGGACCGGTAATGGCAAAGATACCGGCATCCACCAGTGGTGGAGCTTCGAAATCGATCTCGAAATCACCGGCAAGGCTGGCCAGATTGCGCCCACGGATGGCAAGGATGCGCATTAGCCCTCCCCCTCTTGCGTGTTCGTCTCGACCAGCAACTGTTCGAAAGCTTTTGCCAGATCGCCGGGCGGACTTGCGCCATACTCCTTGCGGTATAGCGCGTCGAAGACATCGGCCGGCTGCAATTCTGACAAGTTTTCACCAACGAGCTGAAGTCCGTCGCGCTGGGGCGCGTTGACGTTGACCTTTTCGATGCGGGTTAAGCGAACAGCTTTGCCATCGAGCGCCGCTAGGATCCGCGACTGCAGATGCGGCTCAGGGCCATCAACCAGGACCGCGACTTCCAGAAATGGTTGGGCCTCGCGAGGCACGTCTTCCGCCAACTCAAGTGCTTCGATGACTGCGATCACGTCATCGAGCGGCTGTGGCCCGCTTGATGGCAAGGTGAGGAACGCAACCGGTCGAGGGATCGGGACCTCGTTAATGGAACACAGGCCCGACTCTAGCGAAATCACGCTTATCGAGTGCCGGTATTCACGCTCAGTCGCCGACAACGGAAACGGCGAACCTGCATAGCGAATTGCGGTTGGGCCTTTGATTTCCTGTGGGCGGTGGAGGTGGCCAAGCGCGACGTAGGCCGCGCGGGCATCAAACAGGTTGGCTGGCTGCGCTTCCTCGCCGCCGACAACGATCCGTCGTTCAGACAACTCAGAAACCAGCCCCCCTGCCACGTGCAGATGGCCCGTGACGACGAGAGGCACTTGCGGGGCCAAAGCAATGCCGTGCTCGATGACGTGCTGATAGAGACTGGTCAGGCTGTGCAGGCCTAGATCACCGGCCCGGCAAAAGGGAACCGCCGCCAAAAGACCCGCCACATCGCCCATCTTCGTGCGGAGCGGGATCAAAAGCCGGTCGAGATCGGGTTCGCCCTCCTTGCGCGGCAGGGCGCCGATAAAGTGAATATTGCCATTGCCCAGCAGGGCTGTTGGCAGGTCAATTCGCGCGGCACTATCATGATTGCCGCCCAAAATGACCACCTGGAGCCCCGGATGACGTTCTGTTGCTTCGCGAAGGAACCCAAATAGCCGGCGCATGGCTGAGATCGGTGGGTTGGCGACATCATAAACGTCGCCTGTCACCAACAGGACGTCGGCATCCGTCGCCGTTATCTGTCCAATCAACCATTCAAGAAACTGGCCGTGCTCGTACTCACGTGGATGCCCTGCAAGTTCATGCCCCAGGTGCCAATCCGAGGTATGGATGAGGGTCAGTAGAGACTGAACCATGAACTGTTACTGCGTTACTGGGCCGGCCGCGCCATTACTCACGACGTAAGCGTTGCGCTTGGTTTATCAAAGGGAACCTCCGCTCCATCGTCCACAGCGCCTGAGCGATCGCTTACCGGCCAAGCATTAGGCAACGCTGCGGGGATGGCGACCTGAATCAGGCGCGCCAAATCTTCGAGGCTCTTAACAGAGAACACTCTCTTGCCACGCATTTCGGCCCGCATCACTTCTATCTCGTCCGAAGTCAATTTGCCGGCGACGCGGCGGCTTATATCATGGAGCATCGAAAGCGGGTCGACATATCCATGGTCCTCAGCCGAATCTTCGTTCTGCCAAGCTTCTTGCCAATTGGATTTGTCCGATAGTTCAGTTTCGTCGAAAATCGTCCTCAAAACTTCCACGTCATTGCCAGCGCCACCAACCCAGTATCCAGGAAATTGCACGTGATTGCCTCCAGCGAGTATGTTCTTCTATTGCGGGCACCCTACATTCAAGCAGCATCGCGTGTCTGCACCTATTTTCGGCGACCTCTTTTTGTTCCCCTGCAGATGTCTTTATGGTTGTTTTTTAGATCGGAATGGATGTGAATAGCGCTTCAAGACCCCCGCTTTGGGCTAGGAACAACACCAAGAAGG
>CAZSTP010000094.1:0-10608 GCA_964609325.1 uncultured Novosphingobium sp. | reverse complement strand
GTTTTGAGCCGGTCAATGTGCCGCCTTGCGTGATCTCGTGGGGCTGGAAAGAGTAACGCCTGTACGGGCGTCCTATTCGAAAATCCCCGTCACCTCGTTTTGTGGCGGCCCTGCCATCTGGCGATAGACCGCGGCCAGCATCGCAATGAAATAGACCAGCGCGGCAGATGTAATCGCGCTGGAGATGGCGGCGGTCAGCACTTGCTGCACGCCGCCGCCCGTGGTCAGCACCAGCACCACGCCGACCAGCATCATCGCCAGTCCATAGACGATGGCAAAGACCAATCCGGCCAGAAGGAAAAAGGCGAGCAAGCGGCCCGAATTGCCGCGTGTCAGTGCCCATGACCGGCGCAGCGCCTGCACCGGATTGTGCTCTGCCTCGATCGCCAGCACGGGGGCGACCAGCGCCATGCGCAAGCTGCACCAGATCATCGCGACAAACGCGGCCACGATCACAAAGGCGGTCAGCGCTTGCAGGCCGGTCAGCGCCGAAAGGCTTACCAGAATCAGGAAGGTCAGGCCCAGCGCACCGCCGACCATGATCTGTGCGAGCACATAGGGCAGGAGCGCCTTGAACCCGCGCTGGATCGCCTGGCCCACGGTTGGCCGCGCCGGATCGGTCATCACGATCAGCATCGTCACCGTACCGGCCATTTGCAGCAGGGTGACGATGACCAGCAGCGGCATCGACGATGTCCATGCTTCGGCGATGGTTTCCATCATTTTTTCCGGCGATGTGCCGGGCGGCATCTGGGGTTCGGGGACGAACACGGAAAACGCAAGGCCGGGGAGCAGGAAGAACACGCCTGCGATGGCCAACAGCATATCGCGGTTGGTCGAAACGAGGCGCACGGCGGTTTGCCAGGCAAGGCTGCTATCCAGACGGGGTATCATGCGCGCCTGATAGCAGCGCAAACCCCTTCGTGTCGAACCCCCGATTTGTATTGCCCCCCTTGAAAGGCGGAGCAGACAGGGCCATGCCCCCACCATGGCCGCAAACGACACTTCCGAGCTCCGCCGCCCCGAAATCTGCCGCGAGGTGACACAAGTCCCCTACCGCGAGGCATTGGACGAAATGACCGCGCGCAATGCCGCGATTGCCGATGGCAGCGCGCAGGAACTGATCTGGCTGCTGGAACATCCCCCCGTCTATACCGCCGGAACCAGCGCCGATCCGCAGGAACTGCTCGATCCGCGCTTTGATGTGGTTCAGGCCGGACGCGGCGGGCGTTATACCTATCATGGCCCCGGCCAGCGCATCGGTTATGTCCTGCTCGATCTGACCAGGCGCGCGCGCGATGTGCGCGGGTTTGTTCACGCACTGGAAGGCTGGGTGATCGCAACGCTCGCCGATTTCGGCGTCGAATCATGGCGCGCGCAAGGCCGCGTCGGCATCTGGACTCACGGGGCCGACGGGCGCGAGGCCAAGATCGGCGCGATTGGCGTGCGCATCCGCCGCTGGGTGACGATGCACGGCTTTTCGGTCAACCTCTCGCCCGATCTGTCTCACTTTGGCGGGATCGTGCCGTGCGGGATCGAGGAATTCGGCGTGACCAGCCTTGCCGCGCTGGGCCGCGATGTTACAGCGCAAGCCTGGGATGAAGCGATGCTGGCGCATCTGGACAGTTTCCTTGCCCAGCTTGAAAAGCCTTGCCCACCGGAGTTAGCATGATGGCCCTGACCCGCATTCCAGCCCTCGCTCTTTGCCTCAGCGCAGGCTTGCTTGTTGCCGGATGTGATAAACAGGCGGCGGATACTTCGGGTGAAGCGGTAACGGGCGAGGTTTTGCCCGGATCGATCAGCGATGCGATGATCGATCTCGATACCTCCACCGCCACGCCGCCGATGGCCCCTGTCAAACCGACAGAGAAGGTGGGGCCGAAATCATCGGCCAGCGAAGCTGCGCCCGATGTGGCAGAGCCTGCCGAACCTGCCGAAAAAGCGCCTGCCGCCTCAGCCGAGACCGAGTAGCAGCTTCGCCATCTTCAAGTGCGGCTGATCGATCATGCGGCCATTGTATTGCAGCGTGCCCGCACCCGGATTGCTGGCAAACAATGCCACAATCGCCTGTGCCTCGGCCAGTTCGGCTTCGGTCGGGGCGAAGGCTGCGTTGATGATCGGCACTTGCGCGGGGTGAATCGCCAACATGCCGGTAAAGCCGTCGGCGCGGGCGCTCTCGGCGGCGCGGCGCGTGCCGTCCTCGTCCTTGAAATCATCGTGCAGCGTATCAATCGCCCAGACGCCTTTGGCATGGGCGGCCAGCAGGCACTGCGCGCGGATAAACCGGAAAGCATCGGTCCACGCGCCGCTGGCATCGCGTTTGCGCCTGGCCCCCAGTACGGCTGACAAATCCTCTGCGCCCCATGTCAGGCCGCCAAGGCGCGGCATCGATTCATCGATATAGGCCGGGATCGTCATGGCCGAACGCGCGGTTTCGCTGACCAGTGGCAGAATGCGGGTAGCGCCCACCGCAATCCCGTTGCGCTGTTCGAGCTCATAGATTTCCGCCGAAAGCTGACGGACCTGCTCCGGCCCTTCGCACTTCGGCAGCATCACGCCATCGGGTGCGCCTGCCATCACCACTTCCAGATCGTCGCGCCACATGCCGGTATCAAAGGCGTTGATCCGCACCCAGCGCGCCATCGGGCGGCTTTCGATCACATGGTGGCGGTGGATCGCCAGCCAATCGCGCGCCATGGTGCGGGCTTGCACTTTGGCCGTTGGCGCTACCGCATCTTCCAGATCGACGATCACCGCATGCGCGCCCGTGGCCATGGCCTTGCCCAGCTTCTTTTCGCTGTCACCGGGAACGAACAGCCATGATCTGGGCGGCATGCGGCATTACTCCTTGTGCATCAGGCCGTTGCGGCTTCTTCTGCAAGTGTCGGATAATCGATATAGCCGACTTCTCCGGGGAAGTACCATGTGGCAGGCACGCCCTTATTCGGATTGATGTGCGCGCCTTTTGCGATGCGATCAACCAGATCGGGGTTGGAGATGTAAGGGCGGCCAAAGCTGATCGCATCGGCGCGGCCCGAAGCCACGTCATCAGCCGCTTCTTGCGGGGTGTAATCGCTGTTGAGCACGACCGGTCCGGTATAGATCTTGCGGAACATGCCATCCTGCTTGGGCACATCGGTGCTGCCGAACGTGCCATCCGGTCCCGGCTGGCGCAATTCGACAAAGCTGACGCCCAGTTCCTCCAGCACGCGCGCGGCTTCACCAAAGACCGCTTCGGGATTGCTGTCATCCGCCCCTTGCGAATCGCCGTTGGGCGACAAGCGCACAGAAACGCGCTCTTTGCCCCAGACCGCGATCAGCCGTTCGGTGACCTCGCGCAGCAGGCGCACGCGGTTTTGCGGGGAACCGCCATATTCGTCCTCGCGCAAGTTGGTGCCATCGCGCAGGAACTGGTCAATCAGATAGCCATTGGCGGCGTGGAGTTGCACGCCATCAAATCCGGCCTTCTTCGCGTTTTCGGCGGCAAGGCCATAGTCCTCGACGATCCTTGGCATTTCATCCACACGAAGGGGCCGCGCGGTCACGAAGTCCTTTTTGCCCTGCGGCGTGTGTGCATGGCCTGGCGCGCGTGTGGCCGATGACGATACCGGCAGCTCTCCGCCAAGAAAATCGGGGTGGACGATCCGGCCCATGTGCCACAACTGCATGATGATGCGCCCGCCTGCGGCATGAACCGCATCGGCCACCGGCTTCCAAGCTTCGGTCTGCTCACTGTTCCAGATGCCCGGCACATTGGGCCAGCCCAGCCCTTCACGGCTGATGCATGTGGCTTCGGAAATGATCAGCCCCGCGCTGGCGCGTTGGCGACAGTAGTCCACCATGATCGCTGTAGGCACACCTTCCGCGCTGGCACGCCCTCGTGTGAGCGGTGCCATGATAATACGGTTGGGCAATTCGATTGCGCCCAGACGGATGGGCTGGAACAGCGGTTCGTGCATGCTAGGGGGGACTCCTGAAATTTCTTTTTTGCGACGCCACTCGGTTTCGCTTTGAAACTGGATTAAGCACAGGCGATGACGAATTCAAGTGACAGCGCCGCACCGGCCTCGCCAAAAGCCATGCATTTCCTTGCCTTGCTGACAGGAAACTTTGCTTTGGCACTGGGCCCATGGTTTGTGCGCATCGCTGATAGCGGGCCGGTTTCCGCAGGCCTGTGGCGGCTGTTTCTGGCCCTGCCGCTGCTCGCGCTGTTCGCCAAACTGCGCCGCGAACCCTTGTGGGGTTATGCCGCGAAAGACTGGTGGATCCTTGTCGGCGCGGGCGTGGTTTTCGCGCTCGATCTGGCAAGCTGGCATGTCGGCATCGAGATGACCAGGCTGGGCAACGCCACGCTGTTTGGCAATTCGGGCAGCGTCATCCTGATGATCTGGGGCCTGATCGCGCTGCACCGCCGCCCCCATCTGCGCGAATATGCCGCCGTTGCCATGGCGCTGGGCGGGGCAGGGCTGCTGCTGGGCCGGTCAATGGAGATCGATGCGCGCACGCTGGCGGGCGATCTGTTCTGCATCCTCGCCGGACTGTTTTACGTCGTCTACATCCTGATGGTGCAAAACGTGCGCACCCGCTTCGGATCGTGGAGCCTGCTGTTCTGGTCGAGCGTTGCGGGCGTTCCCGTCATGCTGTTCACCGCCATAGCCCTGGGTGAACCGGTGCTGCCAACCAACTGGTGGCCGCTGATCGGGCTGATGTTTGCCAGCCAGATTCTGGGCCAGGGCCTGCTGGTCTATTCGCTCGGCCACTTCCCCCCGCTGGTCATCGGCCTCGTCCTGCTCACACAACCCGCCGTATCGGTCGTCCTCGGCTGGTTCGCGTTCGGCGAAATGCTCCACCTGCCAGATGCCATCGGCATGGCGCTGGTCGGCGCAGCGCTGGTATTGGCGCGCGTGTCCGAACCGGCGGCTGAGCCCAAAAACGGCTGATTACCGCCAATCTCGACACATCCCCACTCGCCTGCTATATGTGAATCACATAGTCAGAGGGGATGGAGTTCGAATTCGATCCCGCCAAAGACGAAGCCAACCGGTTCAAGCACGGTTTGAGACTGGGCTTCGGGTTGCGGATTTTCGCTGACCCTTGATACCAAATCCTGCCGTCGTTTCGCCCGGTCGATGGAGAGGATCGATACAAGGCGGTCGGCGTGATCGAAGGCAAACATTTTACCCTCGTCTATGTCGAACGCATGGACAAACTTAGATTGATTTCTGTTCGTCGGAGTAATGCCAGTGAACAAAGAGACTACGATCGCGATTCCCGCTGATCCTGACGATCCTGAAGATTTCGACGTCAGCGTCGCCGGGCTTGAACGCGCGCACATGGGGCGGCGTTTCCGCATATTGCGTTTCCGCCTCGGCCTAAGCCAGCAGGAATTTGCAACGGCTTATGGCATCCCCGTGGCCAATTTGCGCCAATACGAAATGGCGCGGCATATGCCCCCACCCGCCGTCCGGTCTTACCTCAAGGTGATCGAGGCCGAGCCGGAAATGGTGCGGCGGGTGATGGCTGCAGGCTAACCCCTAACCCCCAAAAGGCCGCGCCCCCAGATCGCCCATGCCCACCGTGCCGCTGGCCATGTCGAGCATGCGGTCGAGGCTCTTCTTGGCGGCCAGACGCAGCGGTTCTTCGATCTCGATGCGGGGCTGCAAATCGCGCAGCGCGATGTAGAGCTTTTCCATCGTGTTGAGCGCCATGTAGGGGCAGATGTTGCAGTTGCAGTTGCCGTCAGCGCCCGGCGCACCGATGAAGGTCTTGTCCGGAATCGCCAGTTGCATCTGGTGGATGATGTGCGGCTCGGTCGCCACGATCAGCGTATCGCCGGTGAACGTCTTGGCAAATTGCAGGATGCCGCTGGTCGATCCCACGTAATCGCAGTGATCGATGATGTGTGGCGGGCATTCGGGGTGGCCGGCCACCGGCGCACCGGGATGCTGCGCCATCAGTTTGAGCAATTCGGTTTCCGAAAACGCTTCATGCACGATGCACACGCCCGGCCAGAGCAGCATATCGCGCCCGAACTTGCGGTTCAGATAGCCGCCAAGGTGGCGGTCCGGGCCGAAGATGATCTTCTGTTCGGGCGGAATCTGCGCAAGGATCGTCTCGGCGCTCGATGACGTCACGATCACGTCCGACAGCGCCTTCACCTCGGTCGAACAGTTGATATAGGTCAGCGCGATATGATCGGGGTGGGCTTCGCGAAATGCCTTGAACTTGTCGGGCGGGCACGAATCTTCAAGGCTGCATCCGGCGTCCAGATCGGGCAGGACCACGATCTTCTGCGGGGACAGGATCTTGGCGGTATCGGCCATGAACTTCACACCGCAAAACGCGATCACTTCGGCATCGGTGGCTGCGGCCTTGCGCGAAAGCTCAAGCGAATCGCCGACGAAATCGGCCAGATCCTGAATCTCGGGGCGCTGGTAATAGTGCGCAAGGATCACCGCCTTGCGTTCGATCCGCAAACGGTCGATCTCGGCGCGCAGGTCCAGTCCGGCAAGGTTCGTTGGTTGGGCAGTCATGACGTCACGTTCTCCCACCCGGCGGATCATGCCGGGCCGATAGGCGGACTTAGGGACCGCTTTGCGCTCTCGCAATAGGAATGGTCTTGCCGGTCAGTCGAAAGTGACTTCGACTTTGGCCCTGGTGTAGCCTGCCACTTGCAGCGGGATCGAAAGGTTCTGGCTTATCGCGGCTTTGGCGGCTTGCCGCGCAAGGTCCATCAGCACGGGATTTGCGGCCTGCGCCACGGCTTGCCCCTCGGCCAGTCTGGTATTGTCGCGCGTCAGCTTGTCCTGCGCTTCGCGGGTAATCCAGATGCCATCGCGCAGATATTGTGCGCGCGCCTCGTCCAGATTGGGGCGGCTGACGGTCAAAGGCGGCAGCTTCACGCCCAGCGTTTGCGTCTGTTCATTCCACGAAAGCCTGTCGCGCCCGATAGCGGCAAGGTTGATCGTATAATCCACCCGCGCCGGAATCACCGCCACCTGCTTGGCATTGACCAGCCCGAACAGGCGGGAATCATCGCTGGATACCACCGGGGCCAGTTCGGCGCTGAACACGGTCAGCGTGTTTTGCCGTTCAAAGGCGACAAGGCTGGTGGCCAGCGGATCGCCGATATCTTCAGGCTGCCACAGCTTCCAGCCGAGGAACGCCGCTCCGGCCAAAGCCAGCAGAAACAGGCCCCATGGCAGCATCGATCTGCGCGCCAGAGTGGCCTGATGGCGCGGTGCGGTCAGGTTTGGATCATCCATTGTTCACCCCTAACGGCCACACGGCCCTGCCGTTCCAGATCGATCAGATGTGCCAGCACCGAACGCCCGGCCGCGCCATGCAGCCGCTCATCCAGCCCTTTATACATCGCCGCGACGAAATCGGGGATATGCTGCGGCCCTGCTTCTTCGAGCAAGCGCAGGATCTGGCGTTCGCGCTGGCGACGGTGGCCCAGCATGCCGCGCACCAATTGGCGCGGATTATCAATCTGCGGCCCGTGCGCCGGATAAAGCACGCGGTCTTCGCGGTCATAGAGCTTTTGCAGGCTGGCCATATAGGCCGCCATATCGCCATCGGGCGGCGAGACGACCGAGGTTGACCATGCCATCACATGATCGCCGGTAAACAGCGCACCGCTTTCCACCACGCTATAGCACAAGTGATTGCTGGTGTGGCCGGGCGTTGCCACCGCTTCCAAAGTCCAGCCATCGCCGGAAAGCCGCTCGCCATCGGCCAGCACGCGGTCAGGCACATAATCGGCATCGAACGCGGCATCGGCGCGCGGCCCGTCATCGACCAGCGCCAGCGGAGCGCAGCCGATGATCGGTGCGCCACTGGCCGCCTGCAACGGGCGCGAGGCGGGGCTGTGATCGCGGTGGGTATGCGTGCAGACAATCGCCACGATCCGCGCATCGCCCACGGCCTTGAGGATCGCATCGACATGGCCCGCGCCGTTGGTATCGGCATGGCCAGCCACGCCGGTATCATCCGGACCCGGATCGATCACCGCCACTTGCGCACCTGCACCCACGATATAAGTCTGCGTGCCGGTGAAGGTATAGGGCGAAGGATTGGGCGCCAGCACGCGCCGCACCAGCGGCTCAAGCTGTTCGGACAGGCCGGTGGGCCAGTCTTCGCGGTTCGGGATGGGGGGCAATTGGGCCATATCGGTTGCTATGGGGATTGCACGGCATCCATGCAACCTTGCGCATTGGCTTGCGCATTGGCTTGCGGCGTATCACACTGCCCGCGATGCAGACCAACTACGATCTCGCCGTGATCGGCGGCGGCGTGAATGGCGCGGCGATTGCGCGCGATGCCACCGGGCGCGGGCTGTCGGTGCTGCTGCTCGAACGCGGTGATCTGGCGCAAGGCACCTCGTCTGCTTCCACCAAGCTGATCCACGGCGGTTTGCGCTATCTCGAACACCGCGAATTCGCGCTGGTGGCAGAAGCTTTGCACGAACGCGAGATCCTGTGGAAACAGGCCCCGCACATTGTCTGGCCGATGCGGTTCGTCCTGCCCATCGTGCCCGAAGGCCGCCCGTGGTGGATGCTGCGCACGGGCCTGTGGCTCTATGACCGGATCGGCGCGCGCAAGGCCTTGCCGCCCACCACGCGCGTCAAACTCGATGGCCGCATGGGGCTCCAGCCCGAAGTGCGGCGCGGCTATGAATATTCCGATTGCTGGGTGGATGATGCGCGGCTGGTGGTGCTGCTGGCGCGCGATGCGGCAGATCGCGGGGCCGATGTGCGCACGTGCTGCGCGGTGACCGGTCTGGCGCGTGAAGGCCACCTCTGGCGGATCGAAGCGGGCGGTGAAACATTCCACGCCGCCATGACGGTCAACGCCGCCGGACCGCAAGTGGGGCAAGTGATGGACACAGCGCACGCGCCGCGCCCCGGCTTGTTGCGCCGCGTGCGCGGCTCGCACATCGTGGTGCCGCGCCTGCACGATGATCCGCGCGCGCTGTTTCTGCAATTGCAGGACGGGCGCGTGTGCTTTGCGATTCCGTGGCAATATGCCTTCACCCTGATCGGCACGACCGATAGCGAAGAAGGTGCCGATGCCGATCCGCCACAGGCGAGCGAGGCCGAGATCGCCTATCTCCTCAACGCCGCCAACCAGTATTTCCGCCGCAGTTTGAAGCGCACGGATGTGGTCCACACTTTTGCGGGCGTGCGACTTTTGGCCGATGACGGATCGGGCCGTCCCGAAGCCGCAACGCGCGGTTACCGGTTCGATCTGGATCGCGGCACCGATCACCATTCCGCCCCGCTGCTCACCGTGCTGGGCGGCAAGATCACCACGCATCGCACGCTGGCAGAAGCCGCACTGGAACGTCTTGGCGTCATGGAAAACGCCGGATGGACCGCCACCGCGCCCTTGCCCGGCGGCGATTTCACCCCCGACGGGCTGGACGAGGCCGACAATACCGCGCCGGTGGAGCAGGAAATCCTCGCCCAGGCGCAACACTTGTCCCGCCCCACCGTCCACCGCCTCGCCCGCGCTTATGGCACCGAGGCCTTGGGCTTTGTGCGCGGCGATATGGGGCGGCATTTCGGCCAAGGCTTCACCGAAGCCGAACTGAACCACCTCACCACCCGCGAATGGGCACGCACCACCGACGACGTCCTGTGGCGTCGCTCGAAACTGGGGCTATGGTTCAGCGAAGACGAGGTGGCCGCGTTGGGGGCGGCGCTGGAGGTGAGTTAGGGGGTTTGGGTGCGTTTGTGACGGACGTTCCTGATGGCAGGAAGGCGATGGTTTTCGCCAAAAGTTGCCGTTCGGGTAACGACCCCATTGCTGCCGTTTCAAGAGAGGGCTAATTTGCGCCAGTGATCCGCGCTTTGCTCCTTTTGGTTCTGTCCCTTGCCGTGGGCGCCTGTGATGATGCTTGCACCAACGAAGTCATAACCCGACTGGTTTCGCCAGATGGCAAGCACGAAGCGGTGATGTTTCAACGCGACTGCGGCGCGACTAGCGGATATTCGACGCAAATCTCGATTGTGGGAGCCGGAGAAGCCCCAGAAGGAGGAGGCAATACGTTCCGCGCGGATGATGATCATGGGGCCGCAAAAGTCGGAGATTGGGGCGGCTCATGGGCTGAAATCAAATGGCTTGCTTCAGACCGCCTACTCATCCGGCATGCCGATAAGTCTCGGATCTTTGAACAGGATAATTCGGTTGCTGGCGTTTCGGTCAGCTACGAAACCGTCGCGATGTAAGCGGCAACTTCCCACCCAATTCCTGCCGTTTAACTCCAGCGGATCAATCCCTGAAAGCTGCCTGACAATCCAGAGGTGGGAAGCCCACCCCCAACCCCTCCCGCAAGCGGGAGGAGGGTAAGAAATGGTGTCTCTTTGCGGCTTTGCGTCTTTGCGCGAAAAAGAAGCGGGAGCCTGAGGTGACGGTAGAGGGTGGAGTAAGCGTATTGTCGGGGGCCGTCCGCTCGCCACCCGTTGCAGGCCGTCAGCTAGGCCGCGTCGCCTACGGCGTGCGATAGCCGCCGCACGGCGCTGTCGCCCGAAAGGCCTGCGGTGCGCCACGATTGCTCCAGCCGCTGGATGCGTTCGTAGAGGCGTTCGCTTTCGATCACCAGTT
>CAZSTP010000093.1:7264-10641 GCA_964609325.1 uncultured Novosphingobium sp. | reverse complement strand
CGCCGCTGGTGTTCATCGTCGTGTTCTTCCAGCCCTTGTTATCCATGATGTTGGCACCCAGCATCACTTCGTCAATATCGTCCATCCCGAACGCTATGTGCATGAACTTGAAATGGTCAGGCGCGATCGGCAGATCGCAATTGACCCAAAAGATCGAATGATGTTCAAACGTGCCGCCGGCCCGTGCAAAGATGCCGGTGCCTTTTGAATGATCGACATAACGAAAGCCCAAGTGGCGCTCATAAAATTCGAAGCTGCCCACATAGTCGGTTGAAAAAAATACGACATGATTGATCGTCTTGGGGGTGGCGCGCTTTCGCCAAATGCGGTGCTGGTTAAAGCGCGGCCAGTTTGACGGAGTGTTGACCGGGCTGGCCTCCGAGACGACCGGCCGTTTGTCCCAAACTCGCAGGGCAATGGGCTGTCCGTCCGGACACACGCAATGCACCGTGCCATCTGCATCCCGCGTAACGCCCACTTCCGTCGCCAGACTGTTGGCAATCTTTTCAAGATTCTGAATGGTGTCGACACCCCAGACAGTCTCTTTTACGCCGTCGCCGGGGAAGGGGTCCGGTACGGGCAAGCGCGCATCGCCGTGCTTGACAACAATCAGACGACTTCCGGACTGAATGCGAAAAACGCTTTCATTGTCGTTTCCAGATTCAAGCGGCAGCCCGAAGTCAATCCAGAAGCGGGTATGTTCGGCCAAGTCAGCGACCCCGAACAGCACACTTTCTACGCCGAGGACTGCTTGCGATGTTTCGAGGGTCATGAGAACTCCGGATTATGGTCAGGAAAGCGTTCTGCCAAATAGGACGCTTGCACCAAAGCCGAAGTTTTCGGTTTATTGCTATCGATGCGCTAGATGGCTGGTGCCTGACGACTTTGCCATAGGCAAACCGGCTCAACGCTGAGGGTGATTCATCCTGTATTCGGCCTCGATCTCGGAGCGGTCGATCACTGCGCCTGTGTGCAATGAAACGATATTCCGCTGCGTTGGCACGCATTCGCCTGCGGCGGCTAGCAATCGCTCTACCATCCAACGCAACGCACGATCATTGTTATTCGCAATGTTCCATTGGATCGTTTCGCGGATCGGAGGGATCGAGAACGGGATTTCGCGCATGACCAAAGGCAATGACCGAACGAAAACCTCGGCCATGCGGCGGTGCATTGTGGCAACACGTTTGGTGCCAACGATCAGCCCTGGCAAAGACAGGAACGTTGGAGCCACAACTTCAATGCGGCGCTGCTGCTTTTGGCGGCGTACAAACCAGTCCTCAAAAGCGGGAACGCGGGCCTTGCCGAAACGTGCCGTAACGTGTCCCAGTTCGAAATAGAGCTCGCGGGTCATCGGTTGTGCCATTGCCGGGTTCTCACGGTCGCCGACGACCACATAGTCATCCTCAAACAGCAACTGGCTGGGATGGTCTGCGGAAATTGCGTAATCGATGGTGAGCAACAGATCAATGTATCCCCTTTCGATCGCTTCGATTGGAGAGTCATGCATCGGATGTATTTCAAAGCGAATGGTTGGAGCTTCGATGGCGAGATCAGCCATAACTTTCGCAAGCAGAACCTCGGTGGAATAGTCCGATGCCATGATCCGGATGACGCGATCTGCGGTGGCAGGCTCGAACGGCGGCGCGATAGCCACAGTCGTGCGGATCTGCTCCAGCACTGATCGGACAGGATCGATCAGTTCTTCGGCGCGGGAAGTAAGGATCATGCTGCGCCCTTTTAGAACCAGCAGATCGTCGCCGAAATATTCCCGCAGCCGGCCAAGCGCGCTGGAGGTGGCAGATTGGGACAGGCATAACCGGTCAGCGGCCAAACTGACGCTTCGTTCAGTCAGCAAAGCATCCAGTGCAACCAGCAGGTTGAGATCAAGCCGTCCAAACCGCATCACCACTCCCCTTCGCCCTTATATCAAAGATAGAGCGTTGCGGATCAGGATAGCAGGGTTTCCATCATGCGCCAAACCGGCGCGTTCCGCAGCTGCAGTTACCAGCAACGGTTGCCGCGCGAACGCTGCATCAAGCGCCAGGTCGGGGTTATACGAGACAAGGCTGACAGGCACGCCACATTGCGACGCAATCTCGGCAGCAAGATCTTGCAGTGATATCCGTATGGCAGGAAGCGTCACGGCCCGTGTCGGGGGCAAAAGCGTGCTGTCCAAATGCACGGCGCGAATAAAATTCTCGGCGCATGTTATCACAGATTGCGCCCAGATCGTGCCATCAGGGTACACCGGGCATTCAAACGGTTCGCCGTTCTTCAGAGCATGAAAAATGTCTGACATGAATGCCGACTTCATCCCGGAGGGACCTTTTGGCCTTGCCAAAATGCCCGGTAGACGCACCGTTACGCCATCAATCATGCCGCGATTTGAGAACATCGCAATGGCATGTTCCATCATCGCCTTGTGGCCTGCGTAGATCATTTTAGGCGACAAGGGGGTCTGGTCGTCCACTGTTGCGGGCAACGCATCGCCCAGAACCGCGATCGAACTTGCATAGACCACCCGAACGCCGGGTTGCCTTTCAGCAGCTTCCAACAGCAAATCGTACATTGCATCTACATTAACCCCTCTCGATGCTGCGGGGTCAATTTCGGCGGCACCGCCGGGAACTGTGGCAAGGTGGATGACCGCATCGAAATCGGCGGAAAGGAGTTCACGCCTGACAGCCGGGTCTGATAATTCGCCGACAATCTTCCGGATGCCGTTGGACATTCCGCCACCGTTAACGTCGAGGCCGACCACGTCATCGCCGCGCAACAGCAGCTGCCTACAGATCTCGCGCCCGACAAAGCCACCGGCACCTGTGATTACTACGCGCATTTTCTCTCCCATTCGCCGGATGCGGAATATCAGGCGATCACAAAAGCGTCGCAACGATTGTGTCGATTGCAGCCTATTGACAGGACCAATTTGTCTGATGGTCGTCGTTCTATAAACGTTGGTTCATGAAAACGGATCTTATTGGGAGCATCGCCACGGCGCTTGTCGTTGGCGGAGGAATTGGCGGGATGGCGACAGCTATCAGTCTTGCCGAAAGGGGAGTGTCTGTCGAACTTATCGACATAGACCCCAACTGGCGCGTCTATGGCGCCGGGATAACCATCACGGGTCCCACGCTTCGGGCTTACAAGCAGTTGGGCATGCTTGATGCGATCAAGGCTGAAGGTGCGATCACCAATAAAACGCGCGTGTTCCGCTATGACGGCACTCATTTGCTTGATCTGGATGAGCCTTCGATCGAGGAAGGCCTCCCGGCCACTGGCGGGATCATGCGGCCCACTTTGCACCGCATCATGCAGACGCGTGTGCGTGAACTCGATATATCCGTTCGCCTTGGCCTGAGCGTCAGCGCGCT
>CAZSTP010000093.1:0-7164 GCA_964609325.1 uncultured Novosphingobium sp. | reverse complement strand
GACCATGTGTGCATCCACGCTTTCCCAGCCCACGATCAGCAGGTATCGCCCGGCGTTCTCGATCGACTTTTGCAGGGCAAACGACACATAGCCTGCGGCCGCCTCAAAATATGGACGAGCTTTGCCGACAGCGGCTTCAAACTCTGCGGCTTGTGCAGGATCGATTGTGATCGTCGCAATTTCGTGAATCATGAAACGTCCTCTTCAACAAATTCGATCAGATTGCCTGCGCAATCGCGGATGAAGCAGCTCTTCCCGAATGTCTCACGCACAACGAGCGCAATGTCGGCCTGTTTTTCGCCCATTTCGAGCAGGAATGAATCCAGATTTTCCACTCTGAACGCCACATGTTTGTTGCCATGTGTCGCCAGGTCCTGCGGCGGATGGCGTCGATCATCGGGCAGGGGCGACGCCCCTTCAACCTCGAAGATCTCGAACCTTAGCGGACCTTTACGGACCATCGCAGTGTGCGATCTTGCAGCTGCGATATAGAACTGCTTTTCAAGTGTGAACCCCAGCACGCGGGCGTACCAGTCGATCGCTTCTTCAAGCGAAGGAACCGATACGCCGCCGTGATGGAACGTGAATTCAGCCATCCTTGATGTCGTCAGGCCATTTCGGCAAATGTCTGGGCACACCAGTCTGCGATGTAATTGCGCATCCCTGTGCCATTGTCCGCACCGCAGTGTTCAACTTCGAAATCAGCCTTGGTGAACATGCGCAGTTTACGCTTCGGGCTGTTTACGGCCTGATCGTAGGACATCTGCGCGTTATATGCAGGGATTTGACGGTCGTTCTCGCCGTGCGTGATCAGGAACGGCACGCGGATTTTTTCGACCTGTCCGTCGAGCGTGATCTGATCTGCATATTCAAGGAAAGCGTCACGGTCGTCAAATCCGAAAACCCACATCACATGGTCCCAATAATGCGGGACGGGATTTTCGCCCTCGTTTGAAAGACGTTCGCGCTGGCGCTGACCCCAGACGTGGTTGGCACCCATCACCGCACAAAGCGCATAACGCGGATCATTGGCGGCAATGCGCGGGGCATGATAGCCACCGAAGGACAAACCAAAAATGCCAATTTGCGCGTGGATCACATCAGTCCGCGTCAACAGGTAGTCAAAGGCAGGGCTGCCCCAGCGTTCAGCATCAAATACGGCTGGAAGATTGCGTTTGCGGATGGCCTCGCCTGTGCCGGGCTGGTCAAGAAACAGTGTATTCATCCCGCGTTCGAGATTGACCGCTCCGTGCCCGGCCATGTCGACCTGTTCCTTCATGGAATCAAGACCATTGACCGAAACCAGTGTAGGCCGGGGAGTGCCTGAACCATCATGGACGAAGATCGCATTATATGCGCTGTCGCCGTATGGGATTTCTACCTGATCGACATGCAGACCGCTGAGCGCGCATCCTTTATAGTAGAGTTCGAGCCCTTTGTCATAAGCGGCCCAACGCGGCGCATAATCACGGCTTTGCAGCCGCTCAGCGCCGAGATAATATCCCGAAGCTCGCAAGTACTTTGCGCCGGCGGACAGGAAAAATCCGTCTGCTTCGTCGCGCGCAGCATTCAAAGTAACCTGATCTGCCACAGCAATCCAGCTGTCGAACAGCTGGGCGGACCCTGCATCGGCTCCGGCTTTGGCGGCCTCGCGCACAGGACGGCACACTTCATCCAGCTCACCATGGTTCCCGCCACAGATCAGCGCGAGATTAATGCCAAGGTTCCAGACGTAATTTCCGGGAAATGGTTCAAACATTTTGCAAATCCTATTCAGCAGTCCAGCCGCCATCGACGACGAGGCTGGTTCCGGTCATCAGTGAAGACGCTTCAGAAGCGAGGAATAACACAGCACCCATCAGGTCTTCCGGCGTGCCAATGCGCCCCAGTTTGATCTTCGACAGTACGCTGGCGCGAAAGTCCGGGTCTTCGAACATCGGTTTGGTCATGGGCGTTTCAATGAACGTCGGCGCGATGGTGTTGGACCGGATGCCGTGAGTGGCAAGGTCCAAAGCAAAGCTTTTGTTCATACCTTCCAGCGCCCATTTGCTGGCGCAATAAAGGCTGCGGTTTGGCCCGCCGACATGGCCCATCTGACTGCCCATGTGAATCAACGAGCCGCGAGTGCTCGTTGCAATCATCTGCTTGGCACAGGCTTGGGCAACGAAAAACGCAGCCTTCACGTTCAGGCCAAGGACCGCGTCATAATCGGCTTGGGTCACGTCCCACATGGGCTTGGGCCGATTGGTGCCAGCATTATTGACGAGTATGTGAAAGGGGTCACGCTCTGCGAAAAAGGCTGCAACCGCATCGAAATCTGACACGTCCAATGTGGCTGCAACTGCATTGAGGCCAATTGCCTTTGCTGCTGCCTCAATCTCTGCGGCAGAGCGGGCAACCAGCGTAACTTTGGCTCCTGCTTGTGCAAGCGCGGCAGCGGCGGCAACGCCGATGCCGCGACCGGCGCCGGTCACAATCGCGCGTTTGCCATCAAGGCGGAACGAAGGCGTCTGCGGAATGGTAGTGGCCATTGTCACGGCGCGATACACCGGTTGAGGTGTTGATTGCGCAGATTGCGCAGATTCACGGTCACGTCTGCTGCTGCCCAACGGTCAAAACCGTGTGGCGCGCCGGCAAAGACATGCAAGGTCGTCGGCACACCGTCCCGGATCAGACGCTGCGCAAATGCAAGGTTTTCGTCAATTACCGGATCAATCGCCCCCATTGCCAAGAATACCGAAGGCAACCCCGCCAAGTTTTCTGCGCGTGCAGGAGAAGCATAAGGTGAAACGGCATCTGCTGGTCCATCACCGAGATAGCTGGCCCACGCAAACCGCATATGATCGGCACCCAGTCCGATTGCCCCTGCATGAGGATGCGCAGGCTGGGTTGTTGTCCGATCATCAAGCGGCCCATAGACCAATGACAAACCGGCGATGGTTGGATCGTCGCCTTCGTCCCTTAGCCGGAGCGCAACGCCTAGGGCGATGTTGGCCCCCGCGCTTTCACCTGCAAGAATAATCCGGTTGGTATCAGCATCCAGATCCTTGGCTTGGGACTGGACCCAGCGCAATGCAGCCATCATGTCATCGTGTGCAGCGGGAAACGGATGTTCCGGGGCAAGCCGATAATCGACCGATACAATGACACACTGCACATTACGGGCAATATCAACAAGCGTTGGCCCGCTGGTCTCCGGCGCGCCCAGCATCCAGCCACCGGGGTGGCAATGAAGCACCACCGGTAGCTGGCCGCCTGGGGCGCAAGGCCGGATGACCACGAGCCTGAGCTTTGTTCCATCCGGCCTGACGACCTGATGCTCGGCAACATTGAGCGCTTCATCCGCTATGGCAGTGCCCGCCATTGCCTTGCGCAACATCGGGATGGTTTCATTGCTGAATGAAGGGTTCGGGGCGCCAACAAACAGCGGCGCCAGTTGCGGATCAAGCAGTGAAGTGCCGGTCATGCGCGCGTCAACGCGCTTGGCTCGGCTTGGCCGGCATAGGGGACATTGCGCCCGCCATAGCGGCGCACGCGAAGGTTTGCCTGCTCACCATGACCGGCAAAGCCTTCCAAAGCGCACAAACGGCTGCAATATTCACCGACAAGCGTAGATGCTTCATCGGTCAGCACTTTTTGGTATGTGCAGGTCTTGAGGAACTTTCCGACCCACAGCCCACCGGTATAGCGCGCGGCCTTCTTTGTCGGCAGCGTGTGGTTTGTGCCGATCACCTTGTCACCAAACGAAACATTGGTACGCGCACCAAGGAACAGCGCGCCATAGTTAGTCATGTTCTGCAGGAAATAGTCGGGGTCCGCAGTCATTACCTGCACGTGTTCGCTGGCGATCTCATCAGCAATCCGGACCATTTCTTCATAGCTTTCCGCCACGATGACTTCACCGAAGGTTTCCCAAGCCTTGCGGGCGTAATCGGCGGTTGGCAGAATCTGCAGCAGACGCTCAATTTCGGCCATCGTCTCGCGCGCAAACTTTTCACTGTTGGTTAGCAGAACTCCGGGGCTATCGGGACCATGTTCAACTTGTCCCAAGATGTCGGTTGCTGCCATTTCAGGGTCGCAGCCGATTTCATCTGCGATGATCAGCGTTTCAGTCGGCCCTGCGAACAGGTCAATTCCGACGCGACCGAACAACTGGCGCTTGGCTTCGGCGACAAATGCGTTGCCGGGACCAACGAGGATATCGACCGGATCGATGCTCTGTGTGCCAATCGCCATTGCACCAATCGCCTGGATGCCACCAAGTGCATAGATCGCATCAGCGCCAGCCATGGCCTGTGCGGCAACGATTGCGCGGGCAGGCTTGCCCTGAAATGGTGGCGCGCACGTGACGACGCGCTTTACGCCTGCAACCTTGGCGGTAATGACGCTCATGTGCGCGCTGGCGAGCAGCGGGTACTTGCCGCCCGGAACATAACAGCCCGCAGCATTGATGGGCACATGCTTGTGGCCCAGCACCACACCAGGCATCGTTTCCACTTCGACATCAAGCATTGATGCCCGCTGGATTTGCGCAAAGTTGCGCACTTGCGCCTGCGCGAACTCGATATCCTTGCGTTCTTGCGGGGACAGGCTTTCGACTGCAGCGTCGATCTCGGCCTGCGACAGGCGGTAGTCCTCGCGGTCCCATCCGTCGAACTTGATGCTCATTTCGCGCAGGGCGGTGTCACCGCGCTGCTCAATGTCACCCAACGCTGCTTCCACGATATCGCGGACTTTGCGATCTGTTTGCGCTTTGATGTCCGCAGCTTCGCCGCGCTTTAACCACTGGGCCATGGGACTCCCCGGATTGTTGTTTGCTAATGCGAATTCCTTTGCCGCACGCGACCGGCACCGACCATCAGATAGTATCGATGCAACCCTATCGACCGAATGCCTTTGTCTTGAGCGGACACCCCCCTTAACCGGATCATTGAAACGTCATCGGGAGAATTCGGAGATGCGCCTCGCCACCTTGCGCGATGGGTCGAAAGACGGAAGACTGGTTGTGGTCTCGCCCGATGGGCTGCGCTATGCTTTTGCGCCAGTTGCCACCTTGCAGGCAGCACTGGAGCAGTGGGACGCGGTTGCGCCCGAATTGCTGGCGCTGGTTCAGTTTCCCGAACCACTGGCAGGACAAGATATTGCAGCACCTATGCCAAGGGCGTGGCAATGGCTCGATGGGTCTGCTTTCCAGAGTCATGGCGACCTGATGTGCCAGGTGCTTGGCATGGACCCTATCGAGACTGCCGTACCGCTTATGTATCAGGGCGTTTCCGACAAATTCTATGGCCCGTTGGATGATGTCAAATTCCCGGACGAAACACTCGGGATCGATTTCGAGGGCGAATTTGGCGTTATTGTCGATGCCGTACCGATGGGCACGAAAGCTGCCGATGCGATGGATCACATCAAGCTTGTCGTGCAAATAAACGACTGGTCGCTGCGGGCGCTGGCAGGCCCTGAAATGAAAACCGGCTTCGGCTGGGTGCAGGCAAAGCCGCCATGTTCCATGGCACCCTTTGCGATCACGCCGGATGAACTAGGTACTGATTGGCGCAATGGCCGCGTTTGCCTGAATTTGAATGTGGCTTGGAACGGCGAACACTTCGGCAGTGCCAACGGCGAGCCTATGGGGCACGGGTTCCACGAACTGGTCGCTCACGCTGCCCGGACCCGCGATCTGGTTGCGGGTACTGTGATCGGTTCAGGCACTGTCTCGAACGCCAATTTCCGCGAAGTCGGCTCTTCATGTATTGCTGAACGGCGCGGAATCGAGGTCATCGATCAGGGTGAACCGAAGACGAACTTCATGAAGTTTGGCGATACCGTGCATATGGAAGCTGTCGATGCCGACGGCCGTGCGCCGTTTGGCAAGATTGCGCAAGAAGTTGTCCGTGGCTGACAGTATTGCACCCGCAGGGCCGGTGAAGCTTGTCATCTTGCCGCGAACCCGCATCGGTTTGGGCAGAAGCGGCCTGCGCAAGCACCTTGAAACTGTCCATGGCCCTATGGTGGTCAGCGAACCCGATGTGTCGGGCAGGTTCTCCAGTTATGTGCATCATTATGTGCAAGACTTGGCCGTTCCGGCAGACTTGGCAATCCTTCAGGATCGCGACGCTGTTACAATCATTCGCACACCTTCGATGGCCGACCTTGGCTTGTCGAAAGCAAACGCCGCTTATCGCGACAGGATCAGCCCGGACGAAGACAACTTCCGCGAAATTGAAGGATCGCTCGCGCTGCTGGCAGAGGAGTTTGAAGTTGCCTCCGGCGTTGATGACGCTGCATGCAAGCTTTTCATATTCCGTAACGCCGCGTCCGATCGTTTGGATGAATGGGCAAGCAAGGTCGGCGAATTGGTTCTGGCCAACGGTCTGCATGGCGCGGTAATCAACGTCACCAAGACCATCGAAGGGCAGTTCCCGTATTCGCAGTTCGACGAAATCGGACTGCCAGCGACGAGAGATTCAACCGCCATTGCGGCGATCATCCATCAGGCGGCGCTTGCACATTTCGGCGCTGTAGAAACCAGGTTGCTGCTTGCCGAACCTGTCCGCTTTATCTGAATTTGGAGCATTTATGGAACTGTCTGATTCAGGGCTTCCCCCCATCCAGCGGGTTGTTACAGGGCATAATGAACTTGGCCGCGCCGTATTCAAATCAGAAGACGTCTCGCCGACCAAACTCATTCCTTCGGGCGATGCGTCGTTTCTGCTGATCTGGACGACGCAAACCGTACCTGCTGATAACAACGATGAAACCGACGGGCGCCACCGTGATGCAGGGCTAACGCTGGATGGTGGTTCCGTGATCCGCATCGTGGATATGCTGCCGGGCAAGGAAAGCCCGATGCACCGCACCAATTCGATCGATTATGGCATCGTGCTGGAAGGCGAGATCGAGCTCGAACTGGAAGATGGAGCCAAGAAGACGGTGCGGCAAGGTGGTATCATCATCCAGCGTGGCACAAACCACCTGTGGCGCAACACCACTGATGCCGTATGCCGCATTGCCTTCATCTTGATTGAAGCACCGGCATACATACACAATGGCGCGCCGCTTCCCGAAGACAAACCAGAAGCGACAGCGGACTACAAGTGAAGCGCAAATGATGAGCGACTTGTTCTCTCTGTCCGGCAAAGCGGCCATCGTCACCGGCTCAAC
>CAZSTP010000092.1:9186-10696 GCA_964609325.1 uncultured Novosphingobium sp. | reverse complement strand
GCCGGATGCGGGCGTGGCGGAATTGGTAGACGCAGCAGGTTTAGGTCCTGCCATCGCAAGATGTGGGGGTTCGAGTCCCTTCGCCCGCACCAGACCGCGCGCCAGAGTCTGAAACGGAATTTGCTGCGCCTTGGGGCGCGCGTGATATTGATGAAAGTTGGATCAGGATGCAGATCGTCGAAACAACCAACGAAGGCCTGAAGCGCGCCTACACCGTCACCATCCCTGCGGGCGATATCGCCGCGCGGGTTGAAGGTGAGGTCAAGAAGATCGCGCCGCAGATCAAGATGCCCGGCTTCCGCCCCGGCAAGGTGCCCGCAAACCTCGTGCGCAAGATGCATGGTGCGCAGCTTCATCAAGAAGCGCTGCAAACCTCGATCCGCGATGCGATGGACAAGCTGGTTGCCGATCACAAGCTGCGCCCTGCGATGCAGCCTGCTGTTGCGCTGGCCGATGGCTATGACGTGGGCAAGGACGCCGAGCTGACGGTTGAACTCGAAGTTCTGCCCGTGGTTGAAACGCCCTCGCTGGATGGCCTGAAGCTTGAAAAGCTGACCGTTCCGGTAACGGACGAGCAAGTGACCGAAGCCATCGGCCGCATCGCGCAGGGCCAGAAGTCGTTCACCGATGCCGAAGAAGGCGCGGTGGCCAAGGATGGTGACCAGATCATCATCGACTTCCTCGGCAAGGTTGATGGCGTGGCCTTTGAAGGTGGCGCGGCTGAAGATACCCCGCTGGAACTGGGCGCTGGCCGCTTTATCCCGGGCTTCGAAGAGCAGCTTGTCGGCGTGAAGGTTGGCGATGAAAAAGTCATCACCGTAACCTTCCCCGAAGAATATCCGGCGGAAAACCTCAAGGGCAAGGAAGCCACTTTCGACATCACCGTGAAGGCGGTGAAGGTTGCCGGTGAATTCGAAGCCAATGACGAATTCGCCAAGATGCTCGGCCTTGAAAGCCTTGAGCAGCTCAGCACTCTGCTGCGCGGCCAGCTTGAGCAGGAAACTGCCGGCCTGACCCGCACCCAGATGAAGCGCGCGCTGCTCGATCAGCTTGCCGCCGGTCACGATTTCGCCGTGCCGCCTTCGATGGTCGAGGCTGAATTCGAACAGATCTGGCAGCAGCTTCAGCAAGAAGCACAGGGCGAAGAAAACCCTGAAGAAGCGCTGAAGGAAATCGAAGCCGAGAAGGACGATTACCGCAAGATCGCCGAACGCCGCGTGCGTTTGGGCCTGCTCCTGTCGGAAATCGGCCAAGCCAATGGCGTTCAGGTTTCGCAGCAGGAAATGGAAATGCTGATCCGTCAGGCCCAGCAGCAGTACCGCGAAGAAGACCGCCAGCGCTTTGCTGACTACGTCCGTTCCGAACCGCTGGTCGCCGCACAGCTGCGCGCACCGCTGTACGAAGACAAGGTTGTCGACTTCCTGTTCGACAAGGCCGAAGTCACGACCCGTGAAGTGACCAAGGAAGAGCTGCAAGCCGCCATCGAAGCAGAAGACGGCGCTGCGCCTGC
>CAZSTP010000092.1:0-9086 GCA_964609325.1 uncultured Novosphingobium sp. | reverse complement strand
AAGGCTGCACCCAAGAAGAAGGCCGCTGCTGAAGAAGCGCCTGCTGAAGAAGTCGTGGCCGAAGAAGCCGCTGCCGAGGAAAAGCCCAAGAAGGCCGCTCCGAAGAAGAAGGCTGCTGCGGCAGAAGAAGCTCCTGCAGCCGAGGAAGCGCCTGCTCCAAAGAAAAAGGCCGCGCCCAAGAAGAAGGCTGAAGGCTGATCCATTTCGGATTGATCCTGCCTGACGGGGCGGGATATCAGACGGCCCGGCGTGCTTTTGCATGCCGGGCCGTTGTGGTTTTCGGGCCAAAATTACGCAGTTGTGCGCCGTATGAATTCGTAAGTTATTAAGGAATTCACCGCTTCGTCCAATTCCGAACAGGTTGACGATTCGCGGTGCCCTCGCGTTGTGTCAGAATCCTGCGGCAAGAACCCTTGATAGACGGGGAACTGCCATGCACACGGTTCGTAATCGCGTCGCTTCCAAACCGCGCAACAAGGGCAAGATGCCAGTGCGCGGGCCTCAAAAGAAATCAGAACCGGCATTTATGCTGAGGTCGGGCAATCCGCCTGCGTTTCCGACCGGTCTGATCGTGCCTCCGCCGCGCGGCGCGCAGATTACCGCCGTGCCCTGGCCCGAAACCAAAGCGCCCGAAACTGCCGCGCCGGAGACGCGGGTGTGCGCCCGCGCTGCGCTGTCGCCCAAGATCGTTGCTGGCAAAGCGAAAACGGCAAAAGCCAAATCGGGCCGCAAGAAAACCGGTGCGCGCGTGGCCCGCAAATCGAAATCGCACAGCCAGTCCATCGCCAAGTATCCTCCGGTCACCGCCGGGCAAGCCCTTGCACAGGATAGACCCGCCGCCATGCTGACGAATGACCTGCTAGATCGCGCGCTCGCCATGAAGCCCCTGCCGATCGCGGAATCGCAAGCGCCTGTACCAACGCCGCGCGCTCCCGTTTCGGCGGTGGCGGACACACCACTGCCGCGCACGAAAGCGCTGGCGACGGTGCGCGGGCAGGGGCTGTTTGACATCATCGGCCATTGGCTGCGCGATGCCGGGAACTGGCTGATCCGGTGGGATAAAAGCCGCCGCAAAGACGAAGAGCGCGCCCGCATTGCCCAAGCCAATGCGCGCCATCGTGCGCTGCAATCCCAATTTGCGGCGCTTGAAGCCTTGCGCGAGGTTGGCCGGGCGGATTGAGCTGGCTTTATTCGCCCCAGCGCTTGAAGCTTGGCACAGGCACCGCAGCGGTTCGTGCGCGCTCATAGGCCGCACCGGCTTCCAGCACGGCCTTGTCGCTCCACTTTGCGCCCATGAACGACAGGCCGATGGGCAGGCCTTCGACAGCGCCCATCGGCACGGTGAGGTGCGGATATCCGGCGATGGCGGCAAGGTTGCCCGCGCCCACGCCAACGAAGTGATCGCCGAGCACCAGATCGATTGGCCATGCCGGGCCCTCGGTCGGCGCGATCAGGAAGGCAACACGGTTATCGTGCAGCAACTTGTCGATACCTTCAGCCCCGGCCAGTTTCAGCGAATTGGCGCGCGCGGATTTATAAGCGGGTTTGTCGGTGGCTGCTTCGGCCTGTTCGAACACGTCCTGCCCGAACCAGCGCAATTCGGCAGGCGTGGCTTTGTTGAACGCGATCAGATCGGCCAGCGATTTCGGCCCTTTGGCTGCAGGGGTGGAGCGCAGATAAGCGCCCATGTCCTCGCGCAGTTCATAGAGCAGCACGGTGAATTCATCGCGGCCCATCTCGGGCGGGGTGGTGTAATCGATGTCGACCAGTTCCGCGCCTGCCGCTTTCAGATCGGCCAGTGCCTTGTCAAAAAGCGCCAGCAATCCCGGATGGCTACCCGCCTGTTTGCGTAGCACGCCAAGCTGCAGGCCTTTGAGGCTGGCAGTGGCGAGGCCGGCAGTGAAATCGGACTTGCGCTTGTTAGCCTCGGCGGTGGCAACGTCAGCCGGATCGGTGCCTGCCAGCGCGTTCATCAGCAGCGCGGCATCGGCGACGCTGCGGGTCATCGGGCCAGCGGTATCCTGGCTGTGGCTGATCGGCACAACATGGGTACGACTGACCATGCCCACGGTGGGTTTGAAGCCGACAATGCCGCTGACCGAAGCGGGGCAGGTGATCGAGCCATCGGTTTCCGTGCCGATGGCGGCCCATGCGAGCCCTGCTGCAATCGCAGAGCCGCTGCCCGATGACGACCCGCATGGGCTCCGGTCAATGGCGTGGGGGTTCTTGGTCTGCCCGCCGACCGCGCTCCACCCGCTGGAGGAGGAGGACGAGCGGATATTGGCCCATTCGGACAAGTTGGTCTTGCCCAGAATGACCACGCCCGCCTTGCGCAGCCGCGCCACCAGCGGCGCATCGCGGCCGGTGACGTTGTCTTTCAGGGCAAGGCTTCCGGCGGTGGTGGCAAGGGTGCCCGCTACTTCGATGTTGTCCTTGAGCAGCATGGCCTTGCCTGCAAGCGGCCCGGTGATGGTGCGGCTTGCGGCCTCTTCCTTGAGAGCATCAGGATTTATTGCGATTACCGCACCCAGCATCGGTCCGCCATCATCCAGCGCCGCGATCCGCTCAAGATAGTGTGAAACCGTCTGGCCATGCACGGGCAATGCTGTCAGTGCAGTCGCGGCAGTTGCGGTAACTCTCAGAACCAAAGCGGAAATTTTCATGCTCGATCGTCCTGCTGCCACCAAAGGCCATGGTGTGTTGCCCCGATGGTGAGTGCATGCAAGACAGAACGCCCGCAACGCCTTTTTGCACAAACACGGCGCATCCATCCACGGGTTTGCGCGGATTTGCAGTTAACGCACTTGAACATCGCGCCGTGGCACGCGACATAGCAGTTCTAACCAAATGAGGATTCCCATGCTCGACTTGTTCGGCGCTTCGAGCGCTAGTGTTTATGGCGGCCAGGGCAAGTTTACCCAAGACCCCGTCACAGGTGCCCTGATCCCGGTCGTGGTCGAGCAATCGAGCCGTGGCGAGCGGAGCTTCGATATCTATTCGCGCCTGCTGCGCGAACGAATCATCTTCGTGACCGGCGAAGTCGAAGATCACATGGCCTCGGTGATCATCGCCCAGCTTCTGTTCCTCGAGTCGGAAAATCCGTCGAAGGACATTTCGATGTATATCAATTCGCCCGGCGGCGTCGTCACGGCGGGCCTCGCGATCTATGACACGATGCAGTACATCCGTCCGCGCGTGTCGACGGTGTGCATCGGGCAGGCCGCATCGATGGGCTCGTTCCTGCTGGCTGCCGGTGAACCGGGCATGCGGATCGCGCTGCCAAATGCACGCATCATGGTGCACCAGCCTTCGGGCGGCGCGCGTGGCATGGCCTCGGATATCGAGATCCAGGCCCGCGAAATCCTGCGTATCCGCTCGCGTATGAACGATCTTTACGTGAAGTTCACCGGCCGCAGCCTTGACGAGATCGAAAAGGCGATGGACCGCGATACCTTCCTTGAAGCCGAAGAAGCCATGAAGTTCGGTATCGTGGACAAGGTCTTCGAAACCCGTCCGGCAACAGATGCTGCGGGTGAAGTTGAAGGTTCGGGCGGCGCGCCTGCGTGAATTACCGGTTCTTTTCCCGCCGCGCCTTAAGCTTCGCGAAAGGCACGGCGGGATAAGAACTTTCACTTGTTTTTGAGTCCGGTTGATTAATGCCCCTGTGGTAGTAGGATAACCGGCACCGCCTCTCGTGGAGAGGCGTCTGGGATGGACGAATGACCAAGCTTTCTGGATCGGATACCAAGAGCACGCTCTACTGCAGCTTCTGCGGGAAGTCGCAGCATGAAGTGCGCAAGCTCATTGCCGGGCCCACCGTGTTCATCTGCGATGAATGCGTCGAGCTGTGCAACGACATCATCCGCGAAGAGACCAAGGCCGGTATCGCGGGCAAGAAAGATGGCGGCGTACCCACCCCGCGCGACATTTTCGAGACGCTGAACGATTATGTGATCGGGCAGGATCGCGCAAAGCGCGTGCTCTCAGTGGCCGTGCACAATCACTACAAGCGGTTGAAGCACAGCGGCAAGGGCGGCGAGGTCGAGCTTTCGAAGTCGAACATCCTGCTCGTCGGGCCGACCGGTTCGGGCAAGACGCTGCTGGCGCAAACGCTCGCCAAGACATTCGACGTGCCGTTCACCATGGCTGACGCTACCACGCTGACCGAAG
The DNA here is from genome assembly GCA_964609325.1 of uncultured Novosphingobium sp. Lineage (GTDB taxonomy): Bacteria > Pseudomonadota > Alphaproteobacteria > Sphingomonadales > Sphingomonadaceae > Novosphingobium. The sequence continues at coordinate 4,916 of CAZSTP010000092.1, read as the reverse complement.
CCGGTTATGTGGGTGAGGACGTTGAGAACATCATCCTGAAGCTGCTTCAGGCATCGGATTACAACGTCGAAAAGGCGCAGGCCGGGATCGTCTATATCGACGAAATCGACAAGATCAGCCGCAAGGCCGAAAACCCTTCGATCACGCGCGACGTTTCGGGCGAAGGCGTGCAGCAGGCTCTGCTCAAGCTGATGGAAGGCACTACCGCTTCGGTGCCGCCGCAGGGTGGCCGCAAGCATCCGCAGCAAGAATTCCTGCAGGTTGATACGACGAACATCCTGTTCATCTGCGGTGGCGCCTTTGCGGGCCTCGACAAGATCATCTCTGATCGTCTGCAAAAGCGTTCGATCGGGTTTGGCGCACATGTGGCCGATCCTGAAAAGCGCAAGATCGGCGAATTGCTGCAAAAGGCTGAGCCTGAGGATCTGCTCAAGTTCGGACTGATCCCCGAATTCGTGGGCCGTCTGCCGGTGATCGCGACGCTGGAAGACCTCGACATCGAAGCCCTGGTCAAGATCCTGCGCGAACCCAAGAACGCGCTGATCAAGCAGTATGCCAAGCTGTTCGAGCTGGAAGATGTGGCGCTGACGTTCACCGACGATGCGCTGGAAGCCATCGCCAAGAAGGCCATCGCCCGCAAGACCGGCGCGCGCGGGCTTCGCTCCATCGTGGAAGGCTTGCTGCTCGATACGATGTTCGATGTGCCGACCGAGACGGACATTGCCGAGATCGTCGTCGACAAGGACGTGGTAGAGGGCCGCAAGGACCCGATCCGCGTGCTCAAGGGCAAGGAGGAAGAAGCCGCTTAAGGGCGCTTCTTTCCTGACCGCATACAAAAAGGGCGGGTGCAGCGATGCACCCGCCCTTTTGCTTTGGTCGGCGCCCGGGGGCGCATAACCATCAGTTCGATAGCGAGACCGCATCGGTCACGTGGATCACGCCGTTCTTCTGCAACACATCGGCTGCAATGACATGGGCCATGCCGCCCTTCTCGTCGGTCAGCGTAACCTTGCCATCCATCAGCGATGCGGTGAGGGTGCCACCCGATACCGTGGTGATCTTGGCCGATCCGCCACCCGCGCTGATCAGGGCCAGCACATCGGCCGCAAGGACTTTGCCCGCCACCACGTGGTAGGTCAGAACCTTGGTGAGCGTTGCCTTGTTCTCGGGCTTGAGCAGTGTGTCGACGGTGCCCGCTGGCAGCTTGGCAAAGGCCGCGTTGGTGGGGGCAAATACCGTGAACGGGCCGGCGCTGTTCAGCGTATCAACCAGGCCTGCGGCCTTGACCGCGGCGACGAGCGTGGTGTGATCGGCAGAGGCCACGGCGCCGTCAACAATCGTGCCGCTTTCGGTGGCGGCTGTTGCCGGGGTGGTGAATACTGGGAGGGCTGTTGCTGCAGTTGCGATAAGCGCGGCGATCAGAAACTTGCGGGTCATGGTGAACTCCTCATGCGAAGAATGGTGTGATCCGGCAGTCCATAAAATAGGGGCGCCGAATTGCCCCGTCCGCTCCTTCAGATGGTGTTCGCATTGTTAAATACGACATGACCATTGGGGCAGGATATTGATCAGAAACAATAAATCAAAAAAACCGGCGCGCTGCGGTTAGGCAGCGCGCCGTCGAAGGATGACCTCGGCCGAAGGGAACGAATTGGCCGGACAGTCGATGCGGGAAACCGGAGCGATGGGGTATATCTATCCGGCAATTTTCCCCGCCGAGTTAAAATGGCCTGTCCGGCGTTGCGTTGCAGCATGTCCTTTGGGCCAATGCCCGCAAGGTCAGGTGCGGGTCAGTTCAAACCGTGGCGTCGCTCAACAAGGCGCAGTCGTGGCCGACCAGCGTTTCGACCTGTACCGTGGCGTGGCCGATGCCGAAATCGTGTTCAAGCTCGTGCGCAAGGTGGTGGAGGAAATCATCGCCGGGGTGGCCGCCAGGCATCACGAGGTGCGCCGTCAGCGCGGTTTCGGTCGTGCTGATCGGCCAGATGTGCAGATCATGCACCGCTTCCACACCGTTCAGCGTGGTGAGGAAATGGCGCACCTTCTGTTCGTCAATCCGCGCGGGAACGGCGTGCAGGCTCATCTTCAGCGAGTCCTTGAGCAGGCCCCATGTGCCCACGGCGATGATCCCGACGATCACCAGACTGGTGACCGGATCGATCCACTGCACGCCCGTGAGTGTTATGAGCAGGCCGGCAATTACCACGCCTGCCGAAACGGCGGCGTCAGCGGCCATGTGAAGGTATGCGCCGCGAATGTTGATGTCATGATGGCGGCCACGCATGAACATCAGCGCGGTGATCGTGTTGATTACGATGCCGATGGCCGCAACGATCATCACCGGCCCGCCTGCGACGGGTTCGGGATCAATCAGACGCCGGATCGTTTCGACCAGGATCGCGCCCAGCGCCACCAGCAGGAACGCCGCATTGCCCAGCGCGGCAAGGATGGAACTGGACTTGTAGCCATATGTATAGCGCGCCGAGGGTGGCCGCGCGGCGAGCACGCTGGCGACCCATGCGATGACAAGGCCCAGCACGTCTGACAGGTTGTGTCCGGCATCGGCGACCAGCGCCATCGAACCCGAGATCACGCCATAGACCGCCTCGACCATCACGAACGCGAGGTTGAGCGTTATGCCGACCGCAAAGGCACGACCGAAGCTGGCGGGGGCGTGCGAATGCCCGTGCCCGTGATGATCGTGGTCATGATGATGGTGGCCTGCGGACATGCGTTCTCCCTAGCGGCTTCAGGGCCGGTAGGAAACGTCTTTGAAGTGAGCGTGTATATGTCAGGGGGCCTGTAAGCCGGGTTCTGTAGCGCCGACGGTATCCCACAAGTGGACCGTATCGGCACTGGCAGCCATTCCTCTAGGCGGACCGTTGCCGGAACGCTCAAGCAATCAACCCGGACTGCTGGCCCGAAACAAGCCTGTTCTTGCGAACGCGCAGTCCCTATTCGATCTTGCTCCGGGTGGGGTTTGCCATGCCGCTTCCGTTGCCGGTCGCGCGGTGCGCTCTTACCGCACCCTTTCACCCTTACTGTCCCTTGCGGGATTAGCGGTCTGCTCTCTGTGGCACTTTCCCTTGACCGGGGACGTTAATCCCCAGCCCGGCGGGCGTTACCCGCCACCCTTGTTTCGTGGAGCCCGGACTTTCCTCGGTGTTTTGCAACAACGCGGCTGCCCGGCCCCCTGACACGGGCGGTCACCTAGCATGCCCCAGGTCACGTTCCAACAGCAGTTCGAAAAGCAATGCCCCGATCTGTCCGTCCACTTCGCCATCGATCCTGTGTGGCCGCCAGCGCCGCTGGAACGCGCGGACGGCTGCCTTCTGGTCAGAGATGTCATAGCCGAAGCGTTCGAGCGCGAGAAAGAACGCGCCTTCGTTATCAAACACCAGCCGGATTTTCAGCTTTGGCACGGGCAGGCAGAGGCGGTGGCGGGCGAGAACTTCCCACGGGAACAATTCGCCCGGATCTTCCTTGCGGGCGGGCGCGATGTCGGAATGGCCGACGACATTGGCGCGCGGGATGTTGTGGCGTTTGACGATATCGGCCAGCAGCGGCAGCAGCGCCTCGATCTGGGCATCGGTGAACGGGCGGTAGCCGAATTCGTGGCCGGGATTGACCAGTTCGATCCCGATCGAGGCCGAATTGACATCGGTGATCCCGCGCCACGACCCGCGCCCCGCATGCCACGCCCGCTTGGCCTCATCGACGAGGCCGGTGACCGTGCCGTCCTCGTCGATCATGTAATGCGCCGATACTTCGGCGGCGGGATCGCACAGCCGGTCAAGCGCGGCTTGGCCGCTCTCCATGCCGGTATAGTGCAGCACCACCATCGTGACCGGCAGCTTGCGCTCGTTCCAGTTGGGCGAGGGCACTTCACGATGGACGAGCCAGCGCCGCATCGGGTTCGATGGGTCTTCGTCAGGCAGAGGGGAGCACCGCGCCCAGAACAAGGCTTTCTGCCGTGACATGGACCTGGATGCCGCCGCCCACCGAGGCGGCCAATTGCTGCACCATCGCGGCGGGCGCGGTGCGGCTGGCGAGTTCGCCTGCGGGCAGCGTGCCTTCCAGCGCTTGCCCGATGGCGGGATCGAAGGCGATGCGTTGTCCGGCGGCGCGCACCACGATTTCGGTGGCACCATCGCGCATTTCCGCGCCGATATCGAGCGTGCCGCCGCGCACCAGCGCATCAAGGCCGATCAGCGCAAGGTTGAGCAGCGTCTTGACCGCAGGCTTGGGCAGGGCATCGACGCCGAACATCCAGTTCACCGAAACGCGGGCGTTTGCACCGACCAGCGCATCGACCAGCGAGCGCGCTTCGTTGACCGAGACGGAATCGCCAAAGCCGCCTGCCGCGCCGAACGCGAGGCGGAAGAATTTGAGCTTGTCTGCCGAAGCCTTGGCGCTTTGTTCGAGCAATTCGAAGCAGCGCTTGCGCATTTCGGGGTCTTTCTCCTCGGCCAGCAGTTCAAGCCCGTTGGACAAGGCGCCGACGGGGCTGAGCAGATCGTGGCACAGGCGCGAACACAGCAGGCTGGCAAGATCGATGGGAGAAGCGGTCATGTTCAGGAAACTATCCCTTTACCTTAACAGGTTTACACAGTTTACACTGTCCAGAAGACAAAACGAACGCCCCGCCCGTTGCATCGCGAACCGCCGGAGCGGGGCGGTTTGCAACGGTCCAAGGCGGTGTCTTCCGGATCATCAGAACACCAGCCTTAGCCTTGTGTGACCGCGTAGGAAAGCGCTTCGAAGCCATCTGGCCCATCGGTCCAACACGTAATCGCATCGTTAGCCACGATTGCCCAGACCCGTCCGTCGCGCGCGGCAGATTGGGCATCGGTTTCAGAAGGCCGCGCAAGGCCATTGGGGTGCGAGTGGAAATAGCCGAGGACGTGCCGCCCCTG
>CAZSTP010000091.1:0-10717 GCA_964609325.1 uncultured Novosphingobium sp. | reverse complement strand
GGTGCGGATGATGCGCGTGGCGATGGCGCCACGGTTCGCGATCAGGACAGTATCAAAGCTCATGCGGTGACAATCATCCGGACGGGGGTGGGATTGAAGCCGTTGCAGGGGTTGTTGATCTGCGGGCAATTGGAGACGACGACGGTGACATCCATTTCGGCATGGAGATCGACGGTGAGGCCGGGCGCGGAGATGCCGTCAACGATGCCCAGAGCGCCATCGGGTTCGACCGGCACGTTCATGAAGAAGTTGATGTTCGAGACGATATCGCGCTTGCCCCGGCCTTCGGTGAGGTTGGCTTCGAGGAAGTTTTCGACGCAGGCATGTTCGGACTTGGTGTGATGACCATAACGCAAGGTATTGGATTCACACGAACAAGCTCCGCCGATGGTATCGTGGTAATCGACCGAGGTGGCAGCGATGGTCATCATCGCGCGGCCTTCGTTTGACCGCAGGACCGTGCCTTTGCGCAGGAACAGGTTGGCTTGGGCTGCGACGGTATCTTGCGCGCTGTAGCGCTCCGCATCATCCGCCGTGGCATAGAGCAGGAAATCGACGGCCTGATTGCCCTCAAGATCGACAATGCGCAGGGTTTGGCCTGCGGCGATATGGTGCAGCCACGGCGCGCGGGCGGGGACGATGACATCGTGGACGACAGTGCCGGAAAGTCCGGCGAGATGGGGATCGACGCTCATGGGAAAGCTTCCTTCTTAGCGGCGGAAATAGTCTTCGACGTTGAGGAAGGCGCGCAGGCCTTCGGGCGTGGCGGTGCGGACGGGATCATCTTCTGCCGTGACGGGGCCGCACCATGCGGTTGCGCGCAAGGGTGTGACCGTCCACTGATCGCGCGGATCGAGCACGTGCGGGCAATTGGCGATGACCACGATCACGTCCATCTCGGCGCGCAGGACGACCTGCCGACCGGGGGCGTAAGGGCCGATTTGCGGGACGATTGCGCCGTCTGCGGCGATGGTGGCGGCCTTGAACAGGTTCACGCAAGGGTGGACATCGCGGCGTTGGAGGCCGTGTTTGGCAGCGCCCAGCAGGAAGCGGTCACGCCCGTTGGGATAAGCGCCGCTGTTGCTGCCATCGCCATACTTTGCAGCATTGGTTGCAGCATTCGAGGTGCCGCAGAAGGCATCGTGCGTTCCTGCGGTGTCTTCGATCATGCTCATCATCACGCGGCCCATATCGGACAGGAGCAGCTTGCCCTGGCCGAGGTAGGCGTTCCACTGGACCTTTACCGTATCGGCCACGTTCAGCCGTTCGGTGGGCATTTCGGCGTTGAACACGAGCAGCGAGGCGCAGGCATCGCCTTTGAGATCGATCAGGCGGAGGCGCGATCCGCGCGAAAGGCGGCGGGTGGCGTAACCGCCTGCGGCAATAGTTTCCTCCCACACCAGATCGGCGGGCGCTGTGCCTTCGGGCAGATCGGCGGCGACGGGCGGCAGGACCGGCATGGCTTCGACCACGGTGCCCGCCATGGAGCGCGCGTGATCGCGGGCGGCGTTTGGATCGGCGAGAGGTGCGCTCATGCGGCGGCTCCTTCGGTAAGATCGCCTGCGTCCGGCTCATAAAGCGGCGGCAGCAGGGCGGTGGTGGTGACGAGCTGGAGCTGGTGGACGCCGCGCACCCGGCGCAGCGCATCGCACAGGGCCTTGAGGCGGACGGCGGGGCCTTGGACCAGCAGGACTTCGAGCGACTGATCATCTTCAAGGAAGACGTGCTGCGAGGAGATGACCTCTTTGAGGTATTCGGCCTGCGTCTGGGCGAGCTGATGGCGCACGCGGCCGCGATCCCCGCGATAGACGATGGTGACCGTGCCTGCGAGCATCTCTTCGGGGCGGGTATAGGCTTCGTGTTCGGCCAGCGCGTGGCGGATCAATTCGGCGATCAATTGCGAGCGCGAGGGCAGGCCGCGCTCTTCGACCATATTATCGAGCTGGCGGAACAGTTCGCCCGGAAGGCTCATCGAGAGCCGGGCAAGGCTTGCGGGTTCGGTACTCACGTCAGGCCCTCTCTTCGCTGGGTTCAGGTTCGGGTTCTGCATCTTTGCGCAAGGTCAGATCGTAGACCGCCGTGGCACCGAAGCGGTGCGGGGCGTGGGGATCGTGGCGGCGCTTATCGAGCGCGAGAACGCGTGTGCCGAGGCTGAATGCCTCGCGGATATCGTGGGTGACCATGATGATCGTGAGCGCATAATCGCGCCACAACTGCTTGATCAGCAGGTGCATATCGGCGCGGATGCCGGGATCGAGCGCGCCGAACGGCTCATCGAGCAGGAGGATGCGCGGGCGCTTTATCAGGGCTTGGGCAATGGCGAGGCGTTGCTGCATGCCGCCGGAAAGCTGGGCCGGGTATTGGTGGAGGGAATCGCCGAGGCCGACGGCTTGGAGCATCGCGGTCGCCTCTGCGATGGCGGCGCGGCGGGCGGAGCCGAACAGGCGGGCGGTGAGCGGGGCTTGCTGGCATTCGAGGCCGAACATCACATTGCCCAGCGCAGACAAGTGCGGGAATACCGAATAGCGCTGGAACACCACGCCGCGATCGGGGCCGCATTCGGGCGCAAGTGGTGCTCCATCGAGCATGATGGAGCCGCGTGTGGGGCGTTCCTGGCCGAGGATGATGCGCAGCAGGCTGCTTTTGCCTGCGCCCGAGGGGCCGATGATCGAGACGAACGAGCCTGCCTCGATATCGAGATCGACCTTTTCGAGGACGACCTTGTCGGCATATTCGACCCAGACGTTTTGCAGGCTGAGGATGGGGGCGGGAATGGCGCTCAATGGTTTGCTCCATGGGCCCAGGGGAACGCGCGTTTGCTGAGTTTGGCGAGCGCGACGTCCATGATGATGGCGAGCAGCGCGATCCACGCGACGTAAGGGATGATCACGTCCATCGAGAGATAGCGGCGGACGAGGAAGATGCGGTAGCCAAGGCCGATGTCCGACGCGATCGCCTCGGCCGAGATCAGGAACACCCATGCCGGGCCGAGCGAGAGGCGCACCGTCTGGATCAGGCGGGGCATGGCTTGCGGCAGGGCGACGCGGATCATGATCTGCCATGAGCTGGCACCGAGCGTTTGCGCCTTGATGATCTGTTCGGTGGGCAAGGCGGCGACGTGGGCGGCGATATCGCGCACCATGACGGGCGCAATGCCGATGACGATCAGCGCGACTTTGGCGGTTTCCCCAAGGCCGAGCGCGATGAACAGGATCGGCAGGAGCGCGATGGGCGGGATGACCGCGATGCCGGTGACGAGCGGGCCGAAGGTGGCGCGCACCGGGGGCAGGACGCCGAGGACGAGGCCGACCACCAGCGCGGTGAACGTGGCGATGCCAAGGCCGAGCCCGAGCCGTTGCAGGCTGGCCATGCTATCGGCCCAGAACACGAACTGTCCGCTAAGCTGATCGGCCTGAAACATGAGCGCCGCCATGCCCTGCGCCATGCTGTTTGGCAGCGGCAGGATCTTGTCCATGGGGTTGGCGGCATGGCGCTGTGCCGCAAGGAACAGGTAGAGCAGCACCAGCAGCAGGATTGGCAGCGCCCCCAGAAGGATGCTGTTGTTCCGGCGCACGTGACGGTTGACCCAACGCATGATTGTGTTCTTACCTTAAGCTAAGCCCGAGGGGTTTGCGCGGATCAGAGTTTGCCGTCGGCGGCGAGCTTCATGAAGCTATCGTCGAAGCGCAAGGTGACGCGGGCGGGATCGCCCAGGGTCTTGCCGCCGGGGAAGCCGATGCCCACCGCATCTGCCGTTGCCGCGCCTTTGAACAGGCCCTTGGAGAAGCTGAAATCGCGAACCATCGTCATCTTGGTGACGAGTTCGGGGGCGTTGGTGGCGGCGACGGCGGCTTTGGGATCGGCGTAGAGGAACGTCGTTTTGAGCTGGCTGTCGAACATTTCGGGCGTTGCGCCCGATAGCTTGGCCATGGCGGCGCGCGCTTGCGCACCCTTGGCGTCCTGCTGCTGCATCAGCGCCACGGTTTCATACCAGATGCCCGCCAGCGCCTTGCCCAGATTGGGATTGGCTTTGAGCGTGGCGGTATCGACGACCATGAGATCGAGGATTTCGCCCGGAATATCGGCCGAGCTGAAGACTTGCGTGACGCCCGCCTGCCCTTTCATCACCGAAAGCTGCGGGTTCCATGCGACGGCGGCGCTGACATCGGGAGCACCGAAGGCGGCAACGATATCGGCGTCCGAGGTGTTGACGGTGGGAACGTCAGTCGATTTGAGGCCGACCGATTCAAGCCCGCGCGCCAGCAGATAGTGCGATACCGAAAGCTCGACCAGATAGGTCTGCTTGCCCTTGATCGCGGCCAGCGATGTTGCGCCCTTCAGCAGGATGCCGTCATTGCCATTGGAATAATCGCCGACGATGATCGCGCTGGTATCTTTGCCGCCAGCAGCCGGGATTGTCAGCGCGTCCATGTTGGTGACGGTGACACCATCGAACTTGCCTGCGGTGTACTGGTTGACCGATTCAACGTAATCGTTGACCTGCACCAGATTGATCTTGATGCCGTATTTATCGGACCATTTCTTCACGATCCCGGCCTGTTGCGCATAAGGCCAAGGCATCCAGCCGGCATAGATCGACCAGCCGATGTTGAATTCTGTCTTGGGTTCGGCCTGAGGGCTTGGTGAGGCTGAACACCCCGCCAGCATGAGTGCTCCAGCCATCAGCACTGCGGTGCCGAATTTGCCAACAAGCTTGATCATGATTCGATCCCCTTTCGCATTGCAGCATCACCATACCCGGCCCCCTTGTCCATCAAAATTATTACCGGTGTAGAAAAAAGTAATACCCACACAGATCGGGATGAAGGCAAAGCGCAGCGCATGGCATCGGAAAGACGATGCATCTTTGCGGGGCTTTCGCGCGCAGCAGCGCCGATATCGCCAGCAATACCGGCGTAAATTTTTGCCAAAACAATCCATGTTCGCAAAATAGCGTATTGACCCGGGCGTTATGATCCCATGCAGACCCTTGCGAGACACTTGCCCCCTACCCGCACTAACCCATCGCGTTACGAAACCTTAGCATTTCCGCCATTTTTGCAGTGCAGCATGGCTTTTGCCCCTAGTGAGCAGGTGCGGAATTATTACGCTTGACGCGATGTGTAATATCCATACCGTAAAGCACATCGCCACCGAGTGCGGCGAATGAGGGACTAAGCAAGACTTCACAGCGAGGGTTCGTGGATCGAAAACCGGCCTGCACAAGTGAATTTCCAGGGGATACGCGGCCTGACATGGTCGACGTTGTCCAAGCTGGCCGCAGGCTTTCGCTCTTCGACCTTTTCCGGGTTCACGGCAACGACACTGACCACCGGCAGTGTCAGATGATGCGCCACGCCACCAGCGTTGGCGGGACTGGAATATTCTGGCTGACAAGGTGCCAGCCCGGCTGAACAGCCAAGGGTTAGAGCACCACAGGGAAGGATGTCACTTAACGACAGGCTCACCATTCAAGGGAGTCGGAGTGACTATGAAACTGTTTCGAAACACGCTGCTGAGCGCAACCATGCTGATGGGTGTGAGCGCTGCTCCGGCTTTCGCGCAAGACACGGCCCCGCAAGCGGCAGATGATGGCAACGCAGGCGAGATTGTGGTGACCGCCACCCGCCGCGCTACGTCGCTGCAAGACGTGCCGATCAACATCAGCGCGGTTGGCACCGAACAGATCAATCGCCAGCGTCTGGATGACGTGCGCGACATCGCCGACTTCACACCCGGCCTGACCATTGCTGACACCGGCCCTGGATCAACCGGCACGATCGTGCTGCGCGGGTTGAACGCTTCGGATACGAGTGCGAGCGGCGCGTCGTATGACAATGCCCTGGGCGTTTATCTGGGCGAAGTGCCGCTCTATTACGACTTCAAGCTGCTCGACATTGCGCGCGTGGAAGTGCTGCTTGGCCCGCAAGGCACGCTTTACGGCCTTGGCACGCTGGCTGGCGCGATCCGCAACATTCCCAATCGCCCGAACCTTGATGCTGTCGAGATGGAAGTGCACGGACGCTTTTATGGCAAGAGCCAGAGCGGCGATGTAGGCCTTCAGGCAGATGGCGTGATCTCGATCCCGATCATCAAGGATCACGTCGCGTTCCGCACCGCCACCGGCTATTACTACGATCCCGGCTTTATCGATTACACGCTGCTTTTGCAGGAACCGGGCGTTTCACTGCCGCAGCCAAGTGGCCCCAATCGCGTGACGGACGCAGCTTATGCCGCCAACCTGACGAGCCGTGCCGATCTCAACTTTGAAAAGACACTTTCCACGCGCAACCAGTTGCTGGTCCAGTTCAACGAAGACCTGAAGGTGAACTTCACATACGCCTATCAGGAAACCAAGACGGAAGGCGGACAGTACAACAGCAACGGCGTGCTGGGCACAGGCCGATATGAAAGCGCATCGCGCTATATCGAACCGGTTTCACGCCGTGCGCACCTTGGCAGCATGGAAATCAACGCCAACATCGGCAATATCTTCGATGTGGTTGCGACGACCGCCTATACCAACGTTCGCAACAAGGCGCAGGGTGATAACACCGACCTGCTGCTTGATCTTGACTATGATTACGAGCTGTTCCCCGCATTTTCGAGCTATAACGAAAGCCAATCGACGCAAAAGCAGTTCAACCAGGAAGTGCGCTTTGTTTCGCGCCATGGTGGACCGTTCAACTGGGTTCTGGGCGGGTTCTACAACGAGTTGAAGAGCCAGCGCGATTATCGCGAAATCTTGCCGAACCATCCTTTTGTCGACATCACGACGAACCCCGATCAGGTTGAATACGCATCGTTCAACCGCTCGAAGGTGACCGAAAAGGCCGTGTTTGGCGAAGGCACTTTCCGGGTCGTTCCCGAATGGCAGGTTACCGCAGGTGCCCGCTACTACAACTACACTACAGACGTAGCTGGCCGGGCCGTGACTCCGCTGTTGGGTGACCCGATCAGCCCCTATGATCTGCCCTCTGCCGGTGGCAGCGCCAAGAACTCCGGTTGGGTCTGGAAGTTCAATTCATCCTACAACTTCACGCCCGACATCATGCTCTATGCAACGTACAGCAAGGGCTATCGTATTGGCGGCCCGAACACCGTAGCACCATGCGTGCTGCCGCTGAAGCCGCCTCCGTTCCAGAACGTTTGCGCCCTGCCAAACGAGCAGGCCTATGGACCTGACTCGACCAAGAACCTCGAAGTCGGTGTTCGTGCGCAACTGTTTGACCGCAAGCTGACGCTGAACCTGAACGCCTATACCATTGATTGGCAGGGCATTCAGGTATCCTCGGCGACGATCAACGGGATCGTGGGCATCACCGTGAACGGTGGTTCGGCCAAGTCGGAAGGCGTGGAGGCTTCATTCCAGATGCGCCCAGTTGACGGGCTTTCGATCCAGGGCACCTATTCCTATAACAACGCACGGTTGACCGAGGATGTGCCCGGCATCATCGCCGTGAACAGCCCTGCCGGTGTTTACCCGAGCAGGCCGATCCAGTTGAGCGCGCTGAAGGGTGACCGCCTGCCCGGATCGACCCGGAACAGCGGCAGTCTGGGTGTAACCTACACCATGCCGGTTGGTGAAGGGAATGTGGTGTTTGACTGGACGGGCACCTATCGCGGCGATGTTGTGACCCGCCTTGGCTGGGATCGCGCTTTTGGCGACAAGCTGCCGGGCTTTGTCCTGCACCGTACATCGTTCACTTATGAGACGGACAAGTATTCGGTCTCGTTGTTTGCCAACAACGTGTTCAACAAATACGCCGTGGCGTCAGTCTCGAACGACCGCTCGCGCATCGGCCTGAATGATGGTGTGCTGCTGCGGTACTATCGCCGCAACGTGATCAATCCGCGCACGGTCGGCATTGAAGCACGCATCAAATACTGAGCTAACGGAGGGGACGGGGCGCTATCCGGCTAAGGGATGGCGCCCCGAACCGTTTGAAGGACATTTGGCGACACCCTTTTCAAAGGCAGGGTAAAACGACATGGCATCGCTATCACGCCGGTTCGGGCCAGTTCGGCCAGTCGTTTTGGGCCTCGCGGTGTTGGCAGCCGGTGGTTTTGGCGCAACTGCAGCGCATGCTGCCGCGCCCCAGCTGTTTGCCGAGCGCTGGATCGATGGCACGAACGGGGCCGAGCCTGCCACGCAAGTGCAGGCACTGGATGGCGATACTTTCGTCATCCGGCAATCGGTGAAAACGAATTTTGAAGCGCCGTTTGTCTATCTGCTGTTCGGACGGGACAAGGCTTTGCTGATCGATAGCGGGGCGCAGGACGGGCAGATCCGACAGGCGGTGGACCGGTTGATCGGCGATTGGCTGATCCGCAACAAGCGCAAGACGATCCCGCTGGTGGTCGCCCATAGCCACAGCCATGGCGATCATATTGCCGGTGACGCGGCCTTTCGCGAGCGTTCTGACACCACGGTTGTGGGGCTGAAACCGGCGGATGTTGCGGCGTTTTTCGGCATTGCCAAGTGGCCGGAACAGATCGGCCGGTTTGATCTGGGCGGGCGCGTGCTGCGCATCCTGCCGACGCCGGGGCATCAGGCCGCCGCGATCATGGTCTATGATCCCGGGCTGAGGATTTTGCTTTCCGGCGATACGCTTTATCCGGGAAGGCTTTATGTGCCGGTCAATTTTATGGACGACAACCGTGCGAGCGTGAAGCGGCTGGCCGCGTTTGCGGCACGGCACCCGATCCGCGCGGCGCTGGGCGCGCATATCGAGATGAGCCGCGTGCCGGGCCATGATTACGAGCACGAAGCCGCCGCCCATCCGGACGAGCATCCGCTGGAACTGGGGCCGGAGCAGATCGCCGAATTGAAGGCGGGAATGGCGGCGAAGCTCGACATACCCGAGCAGCGGCAGGTGCATGACCACTTCATCATCGTGCCCGTGCCGCCGCGTCCGGAGTGAGGGCATAGATCATATCTATGGAAACTATACCGCAATGCTATCTGGCGTGATGGGGTAGATTTCACCACGATACGATCAGCATTTTGATTAACTTAAGCCCCTCAATGCAGCGGACAAATCCGACGCGCAGCGGGGCTACATCGCGAGAACAGGCGTATGGACGGAGTTCGCGTAGGCAACCGGTTGATCGGCACACAGGCGCCGGTGACGATTGGTTGGGAAAACATCCCCCGGGTGGAAGGCGGGCCGATCAAGCAATTCGTCTTCACCTATTTCCAGCCCTTCGCCCTGTTTGCGATGGTAACCTTCTGGTATTATGCGCCAAATTCCATCGCCAAGGCCTCAACCGCGATCTGGATCGGCATCGGTTTCAAGGCGCTTTTGCTGGCGCTGGAATGGGTCAACCCGCGTTTCGAAAGCTGGCGGCTGACGTGGAAAGAGGCGATGACCGACCTGTTCTATGTCGGGCTCGGCTATACCTTCCTCGATCAGGTGGACAATTTCATCGGCAGCGGCGCGGTGATCGAAGCTGTGCGCAACAGTTATGACTGGGACAAGCTTTCGTGGTTCACCGGTCTGCCGCTGCTGGTGCAGGCCTTTGCGATCTCGTTCATGTTCGATTTCGGGCAGTACTGGATGCATCGCGGGATGCACAATTGGTATCCGCTATGGCTGCCGCATTCGGTGCACCACTACATCACGCAGTTGAACATCAACAAGGGCGCGGTGGGCAATCCGGTGGAGCTGTTCCTGATCGGGCTTGGCATTGGCGGGTTCTTCGATTTTCTGCCCCGCGCTGCGCTTCTGGCGGGTGCTTTGGGCATGACCATCGGGATTTACCAGCACATCAACGTGCGCTTCAACACCCCGCGCTGGTGGCGGTTCCTGTTCAACACGACCGAACATCACAGCCTGCACCATTCGCAGGACTTTGAAGCCACGCGCAGCAATTACGCCGGAAGCTACATCTTCATCGACCGGATCTTTGGCACCTGCATCGATGGCGAGGCTGAACTGCTTGGCATGGAAGGCGGACGCCGGATGACGGTGCGCGAGCAGATGCTGTTTCCGTTCACCGAGGGCTGGAAAACGCTCAAGGCCAAGTATGGAAAAGAGCGCCGCACGGATGATGTCTATGGCCAGTCCGGCGCGGTTCCTGCGGAATGACCGATCAGGCCGCAACGCGCAGCTTTGCCGGGTTCGAGCAGCCGCTCACCCCTTCAACAAACGGACACCGTGTGAACTTTCGTTTCGTCGACTGGATCTGGAATATCAGGGGCAGCGTCCCGCTTGAGCCCATGCAATCGGGCGACGAGGCCTTTGACCGGCTGGACCCGCTGTTCCACGAATACGGGACCACGTATGAACGGAGCGGCGATACGCTGACCTTCTGCAAGAAGGACCAGAGCGCGCAAGACAAGATGTCGGTATTTGATGCCGGTGTGTTGAAGATAGAACAGGGCTTGGGCGGAGCGGCCTTGTACTATCGCCTGTCGAGCAGGGCCTTGCTGTTCTGCTTCTGCATGCCGCTGCTGTTCCTGTTCTTTGCCCAAGCCACGATTGCGATTGGCGAGTATCGCAAGCCTGCGCTGGAAGCAGCCGAGAAGGCCAAGGCTGCGAAGAAGAAAGAGCCCGTGGTGCGCGAATTGCACCCTATCGACACGTTCCTTGGCGCGCCCGCTCCGGAAGCACCCAAGAAGGATGGAGCCGCCAAGCGCGAGGACAAGCAACATTCGCCAACGTCTGCCTATGTTTTCGCCGCGATGTTTGCCGCGCTTTATGTGATTGGCCGC
>CAZSTP010000090.1:3843-10758 GCA_964609325.1 uncultured Novosphingobium sp. | reverse complement strand
GCATGGCCTGCAAACATCAGGTTCTTGTCGATGTCACCGCCGTGCGCGATGTCTTGCAGGGTCTTCTGGATGCAGAAGCTGCGCGGATCGGCGAGGCGTCCGGTGGTGTAATCGTCATGGTCTTTCCATGACGAGAAACCGCAGTGCGAAAGACAGCCCATGCAGTCTTTCTGGTCCTGCTGGATTTCCGCGCGTTCGTCAGGCGTGACGAACACCAGCGTATCATCCGGTGTGCGCAGTGCGTGGGTGTAGCCTGCGCTGAACCAAGCCCGCGCGCGGTCAAGATCATTGGGCGTAACCCAGAAGTTCTTTCCCTTTACGCCCACATCAAGCTGCACGGTATGATCACCCGCCGCAACTTTCGAATAGGGAATCTGCCGTTCCGAACGCGCTTCGAGCAGGCGCAGGAACGGGTTGCGGACGGCGGAGGAATAGAACCCCGTCGGCGAAAAGCGGTGCAACAGCACGTCGCCCGGCTCCAGCGTGCGCAAGTGGTCTTTCCACCCCTGCGGAATCGGGCTTTCCTCGGTCAACAGAGGACGCGTGCCAAACTGGAATGCGATTGAACCCAATTCCGGATTATCGATCCAGTGCTCCCATTCGCGCAAGTTCCACACGCCGCCAGCCATCACGATGGGCACCGTATCGGCGATGCCTTCGGCGCGCATCACATCGCGTAGCGCCTTGACGCGGGGATAGGGATCTTCGGGCTTCTTCGGGTCTTCGGCGTTGGACAGGCCGTTATGCCCGCCCGCCAGCCACGGGTCTTCATAAACTACCGCGCCCAGCAATTCGGGCACTTTGTGATAGGCCCGCTTCCACAGCGCGCGGAAAGCACGGCCCGAGGAGACAATCGGCAGGTAATGCACGTTGAACCGCGCCGCGATTTCGGAAAGCTTGTAGGGCATGCCCGCACCGCAGGTAACGCCTGTGATCAGACCTTTGGTCTGTTCCAGCACGCCTTCGAGCACGGGTTGCGCGCCGCCCATTTCCCACAACACATTGATGTTGATCGCGCCGTTGCCGCCCGAAATCTCGTGCGCACGCTTCACCTGCTCGACAGCGCCATCAATGGCGTACTGGATCAGTTGTTCGTGCCGTTCGCGCCGGGTCAGCGCATCATAAACCTGTGGAACAATCTTGCCTTCGGCATCATAGCTATCGGCATTCACCGCGCTGACCGTGCCGATCCCCCCGGCAGCAGCCCACGCCCCTGAACTCATATGATTGGTTGCAGCAACACCCTTGCCGCCCTCAACCAATGGCCAAACTTCACGGCCACCATAGAGAATCGGCTTCAACCCCTTGAACGCAGACATTAATTCCCTTTCAGCGCCTTTAGGCATTCAAACTTTTGCCGGTGCCAACCGGCACGACTTGATCTTCTTCGGCTCAGGCCGGACCGGTGCCAACACGAACTGCGCATAATACCCCGCGAGTTCGGGCTTACGGTGAAATTGATCCAAACGAAAGCCCGCCGCTTCCATCTCGCAAAACAACAAGGCTGGCGGAATGCCGTGGGCCGCGGTAGATTTGTCCACATCAACCACAACCACGCGCCCGCCCGGCTTGAGCGATGGCCAAAGCCGCCACAAAAAGGCATATGGTTCAGCCACTTCGTGATACATGTGGACCAGAAACACGCGGTCAAAACTGCGTTCGGGCAAGCGCGGATCATCCGGCGCGCCGGGCTTGATCGAAACATTGTCCAGCCGGTCTTTTTCCACGCGGGCACCCAGCCTGCGCAAGGCTTCGCTATCGATGTCCTGCGCCAGCACGCGGCCACCCTTGCCCACCCGTTCGGCCAGACGCACGGTATAATAGCCCTCGCCCGCGCCGATGTCGGCCACGCTCATGCCCGGCTTCACCGCGGCAAGGCTCATCACCGAATTGGCCTCGTCGCGATTGTCGCGCTCCGCTTCGTTCGAAAACTGCGTGCTGACGATCTTGGAAACCGGGCGATCCGCCTTGGGAAAGGCGCGCGACGTTTCGGGCCGGTTGTCCTTGGGTGCCTGTTCGCAACCGGACACGACAAAGGAAGCCAGCGCGGCCAGCGCAAGGGAGAAAAGGGCCGCAGCCCTGCTCAATCGTCGTCCTCCACCGTCACCTTTTCGCCGGTTACCTTCTGCGAAAGGGCAGCGGCCATGAACGGATCAAGCGCCCCGTCGAGCACTTCGCTCGGGTTGGTGGAGATAACGCCGGTGCGCAGATCCTTGATCTGCTGATAGGGCTGCAACACGTAAGAGCGGATCTGGTGGCCCCAGCCGATTTCGGTTTTGGCGGCATATTCGCCGCTTGCCGCCGCTTCGCGCTTGGCCAGTTCAGCCTCGTAAATGCGCGCCTTCAGCATGCCCATCGCGGTTGCGCGGTTCTTGTGCTGGCTGCGATCATTCTGGCTGGCAACGATAATGCCGGTGGGCACGTGGGTGATGCGCACCGCCGAATCGGTGGTGTTCACGTGCTGCCCGCCTGCGCCCGATGCGCGATAGGTATCGATCTTGAGGTCTGACGGATTGATATCGACTTCAATGTTGTCATCGATTTCAGGATAGACCCAGACCGAGCTGAACGAGGTGTGCCGCCGTGCCGAGCTGTCATAAGGGCTGATCCGCACCAGACGGTGCACGCCGCTTTCGGTCTTGGCATAGCCATAGGCGTTCTCACCCTTGATCAGCAGCGTCGCGCTCTTGATCCCGGCAGCTTCGCCCGCGTGATAATCGACCAGTTCCACCTTGTAGCCATGGCGTTCACCCCAGCGGGTGTACATGCGCTGGAGCATTTCGGCCCAGTCCTGGCTTTCGGTGCCCCCTGCCCCTGCGTGGACTTCAAGGAAGGCGTTGTTGGCATCAGCCTCACCAGCCAGCAGCGCCTGCACTTTGTCGTTATCGGCGCGCGCGGCAAGGGCAGCCAAAGTCGCCAGACCTTCGCTGATCGTCGGCTCGTCGCCTTCGGCCTCGCCCATCTCGATAAACTCGACCGCGTCAGCCATTTCCTGACCGATTTCGTTGACGGTGCCGATCGACGCTTCCAGCCGACGACGCTCGCGCATCACTTCTTCGGCCTTCTTCGGATCATCCCACAGCTTGGGATCTTCGACGCGGGCGTTCAACTCGTCGAGACGGCGCACGGCGCGGTCCCAGTCGAGGAACTTGCGCACCAGTGCCAGCGCGGCATTGATACGGTCGATATGGGCCTGCCCTTCGGCACGCATGGCGGTCACACTCCCGATATTCAAAACACAAAAAATGCCTGCCCGCGCTTAGCGCAGCGGACAGGCATGTAAAGCCCCGAGCGTATAACTCCGCGCGGAGACACGCGTATTCGTGAAAGTTAAGCGCCCTTCAGCTTGCGCACAGCTTCCAGCGTCAGCTTCACATGATCGCGGTAATCCATGTCAGAATGGACCATCGTTACTTTGCCGTTCTTGGCGATCACATAGCTGGTCCGCTTGGTAAGGCCCGTAGAAATGCCTGCGGGAAGTTTCAGCGCCACGTCATAGGCCTTGATGACTGCGGGGCTGGCGGCGGCCACGGCAAACTTGTCACGGCAGGCTTCGGTCGAAAACTTTTGCAGGGTAGTAATGTCATCGTTCGACATGCCGATCACCGTTGCGCCGGCGGCCTTGAAATCATCGCTCGCCTCGGCAAAGGCGTGGGCTTCCAGAGTGCAGCCTTTGGTGAAAGCCTTGGGATAGAAGTACAAGACCACTGGCCCCTTTTGCAGGGCCTGCTTTAGCGAAAACGAAAACGGCTTGCCCGCCAGCGCGCCATTGGCGGTAAAGTCAGGTGCCGTGGCCCCGCTTTTCAGCTCGGCCAAGGCCGGGGTCGTGGCGAAAAGGGCGAAGGCTGCACCGGCAGCTGCAAGGTTGCGAAGGGTCATGGGTTAACACGTACCAGATCGCAGCCATTTCAACCAATGCCTTTCAGGGCAAGTCAATAAATCCCGCCTTGCTCTTCGATAAAGCTTTCCTCAACCGGCCCTTCATCCACCGCACCACTGGCGATTCCGCGCGCGGCACGGGCCTTGCGCAAGGCATCGAGCACAGCCTGCTTGGCGCTCACCTCGCCTTGTTGCGCGGTGCGTTTGGGTTCGGTGTCGGGCTTGAACGCCTCCCAGATGATCGAGGCTTTGGCCACGTCATTTTCAGGCGTTCCGCCAAACACGCGTTTGCCCGATACGCGGTCGATCTTCACCATGCGCACACCTTCGGGCACGCGGAACGGGATGTCTTTCCACCGGCTGCGCGTTTCTTGCACCAGTTGCTTGAACACCGGCGCGGCAATCCGCCCGCCCTGGGCATAGCCGCCAAGGCTGCGCGGCTGGTCATACCCGATATAGACGCCCGCAATGATATCGGGCGATCCGCCGACGAACCAGACATTGGTCGGGCCGGAAGTCGTACCCGTCTTGCCGAACAGTGGCAGACCCAGATCGCGCAAGGTGATCGCCGTGCCGCGCACCACCACGCCTTCGAGCATATGCACCACCTGATAGGCCGTGCGCGGATCGATCACCTGCTTCCCCGTCACGTTCAGACGCGGCATCGGTTTGCCGTCCCATTGCGGCAGGTTGCACCCGTCACAGCGCCGGTTGTCCGCCCGCCAGATCACCTTGCCGTTCCGGTCCTGCACATAATCGATCATCGTGGGATCATGTTGCCGCCCCTGGTTGGCAAGGGCTGCATAAGCGTTGACCATCTTGAGCACGGTCGTATCGCCAGCGCCCAGCGCCATCGACAGATAGGGCTCATAATCGCCTACGCCTGCCGCCTTGATCGTGCGCACCACTTTGTCCATGCCCACATCATTGGCCACGCGCACGGTCATCAGGTTGCGCGATTGTTCCAGCCCCCAGCGCATCGTGTGGCTGCCCGAACCGCCTTCGTTGCCGAAGTTGCGAAAGCACTTTTCGCCCAGCGCCGCGCCCTGATAGACGCAGAACGTGCCGTCGACGACCATCGAGGCTGGCGTCATTCCGTTGTCGAGCGCGGTGGCATAGACAAACGGCTTGATCGTTGATCCCGGCTGGCGGTTGGCTTGCGTCGCGCGGTTGAACGAACCCAACCGTGCGTCAAACCCGCCCTGCATCGCCAGAATGCGGCCACTTTGCGGGTCTTCAACCACCATCCCGCCCGATACTTCGGGGATCGTGCGCACCGCATATGTGCCCGGATTGACCGGAGCCACGGCAGTGATATCGCCCGGCTTCATGATCTCGGGAACGCCGATCAGATTGGCGGTCTTTCCATCGGAAAAGCCGATCTCGCCGCTCGTGCCCTTGCGTGAAAGCAGCACGCCCACGCGCCAGTTCTGGTAATTGATCGATATGTTGCTGGTGATCAGCTGGGTCTGCCAATTGCCATCGTCCAGATCGATCCGCGCAATCGGCCCGTGCCACGCGCGTCCGCCGCCATAGCGCAGCAGCGCCGAGCGCAACGAATTCTGCGCTGCGGTTTGCAGTTGCGTATCAAGCGAGGTGCGCACCCACAGCCCGCCTGCATAGATGCTGTTCGGGCCATCTTCGGCCTTTTCGCCAAAGCGGCCGATCAGGCGGCGGCGTACTTCTTCAAGGAAGTACCCGGCATCTGCGGTATAGCTTTCGGAGCGGCGCGGCTTCAGGCCCAGCGGCATTGCCCCTGCGGCATCGGCCTGCGCTTGCGTCGCCCAGCCGCTTTTCACCATCTGGTCGAGCACGTAATTGCGCCGCGCAATCGCCATGCCTTCATACTTGGCGCGGCCATAACGTTCGGGCGCTTTGGGCAGAATCGCCAGAAACGCGGTCTCGTGCAGCGCCAGATCGCCCACGTCCTTGTCAAAGTAGGCGCGCGCTGCGGCCTGCACGCCAAAGCTCTGCCGCCCCAGCGGAATTTCGTTTAGGTACAGCTCTAGGATCTGCTGTTTGGTCAGCACGCCTTCGATTCTGCGCGCCAGAATCATTTCCTTGAGCTTGCGCGTGATCGAATATTCATCGCCGATCAGGATGTTCTTGGCCACTTGCTGCGTGATCGTCGATCCACCGCGCGCGCGTTCGTCCGATCCGAACTTGGTTGCGTAATCGGCCACAGCCCCCGCAAAACCCAGATAGTCGATGCCGCCATGCGTCCAGAACGTCTTGTCCTCAGCCGCCAGAAACGCGTTGATCATGGGTTCGGGAAAATCGACAAACCGCAATTGCACGCGCCGTTCACGGGCATAGCTTGATACGATCTCGCCATCATTGCCGCGCACCATGGTGGGCAAAGGCGGTTGATATGTCAGCAATTTGTCCGCCGATGGCAGCGTGCGCGCAACGGTCAGCCACAGCACGAACCACCCCAGGAGAAACGCGCCCAGCACGTAACCGCCAAGGCGAAACATGCGGCTGGTGCGCCATTTGCCGGAAAACCATGCCGAAAATGCGCGCCAACGGTCAGGAACCCCGCCGCGCCGCGTTACAAACCGGGTTTGCTCAGGTGTCTCGTCAGCCATCGTGCAGCGCCTCTAGCATGCCCGTGCCGTCTGATGCCAGAGGCCTATCGCAGCATCTTGGCATTCAGGGTGCATCGGTCGGCCCACTTTCCGCTGCGGGTTCGGCAACCGGAGTTGCAGCAACCAAAGGCGGGGCGGCACGTTCGGCCAAGAAAATCTCGATAGCGCGGGCCACCGAACCTGCAAAGCGTTTCCGCCACGCCTTGTCGCGCATCGTGAGCGCATCGTCGGGATTGCTGATATAGCCGGCTTCGATCAGGGCCGATGGCAGATCGAGCGATTTGAGCACCACAAATGCTGCTTCACGCTGCGGCTGGGCATGAAACGCGATCACGTCCTTGCCTTCACGCACCACCAGTTCGCCGAAACGTTGCGAGCTTCCGCGCATTTCGCGCCGGGCAAGATCGACAAGGATCGATGATACCGCCTGCCCCTTCCCGGCAAGGCT
>CAZSTP010000090.1:0-3743 GCA_964609325.1 uncultured Novosphingobium sp. | reverse complement strand
CCAGCACCAGCGTCAGGTCTTTTTCCCGCTCGCCATCCTGCCCGCTTGCGCCGGGATCGTGCCCGCCGTGGCCTGCATCGATCACCACCAGCGGGCGGCTGGCATCAGGCGGGCCTTCCACCACCGGCAAACCGATCTTGCCAGCACTATCGGGCATGGCCAGTTTGACCACATAACGCGGCTCGACATCGGCAAGCCCGGTGGAGAGCGCAGCCCACACGAGCCCCAACGCCACGGCTGGCGCTGCAAACACTGCGGTCAAGATACCCCGGTCATCCATCCGCCATCGCCTATGCCCTGCCGCACTTGTCCGGGTCCAGTGGGAAATACAGCCTATGGTTAACGCTTCGTATATACTTCGGGTGCGATAAGAGTGCGTAGCGTTCCTATAGGGTGACATCGGTCATTGTTTTATTTGCCGCTTTGTCCTTGGAGTGCTAGCAATGGTTTATCGGGGCACGTCAGCATCGGTACGTCTTACGCCCAAACCGTCTAAAGGCGCTGTTTTGCGCCACGGTGGGCCAGGAAAAGTACTGTTGGCGATGATCCCGTAATCGCGGGGATGAAGATGCGGTCGCGCCTACTTCCCGCGCCACAAGGTTGATGCCGTAATGATGAGCTGCGTTTCGTTCCTGCCTGCAAGCCCCACCGGGGCAGCATCGGCGTGGACGAATGGCAGCACGCGCACTTCGCCGCGAGTTATCGTCACAGCAGACACAAACCAACCGCCGCCGGGCGGCGAGCGACAAGGCATGACAGGCACAAAGCCTCGCGCCCCAACGCTCCGATCCGGCAAACCCGCATTCGCGCGCAGCCACGGCATCAGCCCAATCATGGCATTGGCTTGGCCAGGCAGCGCGCGCCTATCTCAAACGATCCGCGCCAGCAACGCAGGGGCAACCCGGCGACGGCGCGGCTGGAGAATTTATAATGACAACGCGCATGCTTATCGATGCGCGCCACCAGGAAGAAACCCGGGTGGCGGTGCTGAAGGGCAACCGGATTGAGGAGTTCGACTTTGAATCTGCGGATCACAAGCAGATCAAAGGCAATATCTATCTGGCCAAGGTTACACGGGTAGAGCCATCGCTTCAGGCGGCTTTCGTTGATTTTGGCGGCAACCGGCATGGATTCCTCGCGTTCAGCGAAATCCACCCCGATTACTATCAGATCCCCAAGGAAGACCGTGAGGCGCTTCTGGCCGAAGAAGCCGCGCACGCCGAAGAAGAAGCCGCGCTGCGCGCTGCCGAAGACGGTGATGAAGACGAATACGGCGATGGCGATGGCGATGGTTACGACGCAGATGATGGCGTAACCGAAGTCGACACGTCTGAAAAAGATCAGGTTGCCACCATCGAAGGCGGCGTTGTTGAAAACGGCTTCGATCACGAAGGCGAAGAAGGCGATGAAAACGCCGCTGACGCCGGTGACGAAGGCGATGACGAAAGTGGCGAACGCTCGAACAACGGGCGTCCGCGTCGCGGTCGCCGTCAGGGCGGTCGCGCTCAAGGCAAGGAAGCCGACGAACTGCGCGCCAAGCGCATGGCGCTGCGCCGTCGCTACAAGATCCAGGACGTTATCCAGCGCCGTCAGGTTCTGCTCGTCCAGGTCGTCAAGGAAGAGCGCGGCAACAAGGGCGCAGCCCTCACCACCTACCTCAGCCTTGCAGGCCGTTACTGCGTGCTCATGCCGAATTCGAGCCATGGCGGCGGCATCAGCCGCAAGATCAGCTCGACGACGGACCGCAAGCGCCTGAAATCGATCATCACGGAAATGGACCTGCCGCGTTCGATGTCATGCATCGTGCGCACCGCCGGGCTTCAGCGCACCAAGCCCGAAATCAAGCGCGACTTCGACTATCTCGCCCGCCTGTGGGACGAGATTCGCGAACGCACAATCGGTTCGGTCGCCCCTGCCCTGATCCATTCGGACAGTGACCTGATCAAGCGCGCGATCCGCGATATCTACAACCGCGATATCGAAGATGTCGTCGTCGAAGGCGAGCATGGCTATCGCGCCGCCAAAGACTTCATGAAACTGCTGATGCCAAGCCACGCCAAGCGGGTGCAGCAATATGTCGATCCGGTGCCGCTGTTCCAGCGCTATGGCGCCGAAGACCAGCTTACCGCGATGTACGATCCTGTCGTGCAATTGAAGTCGGGCGGATACCTCGTCATCAACCCGACCGAAGCACTCGTTTCGATCGACATCAACTCGGGCCGCTCCACCAAGGAACACGGCATCGAGGCGACTGCGGTTTCGACCAACCTTGAAGCCGCGCGCGAAATTGCCCGCCAATTGCGCCTGCGCGATATGGCAGGCCTCGTCGTGATCGACTTTATCGACATGGAATACGGATCAAACATCCGTAAGGTTGAAAAGGCGATGAAGGACGCGCTGCGCAATGATCGCGCGCGCATTCAGGTTGGCCGCATTTCCGGCTTCGGCCTGATGGAAATGAGCCGCCAACGCCTGCGCACCGGCGTCCTCGAAGCCACCACGCGCGGCTGCCCGCATTGCGATGGTTCGGGCCTTGTCCGTACCGCATCGTCGGCTGGCCTTTCGGCCTTGCGTATGATCGAAGACGAAGCCGCCAAGGGCAAGGGCAACGTCGTCACGCTCTATGCTTCTCAAGAAGCCGCGATCTATGTGCTCAATGCCAAGCGCATTGATCTGGGCGAGAT
The DNA here is from genome assembly GCA_964609325.1 of uncultured Novosphingobium sp. Taxonomy (GTDB): domain Bacteria; phylum Pseudomonadota; class Alphaproteobacteria; order Sphingomonadales; family Sphingomonadaceae; genus Novosphingobium. Next base: position 1,059 of record CAZSTP010000090.1, on the reverse strand, counting down.
CGAAGAGCGTTATGGCGTCACCGTCGAAGTGATCCCTGAAGGCGAGAACGAAGGCGCCAAAATGCGCGTCGCCTCACGCGGGCCACGCCCTGAATTCGTCCCCCGGTTCGAACCGATTATCGAGCCCGAAGAAGAAGACGATATCGTCGAGGACGATTACGACGCCGAGGAAGAAGTCGAAGAGCGTGAAGAACGCCCGGCCCGTGCCCCTCGCGGTGAAGGCGAAGATGGCGCTGACCGTGATGGTCGCCGCAAGCGTCGCAAGCGCCGTCGTGGCCGCAGCCGTGATCGTCGCGATGATGATGGCACCGAAACGCAAGGCTCGGATGCCGAAGGCGAAGCGCACGATGGCGATGCCTCTGCAGCCGATGAAGGCACCCCTGCCGAAGCCGGTCATGACGCCGAAAGCGAAGCCGAACGCGGCCAGCGCAAGCGTCGCCGCCGCGGCCGTCGCCGTCGCGGTGGACGTGATGGTGCAGAAAGCCAGGGCACTGAAGGCAACACCGAACAAGGTGAGGCCGATCAGAATGAGGGCGATAGCGACGAAGGCTACACTGCCGAAGCACAGGCCGAACCTGCCGTTATGGCCGAACCCGAAGCCGCTCCTGCGCCTGTCGCGGAAGAAGCTCCGGCCAAGCCCAAGCGCACCCGCCGCAAAAAGGCTGATGCTGTAACCGACGAAGCCGCTGTGGCCGAACCGGTTGCAGAAGCAGCGCCAGCGCCGGTTGCTGCGGAACCCGTAGCAGAAGCAGAAGCCGCTCCGGCCAAGCCGAAGCGCGCCCCGCGCAAGAAAAAGGCTGACGTCGAAGCCGAAGCTGCACCGGCTCCCGCTCCTGAACCCGAACCGGTTGCAGAAGCTGCGCCTGCCGAAGCTGAAGCCGCTCCGGCCAAGCCAAAGCGTGCGCCACGCAAGAAAAAGGCAGACGCGGTCGCATCGGACGCGGCGCCTGCCGAAACGGTCACCGCTGAAGCGCCTGTGGCTGAACCGGCAGCCGAAGAAGCCCCTGCCGCCTCCCCGCGTCGCGGCTGGTGGCAGCGCACCTTCGGCGAATAAGCGCC
>CAZSTP010000089.1:0-10797 GCA_964609325.1 uncultured Novosphingobium sp. | reverse complement strand
TCCAGCAACTGCAAGGAAACGTGCTCCAACCGATGATCCAGAGACACGCGGTGGACGTGCCCCCTGCCCTCCTGCTGTTCGCTGTTCTGGCGGCCGGATTGCTGTTCGGATTCCTCGGCGTCCTCCTCGCCTCCCCGCTAACCATCGTATGCTACGTCTTCGTCCAGCGCATCTATGTGCAGGCCATCCTTGGCAAAGAGATCAAGGTGGCCGGGGCGGACTAGGGGCAGAGATCCACGCGCCTCAAATCTTCAATCTCGGCAGCGAAGCAGCCTACGCTTGACCCGATATTTCTTACGCGATAATCCTATATATAATAATGAAGTATACCTGCGACGGCCATTGGTATGTCGCAAAACAGGCAGTTTCAAGGGATGGTGAGATGCAGGCGCGGCAATACAACATCGGATCAGTAGTCCGCGCTCACAGCTCTGCCAATGCCCACCGCGCCGCCTTGATCGATGGTGAGAGAACAATCTCCTTTGCCGAACTGGAACGACGCACCAATCGCCTCGCCCGCACCCTGCTCGTCCAAGGCGTACGCAAAGGGGACCGCATTGCCCTGCTGCTCAATGACGGTGCCCAGTTTATCGAGATGGTCATTGCCGCGGGCAAAGTGGGCGCCATCGCCATGCTGCTCAACTGGCGGCTCACCCCCGCCGAAATGGGCTGGATTTTGGGCGAAGGTAGCCCGGTGGCCGTTTACCGGGCTGAGAGGTTTGCAAGTCTTGTCGCCGAAGCTTCAGGCTTCAAGGACTTCGTAATTGCCGACGATCCCTTGGGTGAGGCCACCTATGAACGCTGGGCTGGCGATGGCGCAGACGGACCACTGCCAATTGCCATCGCGGGTGATGATCCACTTTTCATGATGTTCACCAGCGGCACCACGGGCAAGCCCAAAGGTTGCGTTCACAGCCACGCCAGCACCATCATTTCCGCCATGGCCTTTGCAGGCAGGCGCGGTTTTGTTCGGGAGGATCTGAACTTGTCCACCGCACCGCTGTTTCATGTTGCAGGCCTTGGCCAAGCCTTTGCAACGATGGTCGTTGGCGGGGGCAACGTTTTTATCCCGCGCGATAGTGCGGTTACCGCGCCGGTCGAAATCGCGGTGCGTCATGGCTGCACCCTGTCCATCCTCGGCCTGCCGCTATCCAATGCCTGCAAGGCCGTTGACGACGGGATGATCGCCGCGCTGAACTTCCGCTCGATCACCGGTGGCGCAGGAATGGCCGATCCTCGCAAGTTTGCCTTCGTGAAGGACCAGTGGAACGCATTGCTGGTCGGCGGCTGGGGGCAAACCGAAAACTGGAGCTTCGGCACGCAGATCGACTATCCCGACATGCTTGACTATCCCACCGCAATCGGCTGGCCGATGCATCACATCGAAACGGCCATTCTTGATGAGGCGGGGCATCCGCTGGATGATCCTGACGCCGAAGGGGAACTGGGCGTGCGCGGGCCGAATGTGATGCTGGGGTACTGGAACAACCCCGCAGCGACCGAGGCCACGCTTGGCACCGGATGGCTGCGCACCGGCGATCTGGCCCGGTGTGACCGCCTCGGGCTATTGCATCTGCTCGGTCGGTCGAAAGAACTGATCAAGACCGGCGGCGAGAATGTCTATCCGGTCGAGGTCGAGAACGTGATCAAGGCCATCCCCGGCGTGGCCGATGCCGCCGTTGCGGGCGTAAAAGACGCAAAGTGGGGCGAGGCTGTCAAAGCCTATGTCGTGTTGCAGCCGGGCGCAACCTTGACGCCTGAGGCCATTACCGCCGCATGCCGGGACAAGATCGCCAGCTACAAACGCCCGCGCTATCTCGAATTTGTCGATGCCATTCCGCGTGACAGTTTGAGCAAAGTCCAGCGTCGGCAATTGTCCGCACGCGGCGCGACACCCGATCAGGCCATCGCGTAATCAATCAACGCCTTGCGCCTCTGCCGCAGCCTGTTCAGCGGCCACGGCTTGTAAAAACCCCGGACGCGATGTCATCCGGGCGCGATAGTCCTGCAACGATGGCGGGACGAGGTGATCCAATCCGATTTTCGTGCTCAAATACAGTGCATAGGCAACTGCAATGTCAGCGCAGGTAAACCGGTCCGCGCACAGGTACTCGCGATTTTCCAGATGACGCTCGGCCTTGACCAGCCGCTTTTCATACCACGTTGCATAAGCCTCTCCCGCTTCTGCCAGACCGCGCTCCTTTTCAAAAAGGACAAAGCGCATATAGACTGTTTGCGGGAACGTGATCGTAGCATCGGCGTGATGGAGGAAATCCAGATAAGCGCCGTAATCGCGATCTCCCGGCGCAATCGACAGCGCCGTTGGCCCCCAGCGCGTGGCCAGATAATGCACAATGGCCGAACTTTCGGTCAGGACATGGCCATCATGAACAAGCGCGGGTACCGTGCCAAGCGGGTTTGCCTCAAGATATTCGCGCGCATGAAAACGCGGCGGAAATGGCAGCATCCGGTATTCCAGCGCAATGCCAAGCTCGGCCGCTGCCCAACTGACCCGTAGCCCCCGCGACCCCGCGCAAGTGTACAGGACCGGACAATCAAGTGTGCCTGTCATTGGTCATACTCCCCCCGCGCAGGTGGCGCTGCCTCGTGCGCCGTTCAACAATGATATCAAGGTGTTCCATCCAGCGCCAAGCCTTCAGCCTCTCGCGCATAACGCGCCGCAAGCCAAGCGCATACAAACAGTTGCAGGTGATGGAAGATCATCAGCGGCAGGATCACAACGCCCACTTGCGCCGGAGCGAACAAGGCGCCCGCCATAGGCACACCGGAAACAAGGCTCTTTTTCGAGCCGCAAAACAGCAGCACAATGGCATCCTCGCGTGGCAACTTTGCAGCGCGTGCCACCAGACCGTTTGTTACGATGACAATCCCCAAGATAACAACAGAAGCGATAACCAGCACGGCCAGATCAACCACCCCGACCCTTTGCCACACGCCGTTCACCACCGCCGCGCTGAATGCGGAATAGACCACCAGCAAAATCGAACTGCGATCAACAGGTTGCAGCAGTTTCTTGTGCCGCTCTATCCAGTTGCCGATCAAGGGTCGCAGCAGATGCCCCGCAATGAACGGGAGCAGCAATTGCGTCGCTATTTTCTGCACCGAAGCAAGACCGTCCACCCCTGCCGTACCCGCTGAATGCATCAGCAGCGCCACCAGCAGCGGCGTAAGGAATATCCCAAGCAAGTTGGAAAGCGATGCGCTGCATACCGCCGCCGCGACATTGCCCCGCGCCATCGCGGTAAAGGCGATGGAGCTTTGCACCGTCGAAGGCAGCAGCGCGAAGAACACCAGCCCTTGCGCCAGCGTCGGATCGATCATGCCCCCGGCGATCTGCGCAGCGCCAAGGCCAAGTGCGGGGAACAAGGCATATGTAAACCCGAGCACCATGAGATGCAGCCGCCAGTTGCTGATCCCTGCAACGATGGCTTGGCGGGAAAGTTTGGCCCCGTGCAGGAAAAACAGCAGAACAATCGCCACATCCGCGGCGTTGTCGAATAGCGCCAGTGCCGCGCCGCGAGCCGGTAACACGCTCGCCGTCACGACGGTGGCGACAAGCAACAGCATGAACCCGTCGATTGATGGAAGTCTTACACGCAATGCCATGGCTTTTCCGCAATGGTCCCCTAACCGCTCCAGCACCACGACGCAGTCATCTCCACCACCCGTTCGCCGTCCCACTGCCCCTAACACACCCCGAAAGCCTGTGTTGCTGAAAAACGCAGCCTTGTTCAGAGCCAGTCTACACGCAACCGGCAAGGAACAGATTATGACGCGCTTGGCCACGATCGAATTGCGCGACCTCAAGATTGCCGCAGCCATCGGCACATACGGGCCGCAAGATGTTGTTCCCGATGCCCATCTTCTTGATCTGACGCTTACCATCGCACCTGATCTCGTGCAGGTCAGCACCGACGATATGGCGCTCGTGTTCGACTACGACCCGCTGGTTGCGCAAATTGATCGGATCGCGCGGGCGCATCATTATCATACGCAAGAATATCTGCTCACCCGCATTATTGGTGCCTGCGCAGCTTATGACCAGATCATTGCGCTGGACATCGCCTTGCGGAAACAACCGGTCCTTGCCGGAACGGGTTCGCTTGGCGTGCGGCTGGCGCTTGAAACAGAGGAGTTGAAAGCTTTGCGTTCAACATAGAATTGCAAGCGGGCAGCAGATATCTGCCCCCGTTATCTGCCTCGAAGCGTGGCTGCGCTCGGAAGCTATCGTTTGGCTGCCGGGCACCTAAAAAACATTGCCCAAAATCTTGCCCGGGTTGCTGCGAAGCGCGGCTTCCTCTGTCCCCATATAGCTGAAGATACCGCGCATGGCCTGGCTTGTCACGCTGTCGATCAGCCGTGCATCAGACAAGCCAAGGCTTCCCAGCACGGGCCCCATGCTCCCAAGCTTTGCCAACTGGTCAAACGCCCCTACCTGTGACAATGCATTGGCAATCAGCGGACGCACCTTGCCGCCAAGCTCGGTGCCTGCGGTCCGCTCAAGATAGCTGGTTCCGCCTGTCCGTTCCGTGATAATGCCAGGGACATCGGTTATCTTCAACCCGCTGATCGCACTGCGAAAAACGGGCTTGGCCTCTCCGGCTGCAAAACTCGCCGCATCATTGAGCGACTTGGAAAGCTTGGTTGTTAGGCCAAGTTTGTCACCACCCTGCAACAGCCTTCTCGCCAGTTTCCAGCTTGTGCCCGGAAGCATGATGCGCGTTGCCGCATCACGATAGAAACCGTCCGGCATGGCAAGCTTGGTCAAGGCGCTGTCCGAAGCATTGCCGAGCAGTCTGGTCAACCCAAGACCATCAAGCAGTCCTGCGCCAGCAGCTTGTCCGGGGATGAGCAACAATCCCCCCAGTGCCAGTCCGCCACCCATCACTGCACGCCGCGAAACATCTTGTGCCATTAGCCGCCTCCACCCGTTCTCCAAAGAGAAGGCTAAGATGGTTAATTAATCTACGCAATCATTTATTTGTAAACAACAATACCACTGGATAGATTTACTTATTTCTAATTATATTCACAAAATATCAAATTCAAAACAACAATCATCATCAAGATCAAATTATAATCGCGCCGACAACTCAAAATCCCGCCATATCACCTGCCCTCGCCCAGCCTTACCATATCTGTCAGCAAGCAAAGAGCCGGTGCCGGGATCGCATACTGATCCGCAACTGCGATAATCGCGCCATTGATCGATTCAATCTCGGTCGCTCGGCCCGCAATCCTGTCTTGCAGCATCGAAGGCTTATGGGTCCGATGGTTGGCCAACGCGAAGCCGACTTTTCCATCCAGACGCGGACGATCAATCACGACGCCCAGTGCCGCGGCAATCGCAACGATTTCATCAATCACGGCTTTTGCGGCGCGGCGGCCAGCGGGATGATCCAATCCGCCCACGGGCAAGCCCGAAACCGTGCAGAGCGCATTGAGCGCGGCATTGAACGCGACCTTCTCCCAAACCGCAATTTTAACCTCCGGATCAGCCACTGCGTGCAATCCCGACGCTTCAAACAACTGTGCAACCTTGCCAGCACGCGCATCTGCGCCATCCGGATAGTTGCCGAGGAAAATGTGTCCGGCACCATGCGAAGCGACAAGGTTCGGACCTGCAAGATCAGCCGGAAAATCGGTGACGCCCCATACAATGCGCGCAGGCGAGAAGACCTCTGCAATTGCCTCCACGTTGCCAAGGCCGTTCTGGAGAGTCAGTACGGTGCATTCCGTCTCTACCAAGTGGGCGACAGAACGGACCGCAGCAGCGCTATGCATCCCCTTGGTGAACAGCATGAGCAAATCAACCTGCCCCGTTACTTCCCCCGCAAGCTTGGCCTCGACCCGGGCGACATGTTCGCCATCGTCATCATGCAGCGCGATGCCTTCCTTCGCGATCAGTTCCAGCCGTGCAGGATCGACATCCACCACGGTGACCGCCTTGCCCGCCAGTGCCAGACGCGCCGCAAACATGCAGCCCATCGCGCCTGCGCCAACGATCACAATCCGCTCCATCAATCCGGCTCCTTCCCGTGTGCACACGTACACGCACGAGTCTCGCGCCGGATCATGCGCGGTCAAGTGGCAAGCGGAAAGAGCTCCACAAAGCGCCTCGACGCATCAGGCAAAAGGCCGGTTCTCCGCCGATGGAGCAGAAACTCGCGGGCAATGGACAGTTCGGGCACGTCGAACCTGCGCATCGTGCCGCTGTTTACATGCGCTGCCAGCAGCGGTTCGGGCAGCCAGCACAGCAAGTGGCTATGCGCCGATACCGCAATCATCGCCTCGACCGATGCTGTCTCGACCGCAACTCTGGGAAGCGCGAACCCCTTGGCGCGGACCAGATGCTCGAATGTTTGGCGCGGGGTAAACGCAGCTCCGGGCATAACCCAGTCTTGCGCCAGCACTTCGGCAAGGCTGTGCGATGAAGACAAAGGATGATCGGCCGCGCCAAAAACGGCAAAGCTGTCCGTGTAAGCGCCGGGACCGATGGCGAGTATGTCAGAGTGGTCCAGCCTGCCCGCAGACACCACCAGATCAACACGGCGCGTCAGCAGCGCATCCAACAGCTCGCTGTTGACCGCCTCGGTCAATTCCACACTCAATCCCGGGGCAACGGCAAGCAGCTTGCCCACCGTATCTGCCACCAGCGTGCGCATGACGGCGGTCACCGCACCAATCCGCACAACCCCGCGTTTCAAACCCTTCAATGCCGACAGTTCATCACGCGCATTGTGCATTTCCGAAACGATGTGGCGGGCATGGATGGCCAGCAATTCACCCGCAGGCGTTGCCACCATGCCTTTGCCGCCGCGATCGAACAAAGCGTGGCCAAGCCGGTCTTCCATGCCTTTGACCAGACGGCTCAGCGTTGGCTGCGTCAGATTGGCCACCCGCGCCGCACGGCCAAGGCTGCCGGTATCGGCGATGGCCAAAAAGGCGCGCAACTGTCGTTCATCAAAATCCATGCATCGAGCGTATGACTTTGGCGCAGATTTGCAATTGTTTCGATTGGGCCATCGGTTCATTCTATCGTGCAAATCATAACAATCCGGAGAGACCATGCCCAACGTCCGCGAAGTGACCATCGGCCTGTTGCGCGAACTTGGCATGACCACGGTGTTCGGCAATCCCGGATCAACCGAACTGCCGATGTTCCGCGATTTTCCTGCCGACTTCCGCTATGTCATGGGCCTGCAGGAAAGCGTCGTGCTCGGCATGGCTGATGGCTATGCGCAAGGCTCGAAGCGTGCGGCCATCGTCAATTTGCACAGCTCGGCAGGGGTTGGCCATGCCTTGGGCAACGTGTTCTCCGCGTTCAAGAACCAGACCCCGCTGGTCGTCACCGCAGGCCAGCAGGCCCGCTCGATCCTGCCCTACGAACCTTTCCTGTTTGCAGAGCGCGCAGCGGAATTTCCTCGTCCCTTCGTCAAATGGTCGTGCGAACCGGCCCGCGCAGAAGACGTGCCCGCAGCGCTGCACCGCGCATGGCTGGTCGCGATGGAACCGCCCTGCGGCCCCACATTCGTTTCCATCCCGATTGACGATTGGGACCGCGATTGCGAACCGTTCACGGCCCGCACCGTCCACACCGCCCGCGCACCCGATGCAGATGCCATTGCTGCCTGCCGGGCCGCGCTAGCCAAATCGAAAAGCCCGCTCATCGTCGTCGGCGCAGGCGTCGCACGGGACAATGCGTGGGATCAGGTCATCGCGCTGGCCGAACGCCACAATGCGCTGGTCAAAGTCGCGCCCATGTCGGCGCGGTGCAGCTTCCCCGAAGACCATCCGCTCTTCGCAGGCTTCCTCACCGCAGGGCGCGAAGCCATTGTTGCAGCGCTCGCCCCCCATGATTTTGTCCTCGCGCTGGGCGGCCCGATGAGCCTCTATCACGTCGAAGGACACGGCCCGCATGTGCCCGCAGGCTGCGATGTCTGGCTGATCGGCGACAATCACGTTCACGCGGCCTGGGCACCGGCTGGCGCCGCCATCGTTGCGCAGTGCGACAAGGCTGTTGAAGCCCTGCTCCAAGGCCCGCCACCACCGCCAAGGCCAACACCAGCCGCGAGTAAGCCGCTCCCGCCGCTTGATGGCACGGCCATGACCGACGCTTACGTGCTCCAGCAGATCGCCGCGCTGCGCCCCCCTGAATCGATCATCGTCGAAGAAGCGCCGTCCAGCCGCGGCCCGATGCATGATCGCCTGCCCATCGTGCGCAAGGATACGTTCTACACCACCGCCAGCGGAGGCCTCGGCCACGGGCTGCCCGCCGCCGTCGGCATGGCGATGGCCCGCCCGAACGACAAGGTGATCGCGGTCCTCGGCGATGGCTCGGCCATGTATGCCATCCAAGGCTTGCACGCCGCCGTGCAGCATGGCCTGCCGGTCAGCTTCGTAATCATCAAGAACAACCGCTATGAAGCCCTGCACCACTTCGGGCAGCACTTCGGCATGCAGGAACTGGTCGGCACCCAGTTCCCAGAACTCGATTTCTGCATGTTGGCGCAGGGCCACGGCCTCACCGCGCGGCGCGCCACCGATGCCGCCAGCCTTGATGAAGCCCTGCGCTGGTCCTTCGCCGCCTCTGTCCCCACCCTTGTCGAAGCGGTGGTGCTATGACCTTGCGCCTGACCGATCTGATCGATGACCGCCCGCAAGACGGCGTGTTCCGCGTCAACCGCGCGATCTTCACCGACGCACAAGTGTTCGATGCCGAAATGCGCGTGCTGTTCGAAGGCGGCTGGATCTTTCTCGGGCTGGAATCCCAAGCGGCCAACCCCCACGATTTTTTCACAACCTCCGCAGGCCGCGTGCCCATCCTTGTCCAGCGCGATGGCGAGGGCACTTTGCGCGCGTTCGTCAATTCGTGCCCGCACAAAGGGGCGCGGCTGGCGCAAGTGCGGCAGGGCAACGCTCGCCTCCACGTGTGCCCCTATCACAGTTGGAGCTTTGACAGCGCGGGCCGGAACAAGGCGGTGAAATGGCAGAAGGCAGGCTGCTACGCCGATGCTTTTGACCGCGACAACCACAACCTCGCCGCCCTGCCCCACTTTGCCAATCATCGCGGCTTCCTGTTCGGTAGCCTCGCCGCTGACGTACCGCCCTTGGTCGACCATCTGGGCGAAGCTGCCAAGCTGCTCGATCTGGTCGCCGATCAAAGCGACGACGGCCTCGAACTCGTACCCGGACAGGTCACTTTCACGTATCAGGCCAACTGGAAACTCCAGCTCGAAAACTGCTCTGACGCCTATCACTTCACCTCCGCCCACCCCTCCTACATCCGCGTGCTGGAACGGCGGCAGCAGGAGATGAGCGGGGATGTCGTCGCCTCGGTGTGGGAGAACAGCGATTACTGGAAGGAAGAGACGCAAGGCGTTGGCGGCGGCAGCTTCAGCTTTGCCAATGGGCACGTGCTCAACTGGGGCGTGTTCGGGGTGACGCCGGCCATCCCGCTCTATGAGCGCGCGGGCGAACTGGCGACACGCCACGGCGAGGCCCGGCGCGACTGGATGTTCAACATGCGCAACCTCACCATTTTCCCCAACCTGCAAGTGGCCGAAAACGCATCGAGCCAATTGCGCGTGATCCGCCCGCTTGGCCCCGGCCTTACCGAAATGCGCACGTGGTGCATCGCGCCGAAGGGCGAGAGTGCCGCTGCCCGCCGCCAGCGCATCCGCCAGTACGAGGACTTCTTCAACCCCACCGGCATGGCCACGCCCGATGACACGGTGTCCTATGAAAACTGCCAGATCGGCTTTGCCGGAACGCTGGAGCCATGGCTGCAAGGCTATGCGCGCGGGATGACCGCGAGCGTCGAAGGCGGCAACCGCTTTGCCGACCGGATCGACCTCTACCCGGAGCGCAGCGTGTTGGCAGATTCGCAACTGTGCGATGAAACGCTTTACCACGCCTACTACCGCGCCTGGGCAAAGCGCATGAAAGCAGAGTTCGCCGCATGACCGCCCCGCTCACCCGCGCCGCCGCCGAAGACCTGCTCTATCGCGAAGCCCTGCTGATCGACACAAACCGCTTTGCCGAATGGCTTGATCTGTTCACGCCCGATACCGAATTCTGGATGCCCGCGTGGCGCGATGAAACCACCACCACGCAAGACCCCGATAGCGAACTGTCGCTGATCTACTACAAAGGCCGCCGCAATCTGGAGGACCGCGTGATGCGCCTCACCTCAGGGCTCTCCACCGCTTCAGCCCCTTTGCCGCGCGTGGTCCACCAGATCACCAACGTCCTGCTCACCGCCGCAGGCGATGAAAGCGCGGACGTCTCCGCCGCCTTCACCTGCCACCGCTTCGACGTCCGCATGAACCGCACCGATTGCTTCTTTGGCCGCTATGAATACCGGCTGGTGCGGGTGGACGGCGCGTGGAAGATCGCGCGCAAAAAGATCGTGCTGCTGAACGATACGATTCCGACGGTAGTGGATATCAACGCGATTTAGGCCGACGTCAGGCGCAAGACCGCCGCCTGCTTCCTCCTCCGGCAAGTGCCGATTTGTTCAGGTTGGCGGCATTTAGCCTGAACAGGTTTACACAGTTTACACTGTTCTGAAGAAGAAATCAGGGGGCCGGAGGAGCGGGCCTTTCGCGGGCGCATTGGCCCGCGCCCGCAGCGGAAATGCGCTGCGTGCGGGTGGGCTGTGCCGGGGGTTTTACCGGTTGAAAGAGCGGGTTAGTCTCTACGGATTTGGCGGCGTGTAGGACAGCGGTTTGTGTTGTCTGCTTTGGTTTCGCGCGGAGACGCGGAGGCGCGGAG
>CAZSTP010000088.1:0-11045 GCA_964609325.1 uncultured Novosphingobium sp. | reverse complement strand
GGCTGGTTGCCTTTCCAAGCAACTATCTGGCCGAGATGGAAGCCATTCCGGCGTCTCGTAGGGATTTGACCAAAATGGCCCGGTGCTGCGTTGGATAGGCTTGAGCCGCAGGCCACCGCAGGTAAATAGAACCACTATTCCTACGCCCTCCTTCCTTGCACCTGGCCGTTTTGCTTCAAATCTCGATGGTGCCATTTATGAGTTTACGGCCTAATGAAACTTAACCCGGTTAGGATGACTAGCCGGTAAAGTCTGCCAGTGGTTGCACCACGCCAAAGCTTTCGCGCGAAGGTTTGCCCTTCAAGGGTGGCAGGTCTACCGCATCTTCGGCCACGGCATGATCGGGAATGCGGTCCAGCAAGTTGCGGATCAGCGTCAGACGGCCAACTTTCTGGTCGTTGAAATCCACCAGTGTCCATGGCGCGGCCTTGGTATGGGTTGCCGCCAGCATCGCCTCGCGCGCCTTGGTATAGGCATCGTACTGTTCGCGCGCTTTCACATCGATGGGCGAAAGCTTCCACCCCTTCAGCGGATCATCGCGGCGTTCGGCAAAGCGCTCTTCCTGCTTTTCCTGATCGCAGCACAGCCAGTATTTCAGCAGGATAATTCCATCATCGACCAGCATCTCCTCAAAGCGCGGCACCGCTTTCAAAAAGGCGTCGACCTGTTCCTGCGTGGCATAGCCCATCACCTGTTCAACGCCTGCGCGGTTGTACCAACTGCGGTCAAACAGCACCATTTCGCCCGCCGTCGGCAGATGCTCGACATAGCGCTGGAAATACCATTGCCCGGCCTCGCGCTCGGTCGGCTTGGCCAAAGCCACAGTGCGGACCTGGCGCGGGTTGAGGTGCTGGCGGATGGCGGTGATCGCGCCGCCTTTGCCCGCGCTGTCACGCCCTTCCATCACCACCACAACGCGCTTTCCCGTGGCTGCAATCCAGCGGGCCAGTCCGACCAATTCGCGCTGGAGCGGCTCCAGTGAGGCTTCGTAATCCTTGCGCTTCAATCGGCTCATCATGATCTCCTTATCTTCCGCAGCCTGACAAGTTCCCGGACGATTGGCAAAGCTTGAAGGTGATGGCATTGGCTCCAGACGATTACCTTGCACAATTGGCACGTAAAAAAGGTTGGACCATGTCGACACATCACCTCGTAGATCCGGAATTGCTGCCCATGATCGACGCGTTTCCGAAGCTCGATTTGTCAGCCGGTACACTGGAACAAGCACGGGCAGCGATTCATGCAGGCGGCGATACCATGCCGGAGCCACCGATTGCGCCGGTCCAGCATCTCGCCAAAAGTCGCGATGGCGGACCTGACGTGCCGGTGCTGGTGTTCAAGCCCGAAGGCGATAAACGTCGTGCCGCCATTGTGCATATCCATGGTGGTGGAATGGTTATGGGAACTGCCTTCAGCCTGCGCCGGTGGCCATCCACAATTGCGGCGAACCATGATGTCGTGGTCGTATCGGTAGACTACCGTTTGGCACCAGAAACAACGTTCCCCGGGCCGCAAGAGGATTGTTATGCCGCGCTGGACTGGTTGGTAGCGCAGGCAGATTCCCTTGGTGTTGATGTGGCGCGGATCGCCGTGATGGGAGAAAGCGCAGGCGGCGGCCTTGCAGCCGCCCTTGCACAGATGGTGCGCGATCGTGGGGAACATCGGCTTTGCGGCCAGATTTTGGTCTATCCCATGATTGATCACCGCACCGGTGGGCCAGATGACCGTTATTGCAACCCCACCGTCGGTGAATTCATCTGGACACGCCAGAGCAATCAATTCGGCTGGGCTTGTCTACAAGGCGATTATGCGCTGGATGATGACCGTATCGGCTGGTTCTCGCCTTCCCTGGCGCAAGACCTTTCGGGCCTTGCGCCTGCTTACATTGCTTTGGGCACGCTGGATTTGTTTTTCGATGAGGATCTTGATTACGCGCGGCGCCTCTGCGCTGCAGGCGTGCCGACCGAATTGCACAGTTATGCCGGGGCATTCCACGGGTTCAATGCGATGGCCGAAGCGGGGGTAACACAAGAGTTTGTCCGCAATCTGGATGCGGCCATCGCCAGAATGCTGGCCCGTTCTGGCGGATAACCGCAAATCCCGGATCGGGCTCTTACCGGATATCGGATATTCCCGCGATTTCCTGCTCTGCAGCGCTGGCCGCCGCGATCAGCGTGCGCAGCGCTGCGGCGGTGTCCTGCAGCAGGCCCGCGTTCAATGGGCGCTCACCGCTGACAAAGCGGCGGATGGCGCGTTCATCGATGTCGAGCCGCCGTGAGGCTGCGGTCACGCCGCCCAGAACCTGGATGCAATGGGCAAAGCGTTCGCGCGCTTCGTCCATCGTGATGGAAACGGTCATCTCGATCAGTCCTTCGCCAGCGCTTCAAGGAAAGCGCTGATCCGCCGCGCATTGACGCCGAGATCCCCGACACCAACCCGGCTGACCGAGCGCATGTCGACTTTCGATCCCCGCCCGTCCGCCGATGGCTGGATGCGCAGGACGACGTCATCCTTGAAACGGATGAAGGAAACGCTTGCGGTTGCTTCAAGATGGCCGCGTGCGGGATCGCTCTTTGCAACGTCCCATCCGGCCTCGCGGGCCAGCCGTTCGGCCTTTGCGGTTACGACCGGCACGGGCCGGGCAATGGTGACGGCGCGCAATTCGCCATAGGCCTGCGAATGGATTTTTTGCCAGTTCTCTACTGTGTCCACGCCCACGAGATTGTCAGCGCGCAAGGGCAGGACTTCAAATTGCGGGGGATCGGTCAGGTCCGTGGTCAGATCATGCAAGGATGGCGCATCGCCTGCGGCCATGGGGCGCGTGGCCAGAAAACCGGTGTAGAGCGCGGCAATTGCCATGGCTCCCAGCAGACCCTTCTTGGCCGAGAGCGGCGTGTGCAACCCGCGCCACAGCGCAAAAAGCCCGAAAATCAGGCCGATGAGCGCGACAAGGCCGCCAAGCGTGAAGGCCGCAAAGCCGATCATCTTGCCGACAATGTCATAGCGCGCCAGCACCAGCCCCAAGGCGGCCACCACCAGCGCGGCGGTGATCAATCCTTTCGCCCATTTCGCCACACGAGCACCCCTTTGTGCGGAGGCTTTCCCGGATATTGCCATCATCGCCGAATCCTCAATCCCCATGTCCTTTAATGTGGGCACCTTCAGCCACGTTATGCGAAGGCGTCAACCTGCATTGCAGTTGTGCCGGATGGACAGGACTCGCGCGGCGGGCGGATCAGTGCCATGGGATGGCCAGATGCCGAAACGGATTATCCTTGGCGGTGGCGGCCATGCCCACCTTTCGGTCCTGGCAGATTGGGCCAAGCGCCCGCTGCCGCAGAGCGAGTGCTGGCTGGTCACCTCTGCGCGACATACCGCCTATTCCGGAATGCTGCCCGGGTGGTTGACGGGCAATTACCGGTCCGAAGGGTTTCTGATCGATCTGGAACCTTTGGCACAGCGGGCTGGCGCGCATCTCGTGATCGCCGATATCGTCAAGCTGAACGCTGACGCCGCCACAATCGAACTGTCCACCGGCGTCCAGATGCCTTTCGATGTGCTCTCGCTGGCGACGGGCGGCGAGGCCAATGTGGCAGGCCTCGGGGCGCTGGGGGACAAGCTGTTGCCGGTAAAGCCGGTCGACGGGTTTATGGGCAAATGGACAGCCTTTGCCGATCAGGCGCAGCAGCGCGGCACGGCGGATGTTGTTGTGGTCGGCGGCGGTGCTGCAGGGGTGGAGATGGCCTTCGGGCTTGAAGCAGCGCTGCGCCATCGCGGTGTTCGAGGTACAGTCTCGCTGGTGAGCCCGCAAACCGGCTTTCTGGCGGGCCATGCCGCTAAGGCGCGGTCATTGGCTCAGGCAGCCTTGGCCCGGCGCGGCATCGCGCTTCACTTTGCCAAAGCCACCGGAACCGCCGAAGGTGTAATGCTTTCCAACGGTACATTCCTCCACGCCGATTGCGTGGTGGCCGCAACCGGTAGCCGCGCACAACCATGGCTTGCTCAATCAGGATTGGCCTGCACGGCCAAAGGGTTTGTGCAAGTTGGCGCGAATTTGCGCAGTATTTCGCACGCCAACATTCTGGCTGCCGGGGATGTTGTCGAGCGGATTGACCGTCCGCTCGAACGCTCGGGCGTTCATGCGGTGAAGGCCGGGCCAGTCCTCGCCGCAAATATCAGAGCGAGCGTTGACGGCAGCCGCGATCATTCTTACACCCCGCGCCACCGCACGCTCTATCTTCTGGCGCATGGCACGCGCAAAGCCATCCTGTCATGGGGGCCATTTGCAACCGCTGGTCATTGGGTCTGGCGGCTAAAGGACTGGATCGACCGCAGTTTTGTGCGACAGTATCAGGATTAGAACAGCCCAAATGCAAACCGGAAGAAACCGCACGTGAAGCGCACTGTCATCGCCATCGTCTTCGCGCTTGCGCTGGCCGCGTGGTTCCTGCTCGATCTCGGGCAGTATCTGACGCTGGATAGCCTGAAGGCACAGCAACAGCAGTTGGATGCTTTTTATCAAGCACAGCCGCTCGTCGTGATCGCTGCGTTCTTCATCGGCTATGTCACGCTCACCGCGCTTTCGGTGCCGGGGGCTGCGATCATGACGCTGGCGGCGGGCGCTCTGTTTGGTGTGGTTGTCGGCACCGTGCTCGTCTCTTTCGCATCGAGCATCGGCGCGACCCTCGCGTTCCTCGCCTCCCGCCATGTGCTGCGCGATGGCGTGCAGGCGCGGTTCGGGGATCGTTTGAAGCCGGTCAACGAAGGCATCGCGCGCGACGGGGCATTTTACCTGTTCTCGCTGCGGCTGGTGCCCGTGTTCCCGTTCTTTGCGGTGAACCTGCTGATGGGACTGACGCCCATCCGCACGCGGACGTTTTACGGGGTGAGCCAGATCGGCATGCTGCTGGGCACGGTGGTTTACGTGAACGCCGGAACCCAGCTCGCCCGGATCGAGAGCCTGTCCGATATCGCCTCGCCCGGCCTGATCGGTTCGTTCGTGGCGTTGGCCGCGCTGCCATGGATAGCCCGCTGGATCATGGGGCTGATCCGCGCGCGCCGCGTCTATGCCCGCTGGAAGCGACCCGCCAAATTTGATCGCAACATGGTGGTGATCGGCGCAGGCGCAGCTGGGCTTGTCTCGTCCTATATTGCTGCCACCGTGAAGGCGCGCGTCACGCTGGTGGAAGCGGGCAAGATGGGCGGCGATTGCCTCAACTATGGTTGCGTTCCCTCCAAAGCGCTGATCAAAAGCGCCAAGGTGGCCCACGCCATGCGCCATGCCGATGATTACGGGCTGGAGCCCTCAACGCCGCAGTTCAGCTTCCGCAAGGTCATGGCGCGGGTGCATGACGTGATCGCAGCGATTGAACCGCATGACAGCGTCGAGCGCTACACCGGTCTCGGCGTTGATGTGGTGAAGGGCTATGCTAAAATCATCGATCCGTGGACGGTCGAGATCGCCTGCGATGATGGCAAGGTTAAGCGTCTAACGACCCGCGCCATCGTGATCGCGGCAGGTGCAGAGCCCGCGGTTCCCGCGCTGCCCGGACTTGAGGATAGCGGCTACCTCACCAGTGATACACTGTGGGAGCACTTTGCCGGGCTGGACGAGATTCCGCGCCGCATCGTCGTGCTGGGCGGCGGGCCAATCGGTTGTGAATTGGCGCAAGCTTTCGCCCGCCTTGGCGCGCAAGTTTCCCAAGTGGAGCAGGGGGATCGCATCCTCTCGCGCGAAGATGAGGACGTTTCAGAGCTTGCTCGCGCGGCTCTTACAGCTTCGGGCGTTACCGTGCTGACCGGGCACGAGGCCTTGCGCATCGAACAGCGCCGCATTGTTTTGCGCGGCGATGGCGGGGAGATCGACCTTGCCTATGACGCACTGATCGTGGCCGTAGGCCGTAAACCGCGCCTGACGGGCTATGGCCTTGAGGACCTTGGCATCGAAACGGACCGCACCGTGGTGACCGATGAATACCTCGCCACAATCTATCCCAACATCTTTGCCGCAGGGGATGTGGCAGGCCCGTACCAACTCACCCACGTGGCCGCGCATCAGGCGTGGTATGCCAGCGTCAACGCGCTGTTCGGGCAGATCCGCAAGTTCAAGGCCGATTACCGCGTGATCCCGTGGACGACTTTCATCGATCCCGAAGTGGCCCGCGTCGGCATCAATGAACGCGAAGCGCGCGAGCAGGGCATTGCCCATGAAGTGACGGTCTATCCCTTGCACGATCTGGACCGCGCCATCGCCGAAAGCGCGACGCAAGGCTTTGTCAAAGTGCTGACCGCACCGGGCAAGGACCGCGTGCTTGGCGTTACCATCGTGGGCGAACATGCCGGCGAATTGCTGGCCGAATATGTGCTGGCGATGAAGCACGGGCTGGGCCTCAACAAGATCCTCGGCACGATCCACACCTATCCGACGATGGCCGAGGCTAACAAATTTGCGGCAGGCGAATGGAAGAAGAAGCACGCCCCGCAAACTTTGCTAAAGCTGGTGGAACGCTACCACACATGGCGGCGCGGCTAATCGCCAACCCTTTGAATATCGAACATTCCGTCGGACCGGAGACTCCCTTTGCGCCTATCCCGCCTGCTTTTTTCTGCCAGCCTTGTGGCCGCCATAACCAACGCCGCCCCCGCCATGGCCCAGCAGGCCGGAATCCAGATCGCGCTGGTCGATGCGAAAAGCGGTGCGCCGCTGGCCGATGCGGACGTCAGGATCGAGAATGCCGCCATCGGTTATGTCCGCACCTTGCGGTCTGATGCGCAAGGCTTTGTGCGCTTGGAAGGGCTGACGACGGCGGGCATCTACACGGTCACGCCGGTGCAGGGTGGGCGCTATGCCAACGACGGCGGGGCCTCCATCACCTTGCGCGCCAACTTCACCAGCAGCGTGACGCTGCGCCTCTCTCCGGCTGAAGGTGGCCCGATCACGGTCACCGGCGTGCGCAGCGTGACCCGCCTCAACACCGTCAACGCCGAAGTCTCCGCCTCGCTGGGGCGCGAGGAACTGGCAGCCTTGCCGATTGAAGGGCGCGATGTGATCGGATCGCTGGTGCGCCTGCCGAACGTGGTCGCCTCGACCGGTTTTTTCCCCGAAGCGCCTTCGATTTCGATCAACGGATCGAACGGGCTTGATACCAATTATCTGCTCGACGGACTGGACAATAACGAGAATTTTCTGGGCGGGATCAAGTTTCCGGTGCCGCTGGGCTTCACCCGCGAAGTCACCGTTCTCGCCAATTCCTATTCGGTAGCCTATGGCCGCACCGCAAATGGCGTGGTCAATTACACCTCGCCATCGGGCAGCAACGATTTCCACGGTGAGGTCTATACGCTGGTCCGGCCCGGACGCCCGCTCGATGCAGCATCGCCGTTTCCGCGCCGTGACCTGTCGGGCAACGCCGTGGGCGAAAGCTTCGAACGTTATCAGGCTGGCGGCAGCGTGAGCGGCGCTTTGGCGCGCGACAAGACGTTCTTCTACGCCAACCTGGAATATACCCGCGACCGCAACGTGCAGGTTGTGGATGCGCCCGCGCTGGGGATCGTTGGCCCGGTCACCGCGCACAATACCTTCCTGCTCGGCTCGGTGCGGATTGACCACCGCTTGACCGAGGATTGGACCGTGGCCCTTCGTGCTAGTGCAGGGCGCGTGACGATTGACCGTCCGGGCGGTGGCCTTGGCGGCGGCAATGTCACGTTCCCCTCGGCAGGCTCGGATCAGGACCGTTTCTCGACGCTCGTCGCTGCCACCGCCAGCTATTCGGGCGATGAATGGAGCTATGACGGCGCGTTGCAATTCAGCCGGTTCCGCTGGGACTATGGCCAGCCCAAGGGGGCCGCAGGGCCGCAAGTCACCATCCGCGATCCCGGCGGCTTGACCGTCGGCGTAGTCGGCCACCCGGGCTATGTGTTCAACGATCTGGAGGAAACCTGGCAGACCACGCACCGCCTCCAACGCAAGCTAGGTAGCCACAAGCTTACCCTTGGTGCTGATCTGATCCGCTCGGACTTCGCTCTGTTGGGGGGCGGTAATCCCGATGGCAATTTCACGGTGGACCTTACCGCCGCGCAAGCATCAGCGCTGGCATCGCGCGGGCTTTCCCTGAACGCGCAGGACGTGCTTGCGCTCAATCCCGCTGTGGCGAACTATACCGTTGAACTGCGCCCACAGGCCTTTGGCACCAGCCAGACGCAAGTCGCGTTCTACATCGAGGACGAATGGCAGCTTGGCCCGAAGTTGACCGCGACGCTGGGGCTGCGCTGGGACTATGACAGCCTGACAGGGATCGTTGCGCGGCAGGGCGGCAGCAAGGGCGGCGATTACGATAACTTCGCCCCGCGCTTTTCGCTCAATTACCGGCCCGATGCGCGCTCCACGCTGCGGTTCGGCGCAGGGCTGTTTACCGGCAAGATTTCCTACGCGGTGATTTCCGACGCTCTGCAACGCAACACGACGTCGGCAGGTCTGCTCACCCAACTACGCCAGTTGCAATCGCGCGGGGCAATTGCGCAAGGGATTGATCTTGGCAGCGTGACGTTTGACGGCAATCTCGGCGTCTCGCCGCCGTGCGCGACGGTTTCAGCTTGCCCCGCTCCGGCACAAGTGCAGGCCTTGCGCGATACGGCGACGCTGGGCGAAGCGCGCATTCTCAACCCGAACGGCTACAAAAGCCCGTGGAGCCTGCAATTGAGCGGCGGCTACCAGTTTCAGGCGAGCGACACGATCACGCTCTCGGCCGATGCGATCTACAGCCGCTCGCACAACCTGATGCGCTTGCGCGATCTTAACGCGCCCGCTGCCTTCACGCCCAATCTGGCCAACTTGACCGAGGCAAACATCGCCTTGTTGCGCAGCCAGCCAAGCAATGCCGTACGCTTGGCGCTGGCTCGCTCGCTCGGCCTTGTGCGCAGCGTGGCCGACGCCGATGCGACGCGCCCGGTTGCGTTGACACCCGGCGGTGCGCGACAGATCACGGTTTCGGAATCTGCGGGGCGTTCCGAATACAAGGCGCTGATTTTGCAGGCGAACAAGGTGCGCGGCGCAGATGCTTATGCCTTCCGCCTGTCCTACACCCTCGCCAGCCTGAACAACGATACGGACGACATCAATTTCCGCGCCGCCAACGCCAATGATTTCAGCACCGAATGGGGGCCGTCCGCCAATGACCGGCGGCACGTGATCTCGGCGGTCGGCTATCTCTATCCGCTTGATGGCATGACGCTGAGCGTGGCAGGGCTGTTCCAATCGGGCCAACCGGTCAACCTCGTGCCCGATGCGCGGATTTTCGGCACGCAGGACCTCAACGGCGATGGGGCCTCATTCGGTGAAAACTTCGTCGGCAATTCGGACCGTTACCCCGGAGCCACGCGCAATTCGGCGCGGCTGCCATGGTCGGCCAGCGTTGATCTGGGCATCCGCTATGCCATTCCCGGCCTTGGCGGGCTGGAATTGAGCGCGGACGTGTTCAACCTGTTCAACGCCAACAACCAGTCAGGCTTTGCCAATGCCGCCACGACCTCTAATCAGGTGCAGTTCGGCGGCGGTGCGCCCTTCGTGCAGCGCAATGCCGGGCCGCCGCGCCAGTTCCAGTTTGGCGCAGCGCTGAAATTCTAGGGGAATCTGAGGTTCATGGCGATCCTGCAACAAGCCCAGGGCCTTATCGGGATCGCGGTGATCCTTGGCTTGGCATGGGCATTTTCGGAAGATCGCAAGACCCTGCCCGGCTGGCGCTGGGCGGCGGGCGCGATTGCCATGCAACTGGTGCTCGCGCTGCTGATCGTGCGCGTGCCTGCGGTGTGGGGCCTTGTTGGCGGCATCAACCGCGCCGTTTCTGCCATTGAAACCGCGACTTTGGCGGGGTCGAGCTATATGTTCGGCTATCTTGGCGGCGCTCCGGTGCCTTTTGTGCTGAAGCCGGGGGCGGCGCAGCCGATGGTGATTGCGTTCCAGATCCTGCCGCTGATCATCGTGTTTTCCGCGCTCACTGCGCTGCTGTGGCATTGGGGTGTGCTGAAATGGGTGGTCAAAGGCCTGTCATGGGCTTTGCGCAAGACACTGGGCGTGACCGGCGTGGTCGGCCTGAATGCCGGAGCGAACATCTTTCTGGGCGTTGTTGAAGCGCCGCTGATCGTGCGGTCGTGGTTCGCAAAGATGTCGCGGGCCGATATGTTTGCGGTGATGGTCTTGTCGATGGCCAATATTTCCGGCGCTTTATTAGTGCTTTATGCCACGACACTTAGCGCCCAACTGCCCGATGCGGTGGGGCACATGATCGTCGCCTCGTTCCTGTCCTTGCCCGCAGCGATCCTGATTGCGCGGATCATGGTGCCCGGTGCGGGCAGCGCGGAACTTGAAGAACCTTTCGCCGAGGTCGAATATGAGAGCACGATGGATGCGATCATCAAGGGGACGATGGACGGGGTGCAACTGGTGCTGGCGGTGATCGGAATTATCATTGTTATCTTTGCTTTGGTGAACCTTGCCGACCAGATCCTTGCCGCAACCTTGCCCCTGATCGGGAATGAACCGGTGACGGTGAAGCGTGGTTTCGGGTGGCTTTTTGCGCCCTTTATGTGGACTCTTGGCGTCCCTTGGGCCGAAACGGGCACGGCAGGTGCGCTGATGGGGACCAAAGCGATCCTCAATGAATACGTCGCCTATCTCGAATTCGCAGGCCTGCCCGCAGAGGCCCTTTCGGGGCGCAGCAAGCTGATCGTCACCTATGCGCTGTGCAACGTGGCCAACCTTGCCAGCGTCGGTCTGCTTGTCTCGACCATCTCCACCCTCGCGCCCGACCGGCGGCGCGATGCGGTTTCACTGGGTATGAAAAGCTGGATCGCGGGCAATCTGGCATCGGCCATGGGCGCGGCGGTGATCGGCTTGGTTACCCCCATCGCAATCAGCGCGGCCTGATATGTTCGACGCCCGCCTGCGCCCGCTGATCGATCCGCCGCTCAATGCAGCCGGGCGCTGGATCGCGGTGCGGGGCTTGAGCGCGAACATTATCACGCTGGCGGGCCTTGCGCCTGCGGTGATC
>CAZSTP010000087.1:0-11370 GCA_964609325.1 uncultured Novosphingobium sp. | reverse complement strand
CCTATCGCCGCCCGACGTTCCTTGATGATACCGTGATCGCCCACGTCATCCTTGAAAAGGTGCAGGGCGCGCGCGCGTTTTATGAGACGATCATCAAACGCGGCGAAGATGTGCTGGCCGAAGTGCATTCCTGCTGGTGCTGCCTCGATGCCGAAACGCTGCGGCCTGCGCGGTTGGCTCGCGATCTGATCGAGAAATTCCTGCCGACCCCGGCATAATCACCCAAAACCACACCTCGACCCGCTCATGCTGAGTTTGTCGAAGCATCAGGCGCGACGCCAATATCCTTTGACAAGCTCAGTACGAGCGGTGTTGGAGAGGAGTGGGGCGACGTTCGGTCTGGCCTAACGCAGCTTGGCGATGTTCAGGCTATCGGACTTGGCACGGGTCTTCACCGATTCCTCGCTGCGGGTCAGTGCCTTGGCGATACCCTTCAACGGCATGCCCTTCTTGGCCAGCGTGTGCAGCTTCTGGATTTCATCAGGGGTCCACGCCTGTTTGTGACGCTCGAAACGTTCGGCCATCGGGTATTCCTTATGAGCCGCGCGTTGCGGTAACGATGTAATTCAGCGCAAGGTTATCCGATAAATGCAAGCCCCGCGATGGCCCCCACGAAATCCCCATCGGATTGCCCATCTTCAGACCCGCCGCGTCCAGCAGATCGTGCAGTTCGATCGGCGTGATGAAATCATCCCAGTGGTGCGTGCCGCGCGGCACCATGCCCAGCGCCTCGGCCCCTTCCACCAGCAGCACCCGCGATTGCGGGGTGCGGTTGGGGGTGGACAGGATCATCAATCCGCCATCGGCCAGCGCTGCCTCTAGCGCATAAACAAACGCCGCCTTATCAGCCACATGCTCGATCACTTCCATCGATGTGACCAGATCGAACCCGGCAAGGCCAAGCTGCCCCACATCGCCGCACTGGTAATCAATCGTCAGGCCTGATCCGGCGGCGTGGGCCTGCGCTGCGGCGATATTTTCAAACGCTGCGTCAACGCCGCTTACCTTTGCACCCAGCCGCGCCAGTGGCTCGCACAGCAGCCCTGCGCCGCAGCCCACATCCAGCGCGCGCTTGCCCGCTAGTGGCTTCACCCCGCGCGAATCGGTGGCAAAGTGCGAATCGATAGCCTCGCGGATAAAGCCCAGCCGCACCGGGTTCAGCTTGTGCAGCATGGCTGATGAACCCTTGGGATTCCACCAGTCTGCCGCCAGCTTGCCAAAATGGGCGGCTTCATCCGGACGAATGGTGTGTGCAGAGGTTGCATTGCTCATGCCCCCCCACTAAAGCGCCCGCGCCGCATGGTCTATGGCCCATGCGTGCAAGATTCTTTCGTTTGTTCAAGTTGGGAGCTTCGCCCTTGGCCCGCATCGTGATGAAATTCGGCGGCACGTCGATGGCCGGAACCGAGCGCATCCGCCGCGTGGCGCGCATTGTGCAGCGCCAGCAAGCCGCGGGGCACGAGGTTGCCGTGGTCGTATCGGCCATGGCCGGTGAGACGGACCGTCTTGTAAACTTCTGCCGTGAAGCCAATCCGCTTTACGATCCCGCCGAATACGATGTGGTCGTCGCCAGCGGCGAACAGGTCACCTCGGGCCTTCTGGCGATGCATTTGCAGGCCTTGGGCTGCAAGGCGCGCTCATGGCTCGGTTGGCAAGTGCCGATCAAGACCGACGATGCCCACGCCAAGGCGCGCATCGAAGATATCGATGCCGATGCCCTGATCGCCAGCATGGCCTCGGGCGAAATCGCGGTTATTCCGGGCTTTCAGGGCGTTGCCCCCACCGGGCGCGTCACCACGCTGGGCCGTGGCGGGTCCGATACATCGGCGGTCGCCGTGGCCGCTGCGGTCAAGGCGGATCGCTGCGATATCTACACCGACGTGGACGGGGTCTATACCACCGACCCGCGCATCGTCGCCAAAGCGCGCAAGCTGAAGAATGTAACGTACGAGGAAATGCTCGAACTGGCTTCGGTCGGCTCGAAAGTGTTGCAGACCCGCTCGGTCAGCCTCGCCATGAAGGAAGGCGTGCGGGTGCAAGTGCTTTCCTCGTTTATCGATGATGATGCGCCCGCCGCAGATACTATCCCCGGCACGATGATTGTCAGCGATGACGAGCTTGCCAGAATCCAAGAGGGACTTGATATGGAACGCCAGCTGATCACCGGCATCGCAGCCGACAAGAACGAAGCCAAGATCACCCTGACGCGCATCGCCGACCGTCCCGGCGCGGTGGCCGCGATCTTCGGCCCGCTGGCTGCGGCCAACATCAACGTCGATATGATTATCCAGAATATCGCCAAGGATCGTGGCGAAACCGACGTAACCTTCACCGTGCCGCTGGCCGATCTTGCCCGCACCCAGTCGCTGCTGGAAGAGCGCAAGGACACCATCGGCTATTACCGCTTGCTGGCCAACAGCAAGGTCGCCAAGATCAGCGTAGTCGGTGTCGGCATGCGCAGCCACGCCGGCGTTGCCGCCACAATGTTCCGCGCTTTGGCAGATCGCGGGATCAACATTCAGGCAATCACCACCAGCGAAATCAAGGTTTCGGTGCTGATTGACGAGGACGAAACCGAATTGGCCGTCCGCGTCCTGCACACCGCCTATGAAATGGACGCCGAATAAGCCGCCACTCTCCCTAATCCCCCCTCCCGCTTGCGGGAGGGGTCGGGGGTGGGCTTACAACGGTCGCGTTATTACCGCAGCAAACCACCCAGCACCCCGCGTGCAAACCGCCCAAACGCCTCGCCACCAATCGATGTCGCAATCGATCCGGCAATCGCGGTAATCCCCGAAGCCACCGGCGCAGAACGCGTCTTCTTGCCGGTAATCTTCGCCGCGATGACCGCGCCTGCCGAAGATGCCACCGCACCTGCCGCCGCTTTGCCCGCGCGCTCCCACATCGATGTCGTGCGGCGCGGCGCGGCGCGCTGCTTTTCCTCGCCCTCTTCCTCAACCTGCTGCGCTGCGGCAGCGGCATCCGCTGCCTTTTGCGCCAGAATTTCAGCGGCGGATTCGCGGTTTACCGCTTCATCATATTTGCCCTCAAACGGGCTGATTGACTGGATGATCGCGCGCTCCTTGGGCGTAATCGGCCCAAGGCGCGAACGCGGCGGCGTAATCATTGTGCGCTGCACCACCGATGGCGAACCATCC
Source organism: uncultured Novosphingobium sp. (assembly GCA_964609325.1). Lineage (GTDB taxonomy): Bacteria > Pseudomonadota > Alphaproteobacteria > Sphingomonadales > Sphingomonadaceae > Novosphingobium. The sequence goes on along the minus strand of CAZSTP010000087.1, from coordinate 8,212 downwards.
TCGTGCAGCGTGGAAACCAGCGCCTCGCCCACGCGCAATTCGGTGATCACCGTTTCCACATCCAGATCCTTGTTGATCCGGAATGTCTCTGCCGCCGCCTTGATCGCGCGCTGGTCACGCGGGGTGAAGGCGCGCAAGGCGTGTTGCACACGGTTGCCCAATTGGCCTGCGATCTTCTCGGGGATATCAATCGGGTTCTGCGAAATGAAGTACACGCCCACCCCTTTGGAGCGGATCAGGCGCACCACTTGCTCCACTTTGTCCATCAGCGCATCGGGCGCATCTTCAAACAATAAGTGCGCTTCATCGAAGAAGAACACGAGGCACGGCTTCTCGGGATCGCCCACTTCGGGCAGCGCCTCGAACAGTTCCGAAAGCAGCCACAGCAGGAACGTGGCGTAAAGCTTGGGGCTTTGCATCAGCTTGTCGGCAGCCAGCACGTTGACGATGCCGCGCCCCTGATCGTCGGTCTTGATGAAGTCGTTGATCTCGAACGCAGGCTCGCCAAAAAAGCGGTCCGCGCCCTGGCTTTCGAACGCCAGCAACTGCCGCTGGATCGTGCCGACGCTGGCCTTGGATACGTTGCCGTACTTGCCCGATAGCTCGCTGGCGTTTTCCGCGCAGGCCATCAGCACGGCTTGCAGATCGGGCAGATCGATCAGCAACAGCCCGTTATCATCGGCAAAGCGGAACGCGATGTTCAGCACGCCTTCCTGCGTATCATTCAGCCCCATCAGCCGCGCCAGCAGCAGCGGCCCCATTTCCGAAATCGTCGTGCGGATCGGATGGCCGTTCTCGCCATACAAATCCCAGAACACCGCCGGATTGTCGGAATAGGCATAGTCGGTAATGCCGAGTTCCTTCGCCCGCGATTCGAGGCTGGCGGCGTGCTTGAAAGTGGGGCTTCCCGGCATCGAAATGCCCGAAAGATCGCCTTTCACATCGGCCATGAAAACGGGCACGCCACGGCTGGAAAACTGTTCGGCAATGCCTTGCAATGTCACCGTTTTACCCGTGCCGGTGGCCCCTGCAATCAGCCCGTGACGATTGGCGCGGCCCAGCCGCAGCACCTGTTTTTCGCCGTTTGAAGCCAGCCCGAGGTAGATATCGTCCATGCCACTTTTCCCATCCAGTTGGCGCAAGATTAGGGCGCAGTCTGCGCGGTTGCGAGAGGTTTTTGCATCCACCGCACAGAACCGCTAGAGCGCGCCCAAGCCTATGACCCGCGCCCCCTTCATCCTCCTCGACGACGCCCGCAGCGAACGCGCCAGCGACGCCCGCCTTTACGAGCAGCCGCTCGAAGTGGTCGTTGCGCGCCGCCCCGATGAGGTTGAGGCCGCACTTGCGCAAATCGCCGCCACGCCCGGCGATTGGGCAGGCTATCTCGCCTATGAAGCAGGCCTCGCGCTCGAACCGCGCCTGGCTCCGCTGGCCAATGAACGCACCGGGACCGCCGGGCCGCTTGTGTGGTTTGCCCGCTTCGGACAGGTCACGCGCATGCCCAGCGCCGAAGTGGAACGCTGGCTGGCCGCGCAGGCGACCGGCCCCGGCAGGCTCGGGCCGATGGGAGCAGCCTTGTCCTGTGGCGGCTATGCCCGCGCCTTCAACCTCGTGCAGGAAGCCATCCGCGCGGGCGACATCTATCAGGCCAACCTCACCTTTCCGCTTTCGGGCACGTGGGACGGTGATCCGCTGGCGATCTATGCCGATGTCCGCCGCGATGCCCGCGCGGGCTATGGCGGGGTAATCTGGGACGGCGCGCATTGGCACCTCTCGTTCTCGCCCGAACTGTTTTTCAAACTGGCCGATGGTCAAGCCCGCGTCCGCCCGATGAAGGGCACCGCCCCGCGCGGCCAGACCCCGGATGAAGACGCCCGCTTCAAGGCCGATCTTTCGGCCAGCGTCAAAGACCGCGCCGAAAACCTGATGATCGTCGATCTGATGCGCAATGATCTCGCGCGCGTATCGCAGGCAGGCTCGGTCAAAGTCGAAGCGCCGTTCGCCATCGAAAGCTATCCAACCGTCCACCAGATGGTCACCACGGTCAACGCGCGCCTTTCACCGCAAGAGAACGTGCGCAGCCTGCTCCGCGCGATCTTCCCTTGCGGCTCGATCACCGGCGCACCCAAGATTCGCGCGATGGAGATCATCCATCAGGCCGAACGCGATGCGCGCGGGCTTTACTGCGGATCAATCGGGCGGATAGACCCCTCTGGCGATGCCGCGTTCAATGTGGCAATCCGTACCGTGCGCCTCAGCAGCGATCATCCGGGGGCATCTGGCGGTCGCGCGGTCATGGGGGTGGGTTCGGCAGTGGTTGCCGATTCCGCGATGATCGGCGAATGGCGCGAATGTGTGGTGAAGGGGAATTTCTTGCGTTTGACTGCGGGCCATGCCGATTTGATTGAAACCATGGCGTTCGATCCGGCAAAGGGTATCGAACTGCTCGAATTGCATCTCGAACGGATGAAAGCCAGCGCGCTCGCGCTCGGCTTCAGCTTTGATCGCCACGCCATCCGCAACGCCATTCACGCGCTGTGCTTCGATCTGGAAGCACCCGCCAAAGTGCGGCTGGTCGTATCAAAGGGCGGAGCGCACGCGCTCGAATCATCCGCCCTGCCTGCGCCTCTGGAATCGATCACATGCGCGGTCCTGCCGCTGCCCGTGTCAGACGGCGATTGGCGTTTGCGCCACAAGACCACCGATCGCGGTTTCTACGAAGCAGGCCTTGCCGCCGCCAAACAAGCGGGCGCGGGCGAGGCATTGTTCCTGCGCGATGATGGCCTGATCACCGAAGGCACTTTCACCAACGTCTTCGTCGAACGCGGTGGCACCTTGCTCACCCCGCGCGCAGACCTTGGCCTGCTGCCCGGCGTGTTGCGCCGCCACCTGATCGATGCAGGCCGCGCGGTTGAGGCAGACCTTACGCTCGATGATCTGGCGGGCGGTTTCCTTGTCGGCAATGCCTTGCGCGGGCTAATCCCGGCAAAGCTGCTCGGTGCCTGATATGCTCTCCAAGGCTCTTGCGCGCATCGCCCCTTCGCAAACCACCGCGATTACCGACCGCGCGATCCAGCTTCGCGCCGAAGGTCGCGATGTCATCTCGCTCTCGGTGGGCGAGCCTGATTTCGCTACGCCGCCCCATGTCATCCAGGCCGCAAAAGACGCGCTCGATGCGGGCGACACCAAATATACCGCCGTCGTCGGCACCGCCGCCTTGCGTGAAGCCGCCGCGCTTCACTTCAAGCGCGATCTCGGCATTGATGTCCCGCCATCGCAAGTGATCGTCAGCGCAGGCGGCAAACAGGCGATCTTCCACGCCCTGCTGGCCACGCTTGATCCGACCGACGAAGTGCTGATCCCGTCGCCATGGTGGGTCAGCTACCCCGAAATCGTGCGCTTCACCGGCGCTGCCGTGGTCGATCTGCCCACCACGGCGGAGGGCGGTTTCCGCATCACGCCCGCCCAGCTTGAAGCCGCGATCACGCCCGCCACGCGCTGGCTCCTGCTCAACAGCCCCGGCAACCCCACCGGCGCGACATACCCTGCGGCTGAACTGCGCGCGCTGGGTGAAGTGCTGCGCCGCCACCCGCGCGTGCTGGTGATGAGCGACGATATCTACGCGCCGCTGCGCTATGGCGAGGGCATGCACGCCACGCTCGCGGTCGAATGCCCCGATCTGGCAGACCGCATCCTCACCGTTTCGGGCGTATCGAAAAGCCACGCGATGACCGGCTTCCGCATCGGCGTTTCGGCAGCCCCGGCATGGTTGATCGGCGCGATGGGCCGCCTGCAATCGCACTCCTCGGGCAATCCCGCCTCGATCAGCCAGGCCGCTGCCGTTGCCGCTTTCACCGGCCCGCAAGAGTTCCTGCTCGATTGGCGTGAAAGGTTCCGCGCGCGGCGCGATATGGTCGTCGCGGCCATCAACGCCATTCCCGGCCTCAGTACGCCCGTGCCCGATGGCGCGTTCTATTGCATGATCGATGCCGCGCCCCTGATGGACCGCTTCGGGGATGACGAGGCGCTGTGCCTGCACTTGCTCGAAAGCGGCGTCGCGGTCGTCCCTGCCTCGGCCTTTGGCGGTCGCGATGGCTTTCGCATCAGTTTTGCGGCAGATGAGGCGAAGCTTGAAGAGGCCGTGCGCCGCATCGCCGCCGCTGTTGCCTGAATAATCGGTCCGCCCCGGGCCACTGGAACACATTGCAATGATTGATTTTTCCATCCTGTTCGAAGACGGCGAAGCGCTTGTCATCGACAAGCCTGCGGGCCTCCCGCTCGATCGCCCGCGCGCCGGGGGTGAGGCTTTGGAAGATCACCTCGATGCCATGCGCTTCGGCTTCCAGCGTGAACCGTTCCCGGTCCACCGGCTGGACCGCGATACCTCGGGCTGCCTGCTTCTGGCGCGCAATCCCAAAGCCTTGAAGCGCTTCTCCGCCGCTTTCGAAGCGCGCGAGGTGAGCAAGGTCTACCTCGGCATTGTCGCCACCGAAGTGAAGGGCGAACAAGGCACCATCGATCTTTCCCTGCTCAAGATCAGCTCGGCGGAAAACGGCTGGCGCATGATCGCGGCGAAAAAGGGCAAGCCCGCCGTCACCCACTGGAAAGTCAAGGCGCGCCAGCCCGGCATGACACTGGTCGAATTCCGCCCCGAAACCGGCCGCACCCACCAGATCCGCATTCACGCCTTGGCGGGCCTTGGCGCAGCGCTGGTCGGCGATCCGATCTATGGCGACGGCCAAGGTGCAGCCCGCACCATGCTCCACGCCGCCGCGCTTACCATCCCGCGCGCAGGCAAAGAGCCGATTGTTGCCCACGCTCCACTGCCGATGGACTTCGATGCGATGGGCTTTGATTGGCCTGAAAAGACCGATCCTGAAATGGTTGAGCCTGAAACGTCAGATATTGCCGAGGCATTTGGCGAAGATGACACCTGACGCGCTCGTCGCCTATGCGCTCACGCTGGTCGAAGAAAGCTTCATCGCGTCTGCAGGGCCGGGCGGGCAGAATGTCAACAAAGTCGCCACTGCTGTCCAGATCCGGCTCGATGTCTATGCGCTGCGCCTGCCCCCGCCGGTATTCCACCGGCTAAAGGAGCTCGCGGGCAGCAAATTCACCGCCAAAGGTGAAATCGTGATGACCGCGCGCAGCTATCGCACGCAGGAACAAAACCGCGAAGACGCCCGCAAACGCTTGGGCGACCTGCTGCGCGATGCGATGAACCTCCCCGCCAAACGCGCCAAATCCCGCCTCAACCGCGTCGGCAAAGTCCAGCGGCTGGAGGGTAAAAAGATACGCGGCACGATCAAGGCAGGTCGCGGCAAAGTGCGGCTGGATTAAACCCTCACTTCGTCATCCCCGCGAAGGCGGGGATCCAGCGCACAGCGCCCGCCATGGATTCCCGCCTTCGCGGGAATGACGAAGGTGGGCGCTATGGCTCTAACGAGGGCCGCGAAGGACGACGGTAACGATCAATCCCCGCCGACGCGCTCGATCTCGGCGCCCAGCAATTGCAGCTTTTCCTCAAGCCGCTCATACCCGCGATCAAGGTGATACAGCCGGTGGACTTGCGTCTCGCCTTCAGCCGCAAGCCCCGCAATCACAAGGCTCATCGAAGCGCGCAGATCGGTTGCCATCACTTCTGCGCCGGTCAGCGATTCCACCCCATGCACCACCGCCGTGCGGCCCTTGGTTTCAATCCGCGCGCCCATGCGGTTCAGTTCGGGCACGTGCATATAGCGGTTTTCAAAGATCGTCTCGGTCAGCACCGATGATCCCTTGGCAAGGCACAGCATCGCCATCAATTGCGCCTGCATATCGGTGGCAAAGCCGGGATAGGGCGCGGTGGAAAGCGTGACCGGCTTGATCGGGCCGTCTGCCGCCACATAAATGCCGCCCGCGCGCGGCTCGACAAACACGCCGGCATCGCGCAGCGCCTGCACGGTGGCTTCCATGTCTTCGATCTTCGCGCCCTTCAGCATCACATCGCCGCCGGTGATCGCTGCGGCGCAGGCATAGGACCCGGCCTCGATACGGTCCGGCATCACCATATAAGTCGCGCCGTGCAGCCGGTCGACACCGTGAATCGTCAGATCAGACGTGCCGATGCCCTCGATCTGCCCGCCCATCGCCACCAGCAGGTTGCAAAGATCGACGATTTCCGGCTCGCGCGCCGCATTGTGCAGCGTCGATTTGCCCTTGCACAAAACCGCCGTCATCAGCGCATTCTCGGTCGCACCCACGGACACGACGGGGAACGAATAGCGCCCGCCCGGAAGCCCGCCATCGGGCGCAATCGCACGCACATAACCCGCCGCCAATTCAATCGTCGCGCCCAGCGCTTCCAGAACTTTCAGATGCAAATCGATCGGACGGTTGCCAATCGCGCAGCCACCCGGCAGCGAAACCGTCGCCTCGCCCGCGCGCGCCAGCATCGGCCCCAGCACCAGGATCGAAGCGCGCATCTTGCGCACCAGATCATAAGGCGCGACCGTGGACGTCAGCCGCGTGGCTTGCAGCGTCATCACCCGCCCGAAATCCTCGGGCCGCGCTCCGGCAATCGATGTGGAGATGCCAAACTGGTTGAGCAGGTGCTGGAACCCGTCAATATCTGCCAGACGCGGCAAATTGCGCAAAGTCAGCGGCTCGTCGGTCAACAATGCACAAGGGAGCAGGGTGAGAGCGGAATTCTTCGCGCCGGAAACCGGAAGCGTGCCCGAAAGGCGCTTCCCGCCGCGGATGATGATTTTGTCCATATTTTTTCATTTAACCAGTTTGTATTGAGGCGCAAGTATACCGGTCGGCGTTCCCACCTCCTGGCCATCCTGGACAGATTGGAACGCGCCGCTGGCGCATTGACGATTGCTTTACGTATTAACCCTAATAAATCACTGCAAAGATCACAGCATTGCCTTAACCATTTGGCCAAAAGGGAAACGATGACCGACACTTCTCAGCGCAAGCCCATCCGCAAAGCCGTCTTTCCGGTCGCAGGCCTTGGTACGCGGTTCCTGCCGGCCACCAAAGCTATCCCCAAGGAAATGTTGCCGATCATTGATCGCCCGCTGATTCAATATGCGGTGGACGAAGCGCGCGAAGCCGGGATCGAACAGCTCATTTTCGTAACCGGTCGCGGCAAAACCGCCATCGTCGAACATTTCGATACCGCTTACGAGCTTGAGCATACGATGGGCAGCCGCGGCAAAGACCTCTCGGTGCTCGATGATACGCGGATCAAGCCGGGCAATCTGGTCACCGTGCGCCAGCAAGTGCCGATGGGCCTGGGCCATGCCATCTGGTGCGCGCGCGAGATTGTCGGCGATGAACCGTTCGCAATCTTCCTGCCTGATGAAATGATGGTCGGCAGCCCCGGTTGCATGAAGCAGATGGTTGATGCCTATAACGAACTGGGCGGAAACCTGATCTCGGTGCTCGAAGTGCCCGAAGAAGAAGTCTCCAGCTATGGCGTGATCGCACCGGGCGCGCGCATTTCCGATACGCTCACCGAAGTTACCGGTCTGGTCGAAAAGCCCAAGCGCGAAGACGCGCCGTCGAACCTGATCATTTCGGGCCGCTACATCCTCCAGCCCGAAGTGATGCGCTTGCTCGAAGGGCAGGAAAAGGGCGCTGGCGGTGAAATCCAGCTCACTGACGCGATGGCCCGGATGATCGGCAACCAGCCGTTCCACTCGGTCAAATTTGCCGGCAGTCGCTTCGATTGCGGCAGCAAGGCGGGCTTTGTCGAAGCCACGATCACCCTCGCGCTCGAACGCGCCGATCTGGCCGACGATGTGCGCGCCATCATGCAGCGCCTGCTCGCCTGATCGCCGGGCGTCTTTAACACAGCAAAAACTTCCTCGTCATTGCGACAAGGCGAAGCCGACGAAGCAATCCGGAGCGGTTATGCGCAATTCCGGATTGCTTCTCCCCGCTATACGGGGCTCGCAATGCCGAAGTATGTGGTGATGACGCAAGCACGTAGTCTTTTTCAAAGGCCGCCTCGCAAACTGCGCGGGCGGCCTTTGTCCTACAATACTTGCAAACTTGCGCTTTGCACCTTTGCAAGTTTACCGTGGACAGCGCCGCCAAACCTTGCCACCGGCAAGGTGTCAAGGGATGGTACCCATCCACAGCCAGCCTATGTCAGGAGCAAATGCCATGAAAGCCCTGGTCTGCGTGAAGCGCGTGATCGATTATAACGTGAAGCCGCGAG
>CAZSTP010000086.1:8192-11795 GCA_964609325.1 uncultured Novosphingobium sp. | reverse complement strand
TGCCTGCCTGGGTAACGCTTGGCACGATGGGTGGGCCCGTCCCGTTTGCCGGCCGTTCGCAACCCGCCAACGCCTTGCTCTGGCCGCAAGAGGTCTGGTTGATCGACTGCGGCGATGGCACAATGGAACAGTTGGCAAAGATTGGCCAGATGCCGGGCTCGGCAAAGGTGCTGTTTATAAGTCACCTCCATTTCGATCATACAGGCGGGGTCGCTGCGCTGATCGGGTTGCGTTACCAGACACATGCTCCGGGCAAGTTGACGATCTATGGCCCGCCAGGGACCAAGGCGCTGGTTGACGGCATCGTAGCCTCGATGCAGCCAGCAGCCGACGCCGGTTACGGTCTTCCAGGTGAACCGAACGTAAATCCTGCGGACACGGTCATGGTGCGCGAACTGGTCGATGGGGAAACAGTTGCAATCAATGCGGTTACGATCCGCGCGGTGCAAAACTCACATTACAGCTTCTCGCCCGGAAGCACGCAGGATCAGGCATTCAAATCCTACACCTACCGATTTGATTTGCCCGGCCGTTCAATCCTTTACACCGGTGACACCGGGCCAAGCTCGGCAGTCGAACAGCTGGGCAAGGGCGCTGATCTATTAGTCAGCGAGTTGATCGACGTCGAAGCTACAGTGGCAATGGTCCGGCGGATCGCCCCGGACCAAACCGGGTCACAACTGGAAGCGATGCGCCGACACCTGACCGAGCATCATCTTTCGCCAGATCAAGTGGGCGACATGGCTGCGCGAATGGGGGTGAAACGGGTTGTCGTGACGCACTTGGCAGGAGCGACAGGCATGTCAGACAAGACCTCGGATTATGCGAAGACCATCGCCGCCCGTTCTCATGTCCCGGTGTCGATTGCCAGCGATCTCGACCGCTTTTGAAATGTCCTTCGGTCAATTCCTCGATGATACGGCCCTCGAAAATGCCTGAACCTGGTAATTATCCTTTCAACTGTTGGTGGGTTGCAGCTTTCTCAGATGAGGTGGGGCGCGACCTGCTTGGCCGCTGGCTACTCGACACACCAGTTTTGCTTTATCGTCGTGAGAATGGGACCGTCGCCGCGATTGAGGATCGTTGCCCGCATCGCGGAGCACCACTCTCGCTTGGCTGCCTGAAGGGTGACACCGTCCAATGCGGCTATCATGGGTTTACCTTCGATAGCGAGGGAGAGTGTATCCAGGTACCGTCGTTGAAAGCGGCGCTTCCCGCGGCGCGGATACGCAGCTTTGCGATCATGGAGCAGGCTCCATTTGTGTGGATATGGCTCGGCGATCCGGACCGTATCGATAGCGTTGCGCCACCGCACCAACCGGACTGGCTAGGCACCTCGGAGTTTGCCGAGCGCCATGGTCGCATCGATATTGCGGCAAACTACATGCTCCTGAAGGAGAACGTGCTGGACCTTACGCATTTTGGTTATGTCCATGCATCCACCTTCAAGATTACCGACTGGGTCGATCCGCCGCGTCTTTCTTCGGATGGGGAGACCGCCGGTTACCATCAGAGCTTTTCCTCGTCTCCGCTGCCACCGGTCTTTGCCGAGCCGATGGGGATGGCACCTGGCACGCTATACGATCGTGAAAACTACGGGTCGTTCCTTACCCCCGCCTTGCAAATCGCCGCGGTAGATCTGATCGAACCCTCAAACCGGCACATCACCGGCCGTTTTCGTGTAATCCATGCGACGACCCCAATAGATGCCACGCACATGCATTACTTCTGGTCGGTGGCGCGTGACCACGGCACGGACGATAAAGCAATGGAAGCTCTCTCCGCGATCAGCAAGCTGGGCTTTGCTGAAGATGAGTCGATGATTGAAGCAATTCAGGCCTTGCGAAATCGCGATCCGCGCGGTGCTACCGCTCCCGAATTCTCGGTGAAGATGGACAGCGCCGGAATTCAGGCGCGGCGCATCGTGCAAAAATGGATGGATAGAGACTGACCATGCTGACACTCGAACAGGCCAATATCATCGCCAACGCAGCCTTGGCTACGGGACGCGAACGCGGTTTTGCACCACTTTGCGTCACCGTGCTTGATCAAGGCGGACATGCATTGGCCTTGCAGCGCGATGAGCGGGCATCAATTTCCCGCCCCCAGATCGCTACGGCGAAGGCCGCCGGCTGCCTTGGCATGGGGTTTGGCGGGCGCGAATTGGCGAAGCGCGCCCAAGCAGTTCCGATGTTCTTCACTGCGCTTGCCGGCATCTTTCCTGATGGCATTGTTCCTGTTCCGGGCGGGGTTCTGATCCGCAATCAGGATGGCACTCTGATCGGTGCAGTCGGTATCAGCGGTGATACTTCGGACAATGACGAGGTCTGTGCTATTGCAGGGATCGCCGCAGCAGGATTGGTCGCGGACACCGGGGCATGAGCGGCTATCTGTTCACCGACGTCAATATCTTCGACGGTTCGGGCTCTCCGCTGTTTCCAGGCGAAGTTCTGGTGCGGGGCGAACGGATCGAGGCGGTTGCGCGCGGGGACGAACGGTTGCCTCGCGATGGCGCCACGGTGATACTAGGTGCCGGCCGCACACTGATGCCCGGCATGGTAGAAGCCCATGCCCATCTCACGTGGCCAAGCAACGTTGAACGCGTGATCAACGCGATGCACTTGCCAATCGAAGAGCACATGCTCGTCACCGCACAGAATGCCCGCATCACGCTCGATCACGGCTTCACCAGCGCCTATTCGGCGGGTTCGCTTGGCGAGAGAATTGAACCCGTTCTGCGCGACATGATTGACGCAGGCTTCATCCCCGGTCCGCGTCTGCGGGCCTCGGCGCTGGAAAAGGGCATGGAAGGCGTGATGGGTGTTCCTGAAGGCCACGATCCCACGCATGATCGCGCGGTCCCCGGACTTGTCGCCTATGTTAAGGCAATGAAAGCCCAAGGCTGCGATACCATCAAATTCCTGCTCTCCTCGGATGAAGGCTTCGCTCCCGGTGGATCGCAGATATTGATGTATTCCGAAGAGGAGACGCAAGCTGTCGGCCAAGCCGCGCGCGAAGCCGGGATCTGGCTGTCTTGCCATGCCCAAGCAGCAGAAGCCGTGAAGCGTGCCGTACGCGCCGGTTTCCGCAACATTTTCCACTGCACCTATGCTGACGAGGAAGCGCTCGACCTGCTGGAGGCAAGCAAGGACAAGCTTTTCGTCGCGCCAGCACCGGGCCTGCTTTATGCGCGGGTTCACGAAGCACGCGATTTCGGGATCGGACCTGCGGAGGCCGAACGCATGGGTGCGGTTTCCGGCCTCGAATTGATGGCTGAACTCTACCCGAAGATGAGGCAACGCGGCATTCGTGTGCTACCGGGCGGGGACTACGGCTTTCCCTACAATCCTGTTGGCCGCAATGCCCGCGACCTTGGTTTGTTCGTAGACATTCTTGGATTTTCACCGACAGAAACACTAGTCGCCGCCACCAAGCTGGGCGGCGAGCTAATGGACATGGATGTGGGAACCATAGAATCGGGAAAGCTTGCCGACTTGCTTCTCGTTGACGGTAACCCGCTGTCCGACCTCGCCTTACTTCAGGACATATCTCGCATGCCAGTGGTTATGAAGAGCGGCATATTCCATCGGAAATGCGATCTTC
>CAZSTP010000086.1:6702-8092 GCA_964609325.1 uncultured Novosphingobium sp. | reverse complement strand
AGCGAAATCACCTGATCTGCATAGCTGGGGCGGGGCGAGCGCGGGTAGATTATCTGGGGTTCGCCCGCCACTTGCTTCAAGGTGAGCGGCGCGTCCAGGCGTGCAAGTTCATGACCGCGCGGCAAGGCAACGGCCAGGCGTTCGTTCCGCAGCACGGTGCGTTTTATGGCCGGATCTTCAAACCGGATGCGCCCGAAGCCGACATCGATCCGGCCTTCTTTCAGGGCGGAGATCTGATCAAGGGTCGTGCTTTCTACCAGGCTTAATTCCACATCGGGCGCGCGTTGACGGAATGCACGGATCAGTTCGGGCAAGCGCGCGTAAATTGTTGATGCGACAAAGCCGATGGTGAACCGCCGGCGTTCCGTGGCCGTGGCTGCCTTCATCATAGATTGCATATCATCCATGCGGTCCATGATCTGCCGGGCCTGTTCATACAGGAGCAGGCCGAGCGGGGTCATGGCCAAAGGTCTTGCGCTACGATCAAACAGCGCTCCGCCAACCGCGTTTTCAAGCTGGCGTATCGTTCGGCTTAACGGTGGTTGCGCGATGTTCAACTGTTCAGCCGCGCGTGAAAAGCTGCGGGCATTGGCCACCGCGATGAAATGACGGAGTTGTCTCAAGTCCATCATTATACCTTTAAGGTATCGAATGAGAACCGCAATGATCTTTGATCGTACTCTTGTGAAACGATACAATCCGCAAAATTTAACAGTGTTTGGAGAGCCGAAGCCATGGCCGCGTTGGGAAAAGTTGATACCTTCATTGTCGACGTCCCGACGATACGGCCCCACGTACTCGCTATGGCGACGATGTACGCGCAGTCGATGGTGATTGTGCGGATCACTGATGCCGACGGGGTTGAAGGCATTGGCGAAGGGACGACGATCGGTGGCCTGAGTTATGGCGAGGAAAGCCCGGAAAGCATCAAGTCTGCCATCGATACATATATCGTTCCGATCCTGCGCGTTTGCGATCTGGCGCGGGTCAAGGAAACGATGGCGCAAGTTGCCAAATGCGTGCGCGGCAACCATTTTGCCAAGTGTGCGGTCGAGACCGCGTTGCTGGATATGGCTGGCAAGCGGTTGGGTGTGCCGGTTTCCGAATTGATCGGCGGAGGCCGTGTGCGGTCATCACTGCCGGTGGCCTGGACACTTGCCAGCGGCAACACCGAAAAGGATATCGAAGAAGGCGAAGCGATGCTTGCGCAGCGCCGTCACCGGATATTCAAGCTCAAAATCGGCAAGCGCGAGGTTGTGGACGATGTCGCGCATGTGGGTGCAATCTGCAAGGCACTGGCCGGGCGGGCGAGCATCCGCGTCGACGTCAATCAGAACTGGTCTGAAGCGCAGGCGGTGCGCGGCATGGCGATGCTGCACGATGTTGGCGT
>CAZSTP010000086.1:2119-6602 GCA_964609325.1 uncultured Novosphingobium sp. | reverse complement strand
GCCGTTCCGGCAGAAGCAGGGCTGGGCATTACACTGGACGAGGACAAGATCGCCCGGTTCCGCCGCGATAGTGTTGCTCCCGTTATTCACGCTGTCGCCTGAAAGGAAAAACGGCATGTTGTTCATGGTTGAAATGCAGGTCAATATCCCGCTGGGCTTTGACGCGGACGAAGCGGCGCGCCTGAAAGCCCAAGAAAAGCAGCGCTTTCAGGAATTGCAGGCAGCAGGCACGTGGCGGCACATTTGGCGCGTTGTCGGGCAATATGCGAACGTCAGCATTTTTGATGTCGAAAGCAACGCGCAATTGCATGACATCATGATGGGACTGCCGCTTTATCCGTTCATGGCGGTGAAGGTGACGCCGCTTTGCCGCCATCCGTCATCAATGCACGACGACGATCGTTAAGAGCGAAAAATCGCAAATTCAGGCAATTGAAAAATCTACTTGGGAGAGTTGTGTGATGGAAGAAACCTTTGTCGATACCGCGCCGGTCCAAGGCCTGCTTGATCGCGCCGCCGGCCTTGACAGCGATGCAGGCGATGTTCGGCTCAAAGGCATCATGCGGGATCTACTTGACGCCGTGGCGCGCGTGATTGTCCGTTATGATGTTTCGGAAAGCGAATTTTGGGGTGCGATCAAGTATCTTCAAAACGGCGCTGGCGAAATTGGCCTGATCATTCCGGGCACCGGGCTTGAGCATTTCATGGACCTTTACATGGACGCCAAGGATGCTGAAGCCGGTCTGACCGGTGGAACACCGCGCACGATTGAAGGGCCGCTTTATGTTGCAGGCGCACCGCTTGTCGAAGGGGCCGATGTCAATCTGACGACGGATCCTGATGACACCACGAACTTGTACATGACCGGCCAGGTCCGCGGGCCTGATGGCGAACCTGTTGCGGGTGCGATCGTGCATGTCTGGCATGCCAATTCGCAAGGCTGGTATTCGCACTTTGACCCGACGACCGAGCAAACGCCGTTCAACAACCGCCGCCGGATCAAGCTTGGCGCAGACGGGCGCTATGCGTTCCGGTCAAAGATGCCAAAGGGTTACAGCGTTCCCCCCGGCGGCGCGACCGATGTGCTGATGCAGGCCGTTGGCCGCCACGGCAATCGTCCGGCGCACGTGCACTTCTTTATCGAAGCGCCCGGCTACCGCCAATTGACCACGCAGATCAATTTTGGTGACGATCCCTTTGCGCGCGACGATTTTGCGTTCGGTACACGCGAAGGCTTGCTGCCGGTCCCGATGCGGCAGGGCGACAGTGCATCGATAAGCTTCGATTTTGAATTGCAGCGCGCTGCATCCGCACAAGACGAGCAGTTTTCCTCGCGCGCCCGCGCAGAGGCTTAAGTTCTATCCCAGAGGAGCGCGACCCTATGTCTGCCTCGTTGAGAACGCGTATCGAAACGGCTGTGGTTGATGATGCAGGCAGCGGACAATTCCGCTGCCGCCGCGACATCTTCACCGATCCCGACTTGTTCGACCTTGAAATGAAACACATTTTTGAGGGGAACTGGGTGTATCTGGCCCACGAAAGCCAGATTACGGATACGAACGACTGGTTTGCGGTGACGGTCGGGCGGACGCCGGTTGTGATCACCCGCACGAAAGACGGTGCGCTTAACGCGTTCATCAACGCCTGTTCGCATCGCGGCGCGATGCTGTGCCGGCGCAAGCGGGGCAATGGGCGGGTCATGGTCTGCCCGTTCCACGGCTGGAGCTTCACCAACGATGGCAAGCTGTTGAAGGCTAAGGATGAAAGCACGGGCGCTTATCCTGCATCGTTCAATCAGGATGGTTCGCACGATCTGGCCCGCCTTGCGCGGTTTGAAAGCTATCGCGGGTTTCTGTTCGGCAGCGTCAATCCCGATGTTGCGCCGCTTAAGGATTATCTCGGCGAGACACGGGTGATCATCGATCAGATCGTTGATCAGGCGCCTGACGGGATTGAAGTGCTGGCGGGCAGTTCATCTTACATCTTTGACGGCAACTGGAAGTTGCAGATGGAGAACGGGTGCGACGGCTATCATGTCAGCTCGGTGCACTACAACTATGCCAAGACGATGGGGCGGCGCGCCGAGGGCGGAACCAAGGCTGTCGATGCCAATGGCTGGTCCAAGGCGGTCAGCGGTGTTTATGGTTTCGACAACGGGCATATCCTGCTTTGGACTAAAGTTCTGAACCCCGAAGTCCGACCGGTATGGTCGCACAAAGAGCAATTGGAAGAGCGGTTGGGCAAGGAGCGCACGCGCTTCATCGTTGAGCAGAGCCGCAATCTTGCGCTCTATCCCAACGTTTTCCTGATGGACCAGTTCTCGACCCAGATCCGTGTTGTCCGCCCAGTCGATGTTAACAGCACCGAAGTGACGATTTATTGCTTTGCGCCCAAGGGCGAAAGTGCCGAACTGCGGGCATTGCGCATCCGTCAGTATGAGGATTTCTTCAACGTTTCAGGGATGGGGACGCCTGATGATCTTGAAGAATTCCGCACTTGTCAGACATCTTACGCCGGGGCTGGCGGATTGTGGAATGACCTCAGCCGTGGCGCGCAACGCTGGATCGCCGGGCCAGACCAAAACGCCCGCGAAATGGGCATGGCACCACTGCTGAGCAGTGAACGGAGCGAGGATGAAGGATTGTTCGTCCGTCAGCACGAATATTGGGCAAAGGCGTTGATCGACGGCATGGATCGCAACCAGCCAGCAGCGGCAGAGGAAATGGCATGAGCGTCGCCGCCGAAATAAGCGCCTTCCTTTACCGTGAAGCGCGCCTGCTGGATGATCGTGCCTGGGATGAATGGCTTGAATGCTATAGCGCGGACTGCACGTACTGGATGCCGGCATGGACCGATGATGATGAACTGGTCACCGATCCGCAAAGCCAGATTTCGTTGATCTATTACGCCAACCGGCAGGGTCTGGAAGACCGTGTCTACCGGCTTGAGACCGAACGTTCCAGCGCGAGCACGCCCGAGCCGCGCACGGCCCATATGCTGGCCAACATCGAACTGCTGGCAGATCGCGGTGATGAACTGGACGTGCGCTATAACTGGCACACGCTTAGCCATCGCTTCAAGGCGACCAGCCAGTTTTTCGGCACGACATTTTGCACGCTGAGGCGTGTGGGGCCGGAATTGAAAATCGCGGCCAAGAAGATCGTGCTGAAAAACGATTACATCCACCAGGTGATCGACGTTTATCATGTCTGAGCCTGTCACACATTTCGCCGGACGCTTTGCCGGCAAAGTGATGGTTGTAACCGGTGCGGCGCAGGGCATCGGACGTGGCGTGGCCATGCGCGCCGCAGCAGAAGGTGCGCAAGTCCTGCTGGTTGATCGCGCCGAGTTTGTGGCGGAAGTGGCCGCAGAAATCGGGGCTGCGGCTCATGCCTTTGTGACAGACCTGGAAAGCCACGACGGGGCAGCCGGCGCCGTGGCGCAGGCCATGGCTTTGTTTGGCCGGATCGACATCCTGATCAACAATGTCGGCGGTGCCATCCGGATGCGGCCCTTTGCAGAATTTACCGCCGAACAGATCGACGCGGAAATTCGCCGGTCGCTGATGCCCACGCTCTATTGCTGTCATGCGGTTCTGCCGCCCATGCTGGCACAGCAATCAGGCACGATCGTCAATGTATCGTCCAATGCCACGCGCGGCATTCGTCGCGGCCCCTATTCGGCGGCCAAAGGCGGCATCAATGCGCTGACGCAAAGCCTGGCGATGGAATATGCCGAACAGGGTATCCGTGTGGTTGCAACCGCGCCCGGTGGCACGGCGGCACCTGTGCGAAAAGTGCCGCGCAATGCCCAGGGCGATACTGCGCAAGAACAGGCATGGATGGCCGAAGCGGTGGCGCAAGTGACGCAATCGACGCTCATGAAGCGCTATGGCACTATCGATGAACAGATTGCACCGATCCTGTTTCTGGCATCGGATGAGGCAAGCTACATTACCGGCACGGTGCTGCCTGTGGCTGGTGGCGATCTGGGTTGAGCGTGAGGGAAAACTGATGTCGAAGATTTTTGCCAGCCCCGCCGCCGCGCTGGAAGGTGTGCTGTTTGACGGGATGACCATCATGTCGGGCGGGTTCGGTCTATCGGGCAATCCCGAAAGCCTGATCCCTGAAATCCGCACAGCGGGCGTCAAGGACCTGACGGTCATTTCCAACAACGCAGGGGCGGATGGCTTTGGCCTGTGGATGTTGCTGCAAAGCCGCCAGATCCGTAAGATGATTGCGTCCTACGTTGGCGAAAACAAGCTGTTCGAAGATCAGTATCTTTCGGGCGAACTCGACCTTGAACTTAATCCGCAAGGCACGCTGGCCGAGCGCATCAGGGCAGGGGGCGCAGGCATCCCGGCATTCTACACGCGTACCGGCGTTGGCACGGTGGTGGCAGAGGGCAAGCCGGTTGAAGTGTTTGAGGGTGAGGAATACGTGCGCGAAACCTGGTTGCGCGCCGACCTTGCCATCATCAAGGC
>CAZSTP010000086.1:0-2019 GCA_964609325.1 uncultured Novosphingobium sp. | reverse complement strand
ATGGCGGCGCGGGCCGCGCGCGAACTGCGCGATGGTGATTACGTCAACCTTGGCATTGGTATTCCAACGCTCGTGGCCAATTACGTGCCCGAAGGGATCAAGGTCACCCTGCAAAGTGAAAACGGCATGCTTGGCATCGGGCCGTTTCCGTTCACTGGTGAAGAAGACCCTGACCTGATCAATGCGGGAAAGCAAACAATCACTGCGTTGCCCACGTCCAGCTTCTTTTCATCGGCAGACAGTTTTGCAATGATCCGGGGTGGCCATATCGACATGGCAGTGCTTGGCGCGATGGAAGTTGCGATGAACGGCGACCTTGCCAACTGGACCATCCCCGGCAAAATGGTCAAAGGCATGGGCGGCGCAATGGACCTTGTCGCCGGGGTCAAGCGGATTGTGGTGGTAATGGACCACGTATCAAAATCGGGTGCCCCCAAAATTCTGGAACAATGCACATTGCCGCTGACCGGGCGGCGCGTGGTGGACCTTATCGTATCAGACCTTGCGGTGATTGCGGTTGATCGCAAGGCAGGCGGGCTGACGCTGGTTGAACTTGCGCCGGGCGTGACGGTGGATGAAGTTGTGGTAAAGACTGGCGCTCCGCTGGATACGTCCCGTCTTGCCCAGGCAAGTCTTTCCTGATGCCGTTTAGCGGAATAGAAGCAAGCCGGATTTACTGGAAGCTTGACGGTGCAGATGATGCTCCACCACTGGTCCTGCTGAATTCGATTGGCACCGACATGGACCTGTGGGCAGGTTTGCTGGATCGCCTCAGGCAGACGTACCGCGTGTTGCGCGTCGATACGCGCGGACATGGCGCATCGGACGTGGGCAAGGGTGACTATACGTTGTCAGGCCTTGCCGACGACGTTTTTGGTGCCATGGACGCAGCAGGGATCGGGGCAGCGGCTGTTGCAGGGGTCTCCTTGGGCGGCATGATCGCGATGGCCATGGCATTGGCACAGCCCGCAAGGGTAACCGGCCTGGCGTTGATCTGCACTTCGGCCACGATGGACAAAACCGCGTGGACCGATCGCGTGGTCAAAGTCCGCACCGACGGTATGGCGGCCATTGCCGACCTTGCGATGGGCCGGTTCCTTTCGCCCAGCTTCATTGCTGAAGAACCGGCAATTGCGGCCACCATCCGGCGTCAGCTTTTGACCATGGCACCGGCAGGCTATGCCGGTTGTGCTGCGGCGATCCGCGATATGGATATCGCTGCACAGTTGCAGGCGATTACCTGCCCGGCGCTGGTGGTAACAGGTGACCGCGATACCTCGACGCCGTTCGATGGGCATGGCGATTACCTGCTTGCCCATATTCCGGCCGCGCAGCACGTAGCCTTGCCTGTGGCCCATCTTGCTCCGCTTGAAGCACCAGCGCTTTTGGCAGCAGAACTACTGGCGTTCCTCAAGGACTGAACAATTCGATGATTGACGCTTTCATTTGCGATGCCATCCGCACGCCCGTTGGAAAACTCAACGGATCGCTTGGAGGTATCCGCGCTGATGATCTTGCTGCGTTGCCGCTGCGCGAATTGCAACGCCGCAATGCCGGTGTTGATTGGGGCATGGTTGACGACGTCATTCTGGGCTGCGCGAACCAGGCGGGTGAAGACAACCGGAATGTTGCGCGCATGGCAGCGCTGCTGGCGGGCTTGCCAGAAACAGTGCCGGGGGTCACGGTCAACCGGCTGTGCGCATCGGGCCTCAACGCGGTGGGAATGGCCGCGCAAGCTATCCGGTCAGGCGATGCGCAACTGGTTATCGCGGGCGGGGTGGAAAGCATGACCCGTGCGCCATACGTATTGGGCAAGGCCGCAGGCGCATTCGACCGTGGCCAAAAGATTGAGGATACGACACTTGGCTGGCGCTTCATCAATCCGGCCATGAAGGCGGCTTATGGCGTCGATACGATGCCGCAAACCGGCGAGAACGTGGCCGACCAATGGCAAGTAAGCCGTGGAGACCAGGATCGCTTTGCTTTGGCGAGCCAGGAAAAGGCTGCTGCTGCCATTGC
>CAZSTP010000085.1:0-11849 GCA_964609325.1 uncultured Novosphingobium sp. | reverse complement strand
TGGAAGAGCAGCGCAGCGATCTGCTGATCTTCGATGCGCTGGATATCGAAAAGGGGCCGGTGGCAACCGTGAAGATCCCCATCCGCCTGCGCTTTGGCCTTCACGGCAATTGGGCGAATGCCGATCAGATCGGGTTGGCGGCGTGAGCGCTAGCTGACTTGGGAAATGCTCAGGTTGTTACCGTCCGGATCGAGAAACCAAGCAATTTTCGCATGGCCATCGGGAGCAGACCAAATGCCGAGCGAGTCTTGACCAAAACCTTCGTAGACCTCGAAACTTACGCCCTTGGCCTGAAGCGCAGTACAAGTGTTGACGATGTCATTCACATCCCACCCCAGAACCGTGTGAGGACTGGGGACATGATCTGCAATAGGCACGAGGCGCAAGGTGATACCGTTCAAGTCGAACATATCAGCAAACGCATCAGACCCGCTGTAAACAAGGCCAAGGACATCGCTATAAAACGCTTTGGCGCGCTCGCGATCACGCGTGAACAGAAATGTAACGGGAGAACAGCCGGAAAGTGGCATTTGCTACCTCCTCTTATCTATCCTCATGCTCTCATTGGAGGCCCTAATGATCAAGCCGGAACTTGAATTCGTTTACGAAGCCCATGGCGAGCTTGAGGCGCCAGTGCCGATTGGCGAGACCTATGACGGTACGCGGCGGATCATTCCGATTGTTTGCGGCGGGCGAGTGGAAGGGCCGCTCATCAAGGGCAAGCTGATCGGCAATGCTGCGGATTGGCAATTGACGCGGCCCGACGGGGTGACCGTGGCCGATGCGATCTATGCGCTGGAAACCGATGACGGCGTGGTGATCCAGATCCGCAATCGCGGGGTGCGTCATGGACCGCCAGAGGTGATGCAGCGCCTTGCATCCGGGCAAGAGGTTGATCCGGCGGAGTATTACTTCCGCACTGTGCCGGAGTTTATCGCGCCTGTCGGCAAGTATGACTGGATGAACCGGTCTATCTTTGTGTGTTCGGGGGCGCGCTATCCGCTGGGGATCAAGCTGTGGGTTTGGCGTGTGACTTGAGCAGGTCACCCAGCCCGCTCCAGCAAGGCCGCTTCATCGCGCTCTGCCCGCCTTGCGATCAGCACCATCAGCACAACAATCGGGATCGCCACGGCATTGATCGAGAGCATGGCGGTGCGCAAAGACCCCGTCGCGTCTGACAGCAGGCCTACCACATAAGGTCCGATGCCCATGCCGAGGATTGTCATCACCAGCAGATAGAGGCTTGCGGTTAACCCGCGCATCCGGGGCAGAACCTGATCATACAAGATCGCATAGAGCGGCGGCAGCCAGCCGGTCAGGATGAAGCTGTAAAGCAGGAAGCGGGTATAGAAGCTGCCCGGATCGCCCGCGTAATAGACCCAGAACGACAGGATGGGGGATACGCCCATCGCAAACAGCGCCACATAAGCACGCCCGCCGCCGGGAAAGCGCTGGTTCAGCCAGTCGGACAATGGCCCCCATATCAGCGGGCCGATGATGCCCATCGCGGCAGAGAGCAGCCCGAATTGCAGCGCGGTTTCCTGCATGGTCAGGCCATAAGTGCGGATCAGGAAGCTGGGGTTGAATGCCATCATCCCGTAATTGAGCGTCGATTGCAGCGTCCCCACCGCGATGCACATCATCAGTGTGGGGGAGCGCGTAATCACGCGGAACGCCTGGGCATCGCCCAGTTTCATCCCCTGCATCAGGTTGACGATCACGAAAGCGCCAAAGCCGATCACGGTCCATTGCAAAGCGTGGGGATTGAGCGAGACGCCGCCCAGCATCATCTCCGGCTTGGGGCTAACTGCGCTGCTGATGATCGTGAGCAAGACCGCCACGCCTATGATCAGGGCCAGTGCCGCCAGATTGCCCCGCACCATCGCAGCACTTGCGCCCCTGCCCTTCATGCCCAGCCAGTGGAAGCCGGGCGTGACCGCGCCGAGCAAGGCGAAGGCTGCGCGGAAGGGGTGCGGATCGGGCGCGGTGGCAATGCCATCCATCTGCCCGCGCTCCGGCTCGGCCAGTTTCCACAGGAATGCCGCGAGGATAAAGCCGGGGGCCGCAGCAACAAGGAACGCAAACTGCCAGCCTTTGAGGCTGCCTGCCGCGTAGTGTGCATCCCACCAGTGCGCTGCGACGCCGCCCAGAATCAAAGACCCGCCAAGCCCCACCGCGATGGCAGATGCCGTGACCGACATGACAAAGCCGCGCCGGTGCTTTGGCCAGAAATCGAAAATCAGCGATGTGCCTGCCGGTTGCGTCGCCGCCTCGCCAATGCCAACGCCAAGGCGCGATAGCGCCAGCATCGAAAAGCTGCTGGCAAACCCGGCAAGGCCCGTGGCAGCAGACCAGAACAGCAAGCTGATCGCCAGCAGGCGCGTACGCACCCAGCCATCGGCCAAACGCCCCACCGGCAGCGAAAACAGCGCATAGAACAGCGCGAAGACCGTGCCGTACAGCAGCCCCATCTCGGCATCGCCGATCTTGAGGTCCGCCTTGATCGCGGGCGCAAGAATCGCGAGGATTTGCCGGTCGAGCAGGCTCATCGCATTGGTCAGCGCGACGAGAACAAGCGCGTACCATGCTCCCGGGGCGAGACTGCGGCGCGGTTCGGTGGTCATTGGCTCTCCCTCCGGGCGCGGATCAAAGCTTGAACCAGCGCTCGGCATTTGTCTGGAAGAACTTCTTCTTTGTTTCCGCGCTCATGTCCATCGCATCCATATCATGCACTTCTTGCGGCACATATTGATAGGGATAATCCATCGCGTACATCACGCGGTCTTCGCCCATGACCTGTTGGCAGAACTTGATCGCAGGTTCCCACGCCACGCCCGAATTGGTGACCAGCACGTTTGACTGAAGGTATTGCGCAATCGTCTTTTTCAGCGGCTTCATACGTTCATAGCGTTGTGAGCGGACGCCGGCCTGATGCATGTAATCGAGGCGGTAGAGCCAGTACGGCAAAGCCTCGCCCATGTGGCCGACCATGATTTGCAGGCTGGGGTATTTATCAAAAATGCCGATGGTGATGAGGCGCAACAAGTGCATGCCCGTTTCCACACCAAAGCCGAAGATCGCCCCGTCCAGCCCCGAATCGAGCATTGGCCCGATCATCGAATCCGGCGATGTGGCGGGATGGATGTAGAGCGGCTGATCCACCTCGACCAGCGCCCGGAAGATCGGATCGAAGAACTCCTCGTCCAGATAGCGGCCCTGCGTGTGGCTGTTGATCTGGATGCCCTTGAAGCCCAGTTCCCTGGCCCCGCGATGGATCTCGCGGGCCGACCATTCGGGGTCTTGCGGCGCGACCGTACCCATGCCGATGAACCGGTCAGGGTGCTTTTCGCACGCCTGCGCCAGATAATCGTTGGCGCGGGTGGCGATGCCCTTGGCTTCGTCAACATCCAGCAGCGGTTGCACTCCGGGGGATGTGAGCGCGAGGATCGCCTTGTCGATGCCGGTTGCGTCCATATCGGCAATGCGGCGATCCCCCAGATCGAGCAGGCGATCCATGATCAGCGTGGCACGCTCGGACGGCGATTGCGCGTAGAAGCCCCAGAGCGAGACCATGCCCTTATCTGCCGATCCATCGCGGATCATGCGCAGATAGGCGTCGATCAATTCGCGCGTGGCGAAGGCTTCTTCGGTGGCGATGCGCAAATAGCCCTGTGCGCCACCGGTTTTCAGTTCTTCAGTCATGCAGGCTTCCTTCCCGGGAAGGGCAGCCTGCCCCGGACTATCGCCGTATGTTGAACGACAGGCTGCCAATGTGATTCATGCGATCGGGCACGCCAAAGCGGTTGACGTATTGGCCGGCATAGCCAACCTCCAACGCAACCCCGCGCGCCACCGGAATGCCGACGCCCGCAAAGCCGCGCATCTGGTCGAAACCGGCGCGCTGCCCCCACGTGGTCGTATCGAGATTGACGAAGGGCTCGCCCGATACAATCGCGCTGTAACCCTTGCCCAGCGGCACATCCAGCCGCACCAGATTGCGCATCCGCCAGCCCATATCGGACCGGCCCACGATAAAGCGCTGCTCCAGACGGGTGCGGCTGGCCACGGTCACTTTGCCGGGGCCACCGGTCAGCCGCAACGAAAGCTGCTGATACGCGCGGTGCTCGGTGCTGGCAGCGCGGCCTTCGGGTTCGGTGCGCACCCACGCGTAACCTGCGTAAACGCTCACCGTATCGGTCACCTGATAGCCCACCGCCGGACGCAGAATGATTTGGCCCAGCCGTTCCGCACCATCGGTCTGGCGGGCCTGCGCTTCGGTAAAGACCAGCCACTTGTTGCCCACCGAGAACGTGGAGAACTGCGCAAGCCAGATTTGCTCGTCCGCTTCGGTTGCCTGTACGGGGGCCTGCGCTGCCAGAGCCAGAACCCCGAGCGCGCCAAGGCCTTTGGCAAGCGTGCGCGAAACCGACGAAACAAGAAACATGTGAAACTCCGATCGCGCCGAATCGGTAGGCGCAGTTGGCATTAATGCCGCCTGCCCCATAGCTATTGCCGTACTGTTTCACCATGCGCCCTTGCACCGGAAACGCTACCCTTCGTGCACAGCCTTTGTGACCAGACAGGCCATCAAACCCTCGGGCCCGTCCTCTGCCCCGTGGCCCGACCATTTGACGCCGCCAAACGGCGCATCCGAGGCTCCGATCATGGTCGTATTCATCCCCAGCATGCCCGTCTCGATCTCGCGCGAGAGGCGCTTCTGGCGCTTGGCGTCTTGCGTCCAGGCATAAGCGGCAAGGCCATAGGGCAGGCGATTGGCTTCGGCGATCATCGCCTCTTCGCCGCTGAACGGATTGATCAGCGCAACCGGGCCGAACGGTTCCTCGTTCATGATCGCGGCGTCGAGCGGAATTTCAGACAGGACGGTGGGCGCATAGAAATAGCCGGCATTGCCAATGCGCTCTCCGCCGGTGTGCAGCTTTGCGCCGCGCGCCTTGGCCTCGCCAATCAGGCGGTCCATGGCTTCGGGACGGCGAGGATTGGCCATCGGCCCCATTACAACGCCGTCTTCAAGGCCATTGCCCACCTTGATCCGGCCCGCGCGTTCGACAAAGCCATCGCGGAAACGGTCAAACACGCTCTCTTCGACGATAAAGCGCGTCGGGCTGACGCAAACCTGGCCTGCGTTGCGGTACTTGGACGCCGCCATCATATCGAGCGCGGCATCAACGTCGGCATCGGCAAACACCAGTACCGGACCATGGCCGCCCAGTTCCATCGTGGTGCGCAGCATGTTGTCAGCCGCAAGCTTCATCAGATGCTTGCCCACCACGGTCGAGCCGGTGAAGGAAAGCTTGCGGATGACCGGCGAGCCGAGCAGGTGCCGGCTCACTTCATCGGGCACGCCGAACACCGCCTGCGCCACTTGTTTGGGCAGGCCAGCATCGAGCAGACATTGCAACACGCCCAGCGCCGATGCCGGCGTTTCCTCAGCCGCTTTCAGGATCACCGAACATCCCGCCGCAATCGGCGCGCCCAGCTTGCGCCCGGGATTGCCGAGCGGGAAATTCCACGGTGCAAATGCCGCCACCGGGCCGACCGGCTCATGCGTCACGGTGCTGCGCTGGCCAGCGGGGCGCACCAATGTGCGGCCATAGATGCGGAACACTTCGCCTGCATAGAAATTGAACAGGCCGACATTCATCAGCACTTCGATGCGCGCTTCGGGAAGCGTCTTGCCCTCCTCCATCGTGGCGATGCGGGCAAGGTCTTCCTGCCGCTCCAGCATCAGACGCGCGGCCCCTTGCAGCACGGCGGCGCGTTGCTGCGGGGTGGAATCGCGCCAGATGCGGAAGCCTTGCGCCGCCACTTCCAGCGCGCGGTCCAGATCGGCAGCATCGGCCAGCGGCAATTCGCCGATAGTCTCTCCGGTGGCGGGATTGACCACCGCATGGGTGCGGCGGCCACCGCCTGAAACCGGCTGGCCATCAATCATCATGTGCAGCGAAGGATAAGCAGTCATCATTTTTCCATCAGGTTTGCGAGCGGAAGCGGGGAGGAAACGGCGTTCAATAAGCTTGGCCCGCCCGCAACGGGTTAGCGCTTGACGTTCTCGCGGTCGATATCGCCCTGCCAGCGCTGCGGGATCATTTCTTCCCCGGTAACCGGATGCTTCATGTGGAACGCGTTGACCTTGTGCGTCGGCCAGAGCCAGTGACCTTCGAGCAACTCGTCAGGGCCGGTCGGGTCTGTGGGGTAAGTGACCTTGGGGAACGGCACATATTCATGCGGTGTGTTGGCCCAGCCGCTTTCAAAATCGGCATGCCAGATCGGCATATAGTTGAGGATGTGCATGCGCCAGACGCCGTCCACCTTCTTGTAGGTGTTCTCGTAAATGCCGCCTTCCCACCACTGCCGGGCCTTCAGGTGCGGCGCATCGCCTTCATAATCCTTGTGCCGTCCCGCCTGCATCATCGAGCGGGCACGGCCAAGGGCAGTGACACCATCGGGCTGGATATTGATGATATCCTGCATTTGCGGATGATCGAGCAGGAAGCCATCGATGGGGCCATTGTTGCCATAAGTGAAGCGCGACTGGAAACGGTCGACATAGAGGCGGCGCACGCCTTCCTTGCCCTTCCAGACGCCACCAAAGAACCGCACTTCGCCATCATCGGTCCACAGATCGACCGTCTCGTTATACATGCACTTGTCGATCAGGTAGCCGTAAAGGTGCTGCAACTTGCGGATGTCGAGTTCATCCTCGCGCACCGTCAGGCGCTTTTCGAGATCGGCAAGGCGGCTTTCCATCGCGGCAATCTGGTTGGTATCGGTCACGTCCTGCTCCCATTCAATTTAGTTTGTGTTACTAACAAATTGCGCGACGGGGGCGCGCCTGTCAACGGGCTTTGAAAATTACCGGCCCTCGGCCTCAAGCCGCGCCACTTCTTCGCGATAGGGGCGCATGCCAAGGAACATCGCCAAAGTGGCAACCGGCAAAAGGACCGCTGCGGTGATGACAAGGGCTTTCCACAAGTCCGCCTCCACCCCGACCACGCGCTGGGCCACCGAGCCGACAACAAAGCTGCCCATCGCGCCGAAAAATGTGAACATGAACAAGTAGATCGCCGTTACCTGCCCGCGCATTTCATTGGGTGCGATGCGCTGCACGGCGGCATTCTGGGGCACGGCTCCTGCAAGCCCGAACATCCCGCCCAGCGCCATGACGGCAAGGCTGGCTTCTCCGGTTGGCATCATCGGCGCGGTGATGGCGCAGACTGTGACCAGCCCGAACAGGATCGTGGCCGCGCGCACATTGGCATCGGCATAACGCTTGGCCAGCCATTCGACAAAGAACCCGCCAAAGAACACGCCTGCCAATTGCGAAACCAGCAGCATGGGGGCCATGACCATGCCGATCTGCGCCTCGTCCCAGCCATAAGTGCGGATCATGAATGGCACCCGCCAGAAGGCGAGGCCGAACGTCTCGATGGCGGACAACGCAAGGCCGATGAACAGCGGATAGTAAACCCGCCCGCGCGCGTGGATCGCCTTGGCCGCGTTGAGGCCGGTGAAGGCAAGAATACGCTGGGCGAGGCTTAAGCGCACAGGATTTGCAGCGGCCGTTCGGGCCGGGGGAAGCAGGCGCGGCGGTTCTTTCACGGTGAGCAAGAGCGCCGCTGCCATAAGGCCGAGCGCCGCCTGCCCCAGCAGGATCAATTGCCAGTTGAACAGGCGCAACCCGAGCACGGTCTGATCGGGCCAGCCTGCCAGCGCGACGATCAGCTTGCCGCCCGCCAGAACGCCCACCGTTGTCCCGCCGATAAAGCCCAATTGCAGCAGCGAGAAAGCGCGCGTGATCTTCTTGGGCGGGAAGTAATCGGCGATCATCGAATAGGCGGCTGGCGCATGGGCCGAACCACCCGCGCCCAGAAACATCCGGCTGCCGACGAACTGGGCAAAGCCTTGCGCCATGCCGCCAAAGGCCATGACGAGACCGGTTGCCGCCATGCCGCCTGACAGCACGAACTTGCGCGGATAGATATCGGCAAGGCGCGCCAGCGGAATGCCCGCAAACACGAAGAAGATGACCGTGGCCGGACCGCCGAGGAAGCCGAGTTGTTCATCGGTCAGCCCGAAATCGACCTTGATGCGCTGGGCCAGCATGCCGAACACGGTGGCATCGAAGAAGTTGAGAAACGTTGCCAGAATGATGACGAACAACGCCCAATAGGCAGCACCGGTAGACGGCCATTGCCGCTCTACAGCCGTTGCATTTGCTTGCCCGGGTCCATCGGCTTCAGCCCGTGTTTGTGGCGTAGCCTGAACTTCCGGCGCAATGACGACACCTGCCATACCCTCTCCTCTAGTCCCGCTCCGGCCCCTTTTTAGGTGACCTTGTTGCAGCGCTGATATTGTTAGTCTTGCATACAATTCCCGACTGGTGAATAGAAAAGGCGAAAAATGATTCTCGAAGCCGCAAAAGAGGCTCACGGGGCACCCGATAGAGGAGAGGATTGATGCAGAATCTGGCGGAAAAGACGGCTTTTGTAACCGGGGGTGCCAGTGGTATCGGCCTTGGCATTGCCAAGGCCTTGCTGGGCGCAGGCATGAACGTGACCATCGCCGACATCCGGCAGGATCACCTCGATTCCGCCGTGGCCGAACTGGATGGCGGTGACCGCGTGCTGGCGGTAAAGCTTGATGTCACCAACCGTGCGCAATTTGCAGAAGCGGCCGATGCGGTCGAAGCCAAGTTCGGCAAGATTCATATTCTCGTAAACAACGCAGGCGTCGCGGTTGTCGGCCCGACCGAACTTGCAACTTTCGCTGATTGGGACTGGGTCATGGGTGTGAACCTTGGCGGGTCGATCAATGGCATCGTCACCATGCTGCCGCGCATTCTGGCGCATGGCGAGGGCGGGCATATCGTGTGCACCGCCTCGATGTCGGCATTGGTGCCCGTGGGCGGGACGACGATCTATTCATCGGGTAAGGCCGCCGTCACTTCGATGATGGAATGCATGCGCCCCGAATTCGAATCACGCGGTGTGATCTGTTCCGCATTCTGCCCGGGTGCCGTGCAATCCAATATCGCCGATGCCGCCAAGACCCGCCCCGCCGATCTGGCCGATACCGGCTATGCCGAAGCGGACAAACGCCGCGCCGCTGGTGGCAATTTCATGCACTTGTACCAGACCAAGGAGCAAGTCGGACAGCGCGTGCTGGAGGGCATCCTCAACGACGAGCTCTATATCCTGACCCATTCGGAATTCCTGACGGGCGTGAAGGAACGCGGCGAGGCCACCACGGCTGCGGTGCAAACGCATCTGCCCGAAAACCCCGAATACAAGGAAACTTTCGCCATGCTGTTCCGCAACCCTGCGATCACGCAGGAAATTGCGCGGCAGGAAAAGCTGCAAGCCGCTCGCACCGCAGGAGACGCCGCATGAAGGATTTTGCAGGACGCACCGCGTTCGTCACCGGCGGTGCCAATGGCGTCGGCATAGGTCTTGTGCGCCAATTGCTCAACGAGGGCTGCAAAGTTGCCATTGCCGATATCCGCCAGGATTCCATCGACAAGGCATTGGCCGCATTGGACAATCGCGAAGTGATGGGTGTGCAGCTTGACGTCGCCAGCCGCGATGGTTTCAAGGCTGCGGCGGACGAGGTCGAGGCCAAGCTCGGCCCGGTTTCGATCCTGTGCAACAATGCCGGCGTTAACCTGTTCCAGCCGATCGAGGAAAGCTCGTTCGATGATTGGGACTGGCTGATGGGCGTCAACCTCCACGGCGTGATCAACGGCGTGATGACCTTCGTGCCGCGCATGGTCGCCCGCGTGAAGGCGGGTGAGCAAAAAGGCGGCCACGTCGTCAACACCGCCTCGATGGCCGCATTCCTCGCCGCAGGAACGCCGGGGATTTATAACACCACCAAGTTTGCCGTGCGCGGCCTTTCGGAATCGCTGCACTATTCGCTGCTACAATACGAGATCGGCGTTTCGGTGCTCTGCCCCGGCCTCGTTAAAAGCTATATCTATGCCAGCGACGATATCCGCCCCGATGCCCTGAAAGGGGCGATGAAGCCGGTGGACAGCGCTGCGGTCGAAAGGCTGGCAGGCGTGCACGAATTCGGCATGGAGCCCGATGTTATCGGCGCGCGCGTGATCGAAGCGATGAAGGCAAACCGCCTGCACATCTTCTCGCACCCCGATCACAAACAGGAAATGCGCGAGATTTTTGACGAGATCATCGCCGAATATCAGGACTATCCCAAAGACCCCGGCTTTGACCAGCGCGTAGCGTTCGAGAAGTTCCGCTACGATGCCTTTGCAGCCGCGCGCGCCAAATCAAAGGCAGCGGATTTCTGAGGTTTAAGGAAAGCCCACCACTATCCCCCTCCCGCAAACGGGAGGGGGATAGCGCTTATGTTCAGCCCGCCACGTCGCCCAGCGCGGCGATGAACTGGTCGATGTTGCCATCGGTCAAGCCGGCGATATTGATGCGGCCCGATCCGGCCATGTAAACGCCATGCTTTTCGCGGATGGCCAGGATCTGCTCACCATTCAGCGGCAGCATCGAGAACAGGCCGTTCTGCACGCCCAGCGGAGCCATGTTCACCACGCCCACTTGCTGCGCCGCGGCCAGACGATCACGCACCCAGCGCATGCGATCACGCATATCGTCGAGTTCTGCCAGCCACATCGCGGTCAGATCGGCGTCTTCAAGGATCAAACGCACGGCAGCCGCGCCATGATCTGGCGGCATGGACCACGAAGCGCGCGCGATCGTTGAACCATTGGCCATCGCATTGGCCAGTGCCGTGGCATCGGAGGTTACGGCGTAGAATGCGCCGACACGGTCACGATAGAGGCCGAAGTTCTTGTCGCACGAATAGGCCACGAGCGCTTCGGGCACGACCGACAGCACTTTGCGCAAGCCATAGGCATCGTCTTCCATGCCAGCGCCAAGGCCCTGATAGGCAAGATCGAGGATCGGCAGGACATTGCGTTCGACCACCAGCGCGGCGATCTCGTCCCACTGCGCTTCGGTGTAATCAACGCCCGTCGGGTTGTGGCAGCAGCCATGCAGCAGGACCGCATCGCCCGGCTCAGCGCCTGCCAGCGCGGCCTTCAGCGCATCAAGATCGGCAAAGCCATCGGCGGTCATGTGGCCGAAGGTCTTGAGCTCAACCCCGACAGCGGCGATGATTTGCGCATGGTTGGGCCACGAAGGCGTTCCCATCCACACGCGCTTGACGCCCGAACGCTTGGCGACTTCAACCGCCAGCCGCACCGCGCCGGTGCCGCCGGGGGCCTGCATGCCTTCAACCTTCGAGCGATCAAAGTCCTTGCCGAATACATAAGGGATCAGCGCATGGACAAAGCCCATATCGCCTTCAGGGCCCAGATAGGCCTTCGAGCTTTGCGTTTCGAGCAGCTTGGCTTCGGCGGCCTTGATCGCCTTGAACACCGGCGTTGCCCCGTCTGACGTGCGATAGACGCCCACACCGAGGTCAATCTTGGTCTCACGCGGATCGGCATTGTGGAGCTTGATCAGCGCCAACAGCGCATCGGCGGGTTGAGCGGCAAGGTTTTCGAGCATGGACCGGCTATCCTTTGCGGAAGAGGCTTCAAACGCGGCGGCTCCATGCAACCGGAACGCCCGATGGGCAACCCCTGCAATGCAATAAAACGAGAGTCTATTGGTGCTTTTTCAGAACGGCAGCCAACGCTGCTTGCGCGAGAACTTCATGTAACCACCGTTGATGCCAAGCCGCAGACCCGCACCCGAACGCACCGGAATCAGCACTTTATCGCCCTTGCGCAAATAACTGACGTGAAACCCGCCAACCAGATAGGCCTGCCCTTCCCCCGCCGGGAAACGCGCGTA
>CAZSTP010000084.1:0-11876 GCA_964609325.1 uncultured Novosphingobium sp. | reverse complement strand
GCAACAACCAACGTCACCTATGGTACCTCGTTCACACAGGGTGATGGTGCTGCGCTGAATGCTTCGAAGGTTGCAGTGTCTAACAACACCGCATCTGCCGTGGCTTATGCCAACTCGGCCACCAACAGCATGACGCTGACGGCGCTGAACACCGGAGCATCTTCGGCGGCGCTGGGCAACAGCCAAACCAACACCGGTTCGGTGTCGGCGGCGGCGAGCTCGACGATGGCTGGCGGCGGCATCAATGCCACCGGCAACATCGCTGCAAGTATGTTCTCGGTCGGTGGCGGCAGTGTTACTGCCACTGCGATCGGCAACAGCGTGACCAGCACGTTGCTTCGCAACTAAGCCTCGCAAGTCCTGCCTTCTCCCCGTTTCGGCGGGGGGAAGGCCGGGCAACGCGACGAGACGTTCCGAAGGAAACCCCGCTTCGGTCGTTGGACCTGTCCCGACCCCCGCTGGGACAACGAGCACGCTCTGGTCCAGGACCGCCGCGCCCGCGAAGCGCGGCGGTCTTTCGTTTTTCCGGGCACCTTTCAAGACCGGTCCCGGCCTTGATCCGGGACACGTCAAGCGCCGGAAAAACGGACTTATCACCATGAATGCGCCACATATTTTTCCGCGCAATCTTTGCATCGTTGATAGCGATGCCGATTTTGTCGCCTTTCTTGCCCATTATCTCGAAGCTCAAGGAGCCACCTCCGCGCTGTTCGGATCAGCCGAAGAGATGATGAACGCCGGGCCGTTCGAGACTTATGACTTTTTTGTGATTGCGCTTGAACTGCCCGGCTTTGACGGGGTGGATCTTATCGCGCTGATCCGCGCAGGCAGCGATGCCGGCATTCTCGCCATCAGCGGGCGGCTGGGGGCTGATGCCTTCAATTCCGCGCTGACCGCCGGGGCAGACATGTTTCTCGCCAAGCCGGTAAGGTTTGACCAGGTCTACTATGCGATCAAGTCAATCTGGCGGCGGGTGCTGGGCAAACCGGCAAGGGCTTCAAGGAACTGGCAGATATCAGCCGACGCCAGCCAACTTCACGCCCCCGATGGCGCGGTGATTCGACTGACGCGGACAGAAGCGCGGATCATCCAATGCCTGCGCGGGGCGAAGGGAGAGCCGGTGTCACGCGCGGACCTTGCCGAAGCGGGCAGGGTGACTGGCAGTGCCGACAACCGGAATCTGGATGCAGCGATATCACGTTTGCGCCGCAAGATTGAACGGAACACGGGCCTGACCTCTCCGTTCCGTACGGCGCAAGGGCTGGGTTATCAGCTTTCGGCGGCCATCACAGACTTTTGAAGCCCGACGGCGCGAGGCTCTTGCGCGCGATGTGTGTGCTCCGTCTTGCCTGTCCTTAGGTGTGATGATGACATTTTTTGATATTATTTTTGATAAATCATCTTTATTGGTTGTTAGTGAAGGCGGGATTCGGATTAATCTATGGTTTTTGATTGATAAAATTGAAAAATCGGGAGTGGGCCAGTTTTGGTCTGATGCGTCCAGTTTGATCATTTTTCAGGGCTTTTTGTGCGCGAGATCGAGTTTCCACAAGGTGGCATCGCCGGGGAAAGCGCTTCCGAGGACTGCCTTGCAGTTGCAGAGCGGCCGGTATCCACAGGTTTGCGATTTGATAAATGGTTTGTCGCCAGCACGCAGCCGCAAAAAGAGACACTTGCGCAAGGACAGTTGCAAAATCAGGGCTTTGGCGCATTTGTTCCCCGGTTTCGCAAACAGCGTCGGCATGCGCGCCGTGTTGTCGATGTTCTGGCGCCGGTGTTTCCCGGCTATATCTTTGTGCAAGCGGAACCTGCGCAATTCCCTTGGCGCACGATAAACGCGACGCGGGGCGTGCGGCACCTGATCGGCGCGGGAAGCGGTGCCCCGAGGGCTGTGGCGCCGGGTGTGATGGCGGCAATTTTCGCCCGCTGTAGCTCGGGTTTGATCGATACCCTCATGCCGGTTCTCAAGTCGGGCATGGAAGTCAAATTCATTTCGACAGCGTTTGCCGATCGCATTGCCACGATCGAACAGCTTGATGAGCGTGGGCGGATACATGTCCTGCTCGAAATCCTGGGCCAGCCTGTTTCGATGCAGGTTGATGCCAGCGCGCTTGAGCCGGTTGTGCGGTGATGATCATGACAGGATCACGCCTTTTGCCTGCTTTCGGGGCGAGCAGTTTGTGCATTCAGGGTGATCGCCCATGAACATGCACACACCGTTTTCCCAGATGCAATTGCATTCGAAGGGCAGGTTGGGAGATCGTTGGGGGCGAATTTTGCGCACCAACCGGTTTACGCTTGGCGGCCTCCTGCTTGTGGGTGTCGGGTTGCCACTCGTCGTGCTCGAAACGACCGAGTTCAGCAACTTTGTGGCGGAGGACTATGATCTCGATACGCTTCCGACGATAATCGTTGTTCTTGTTGCAGCGCTTTTTGCCCATGCTATGCTTCGCAACGTTGGCGCGCTGGCCCTTACCACTGACCATGCGCTGATCTTTCCATCGTTCTTTTCTGGCTATGCCGCTGCGATTGCGGGGGCAACCCTGCTCGGCGTCAAAGTCGGAATTCCGATAGTCGCCTTGAGCTTTCTGGGGGGGATGGCGTGGTATTTTCTCGTGGCATCCGCGCGGCGGCGCGCAGGGCGGCCGCGCGTGGGATACCTTGGCTTCTTGCCTGAAAAGATCGGGCTCAAACGTGTGCGGATTGATTGGGTTTCCGTAATCGTCGAGCAGGCAGAGGGGATCGACGTAGTCGCCCTGGTGTTCGACAGGCATCGCCCCGAAGATCCGATTACCGAGCAGGTTCTGCAAAAAGCGGTGTTGCAAGGCATTCCCGTTTACAAGCATGACCACTTTCGTGAAATGATCACGGGTACGGTTAGCCTCGACAATCATCCGGTCGAAAACTTCGGTTATATGCTGCCCTCGCGTCCGCTTGTCCGCGGAAAGCGGTTGGCTGATCTTGTGGTGGTAGTTCCGGCGCTTTTGCTGGCGCTACCGGTGCTCGTACTGGCAGGTTTGGCTATCAGGCTCGAAAGTCCCGGCGGCGCGCTGTTTCGCCAAGAGCGTGTCGGGTATCGCGGCAGGCCTTTTGTCTGTTACAAACTGCGCTCCATGCGGTGTGATATCGATGGTCCTGCTTTTACAAGCGAGAATGATCATCGGGTGACACGTGTGGGCAGGGTCATTCGCAAGTTGCGCATTGATGAGCTTCCGCAGTTATACAATGTGCTGCGCGGTGACATGAGCTTGATCGGACCACGTCCGGAATCGGCGATTTTGGCTGATCAATACAGCCGGGAAATCCCGTTTTATGCGTACAGGCACTCGGTGCGCCCGGGGATCACAGGATGGGCAGCGGTCCATCAGGGAAATGTCGCGCACGGAGATGCAGCCCGGCAAAAACTTGAATATGACTTCTACTACATCAAGCATTGCTCGGTGTGGCTTGATTTTCTGATCGTATTGCTCACCATTCGCACGATTGTGACAGGCTTCGGTTCGCGATGAGCGAAAGTGCGGGCGGCTCGATCCGGCATCGGACTGTAAGGCCTGACAACGTTTCCGTTCTGGTTATCGGTCTATGGCTGCCTTTGATCTTTCTGATGGGAGGTAGCGCGCGCCCGGACGTCGCTTCGCTGGTTATGTTGAGGCCGCTCGCTGTCGTCATTCTGGGTCTAGCAGTGTACTGCGCACCGCGCGGGCTGTTGTACGGAAATCCTGCAGTTTCGGGTTGGGCAGGGGCGGTGATACTGCTGCCAGCATTGCAATTGGTCCCGCTTCCTCCGGTCATTTGGCAAGCTTTGCCGGGGCGCGGGCTCATCGTCGATATCGACCGCTATGCCGGAATGGCCGGTCTGTGGAGGCCGCTTTCGATGACGCCCGCGGCGACGTGGAATGCACTGTGGTCTCTGCTCGTCCCGGCAAGCGTGTTGGCGTGGATGCTATCGCTGGATCGAGCCGAACAACACATCCGGGTTTTGGCTATCTTTATCCTAGTAGGTGTTGCCAGCGCTATTCTTGCGTGCGTTCAAATCGGATCCGATCCCAAGGGAGCGCTTTATTTCTATGCCGTCACCAACCCCGGCAGTGGCGTAGGTTTCTTCGCAAACCGCAATCACCAAGCTGTTTTTCTGGCACTGCTTGCTCCGGCAATCCTGCTCTACGCGCGTGTCAAAGCAGGTCATACAGCGCGGAAAGATCGATCGGTCCAGATGGGGCGACCGGGTTTCACTGTCCCATGGTGGTTCCTTCCAGCCTGCGCGGTCATGCTGCTGGCTCCACTGCTGCTGATAACGGGATCGCGCTCGGGCTTTGTCCTCGGGGTCGTTGCTGCGCTTGCAACGCCGTGGGTCCTCTCTCCCCTCGCGCAGCCGCGCACGCGAACTGTCAGCCGCTGGATAACCCCGTCGCTTGCTCTGCTGGCGGGGCTTGTTTTTGTGATGTTTGATCGGGATCTGGCTTTGGATCGCCTGATTGCTTCCGATCCGGCGAGCGGCGCAAGAATGCTGATTCTGCCGACGGTTTTTACCATGATCGGGGATGTCTGGCTACTTGGCACCGGCCTGGGCAGCTTTGAAACGGTAATGATGATCTATGAACCGGATCATTTGCTTGCGCCATATTACATGAACCACGCCCATAATGACTGGCTGGAAATGGTCCTGACAGCTGGTGTTCCGGCGATAATCCTTTGCATGACGGCGGGCTGGTTAATCGGCCGCGGCATGTTGCGTCACGAGCGGTCCGCTGATGTCCCTGCCGAACGGGCATTGTCGCGCTTGGGTTTGCTGATAATCGGCATTTTGGCGCTAGCGTCGTTCAGTGATTATCCCTTGCGCACTCCTGCTTTGATGAGTGTGGCTGTGATCGCTTTGGTGTGGGTCACCAGGAAATCAAAATTTCCGTCTCGCAAAA
The DNA here is from genome assembly GCA_964609325.1 of uncultured Novosphingobium sp. Classification (GTDB taxonomy): domain Bacteria; phylum Pseudomonadota; class Alphaproteobacteria; order Sphingomonadales; family Sphingomonadaceae; genus Novosphingobium. Next base: position 6,960 of record CAZSTP010000084.1, on the reverse strand, counting down.
TTGCGTAAATCAATATATGCCAAGCCAAAGCTGATGATTTTAATAAATTTTATCGATTAAAATCAGTTATAAAGCGGGTGGATTGCATGATTTGTGCTGATAGTTTTGCAAGGCTGATGCTGGGTGTTTCCCTCGCTGCATCCTTATCTGCATGTGCGACATCGCGGCCTTTGGGTGGTGATCCTGCGCTTGAGGTGATTGCAACGGAGTTGCCCAAGCCCGAGCGGGTTGATCTGACGTCGGTGACATCCGAATATTATGTCGGTCCGTTTGACCGGCTGTCGATTGATGTTTTCGGCATCCCCGTTTTGTCCCAACGCGAAGTTCAGGTCGATTCCGGCGGGCGGATTTCCTTTCCGCTTATCGGTGTTCTGGATATCAATGGCTTGACGCTGGCGCAGGTTGAAGCCGCGATCATGCGCGGGCTTGGCGAAAGCCATGTGCGCAATCCCCAAGTCACGGTAAATCTTAAGGAAACTGTCAGCCGCGTTATCACTGTCGAAGGCCAGGTACGCAAACCGGGGCTTTATCCTGCCATTGGCCGGATGACTTTGATGAGCGCGATTGCGAAGGCCGAGGGGACCGACGAGTTCTCGAAACTCGATGATGTCGTGATATTCCGCACTGTAGGCGGGCAGCGTTATGCAGCTTTGTATGATTTGGATGCCATCCGTCATGGTGCCTATGCCGATCCACAGGTCTTTGCCAGCGACGTTGTGATGGTGGGGGATTCACGCGCCCGCCGCCTGTTCAAGGATTTCCTGGCGATTACCCCCGCTTTGGTTACGCCTTTGGTCATCGGTATCGACCGGTTGACCCGGCCATGACGAGCGCAAGAAATGAGTCCTTCCAGACTGAAAGAGTTGACGTGAACGAACGGGTACCTGCTTTGCTGCCATCAACAGATCAAATGGAAGACCGGTTTGATCTTGCCGCCGCGTTTATGGAGCCTTGGCAGGCTGTGGTCCGCTGGCGCGTACTCGTGGGTGCAATCGTTTTTGGTGCGATTATCATCGGGCTGGTGATCACCCTGCTGATTGCGCCCAAGTTTACCGCACGCACGCAGCTTGAAATCAGCCGCGAACAAAAAAACATCACGAGCGTTGAAGGACTTGAGGCTAGCTCATCAACGCGCGACGTCGAGTTCTACGCCACCCAATATGCCTTGCTACGCGCTCGCTCGCTTGCCGAGCGAGTGGCGAAGCGGCTCGACGTGGCAAAGGCCGACGCCTTTTTTGATGCGCACGGTGCGAAGCCGATTGCATCAGACGATGTTAAAGTTCCAGAAGGTGAGCGTCGGGCCGCGCGCGAGCGCGCTGCTATCGGTTTGCTTCTGGCAAATGTCGAAGTTGTGCCGGTCCGCGGATCAAGCCTTGTTGAGATCACCTACACTAGCCGGTCGCCGGAAATGTCATCAACAGTGGCGAATTTGTGGATCGAAGAATTCATAAGCGCCACCATGCAACGGCAATATGTCTCGACCGCAGACGCCCGGCGTTTTCTCGAAACAAGATTGGCCGATCTGCGAACCCGGCTGGAGCAATCCGAACGCGATGCGGTGACGTTTGCCTCGTCCAACGACATCATCACCCTTGACGCCTCGCAGGATGCCAATGGCCGGACCGTTTCGCAAAAAACGCTGGCATCGGTTGATCTGGAGGCGTTGAATGCGGCGCTTGCAACGGCGCGAGCCGACAGGATCAGCGCCGAGAGCCGTGCGGGCGTTGCGGCAGGCGACAATAGCCCCGAGGCCCTCACAAACCCGGTCATTTCACAATTGCGTGCCAAGCGCGCCGATCTTGCTGCGCAATATGCTGATGTCATGGTGCGGTTCAAGCCAAGCTATCCCGAGGCGGTTGCCATCAAGCAGCAGATGGACACGCTGGATGTTGCCCTTGCGAATGAGCTGGGACGCATTGTCGGCGGTCGCCGTTCCACCTTCAATGAGGCACGCGCCCGTGAACAGCAGCTTGAGGTGAAAGTTGCGGAGCTTAAAGGCGAGCTTGACCGCCAAAAGCGTGCGTCGATCCAATACGGGATATATCAGCGGGATGCCGATACCAACCGCCAGCTTTATGACGCCCTTCTCCAGCGTTACAAGGAGATCGGCGTTGCGGGTGCGGTCGGGACCAGCAATATTGCCATAGTCGACAAAGCCGAGATCCCGGTCGCGCCGTCATCACCAAAGCTGCTGCTGAACCTGGCGATTGCCTTGCTGCTCGGTCTTGGCGCAGCTGCTGTTGTCGTGTTCGCCCTTGAGCGTGTTGATGAAGGTATTCATAAGCCCGAGGATGTGCGCCAGTTCCTGCGATTGCCGCTGCTTGGCAATGTGCCGCTCACCGAGGAGAACACCCTCGAAGCGCTGGATGATCCGAAAACCTTTGTTTCCGAAGCCTACTTCTCCATCCATTCGACATTGTCCTTCGCGACCGATCATGGATTGCCGCGATCGGTTGTTGTCACCAGCACGAAGTCTGGTGAGGGTAAATCGACCAGTTCGTTTGCCTTGGCGCAGATCATCGGGCGCACCGGCAAACGCGCCTTGCTGATCGATGGCGATATGCGTTCACCTTCGCTGCATAAAATTGTGAGTGTTCCTAACAAGGCCGGATTTGCCAATGCCCTTGCCGGCGATGACCCCTTGCAGTTGACGGTGCAGACTGCCCATCGCGGCGTTTCGGTCATGACCAGCGGCCCGCTTCCACCAAGCCCGCCCGAACTTTTGGCAACGGATCGCCTGGCGGAAGTTATCGCCGACTGCTTAACCCGGTTCGATTATGTGATCATCGATGCGCCGCCGGTACTGGGGTTGGCTGATAGCCCCATTATGGGCAGGGCGGTTGAAGGCGTGCTGTTTGTTGTCGAGGCCGAAAAGACAACGATCCGGTCCGCGCGTAGCTCGTTGCAGCGGCTTGCGGGCGTCGGCAACCGCCTCTTTGGTGTTGTTGTGACGAAGATTGATGTTCGTAGCCATGGCTATGGTTACGGTTATGGTTACGGTTATGGTTACGGCTATGACCGAAGCTATGGTGATAATGCCGCGCCCGTAAAAAGCGGTTCGACTTTCAAGAAGATTTTCGGGCGGGTTTGAACCCTTGACCTGGCGAGGCTCTGCATCATTTCGGTGGCTCGTCATTCTGTTGGCCTTGGTGCTCGCCGGGAACTTGTTCATTCATGAGCGGGATCGCCAGCAACAGTCCAAGTCGTGGAAAGCGGGCGCGATCTGGCGTCCGCTTCCTGATTTTCCAAAGTCCGATAAAGCGCGCGAACTTGCCATCGCCGATGCGCGGGCGAGACTAGCCGCTGATCCGCTCGCCAGCGGGGAATTGCGAAATCTGGTCTTGTTGAGGCGCGACATCGCCTTGGACAAATACCGTAACGATCTTGAACTTGCGCAGCGTGTTTCCCGGCGCGACGTTCCGTTGCAAATCGAGCTGTTACGGGTCTCGGCCGAAATGGCTGATTTGCGTGGTGTCTTGCATCATTCGGACCGTCTGATCCAGACATCACCGAATTTCAGCGCCGAATTGTACAAATCGCTTAGCGCAGGCTTGAGTGAACCGGCCTGGCGCGCCGCATTGCGCGGCTATGAGAACAAGGCCTGGTTTAAAGCCTTCCTCATTTCTGCGTTGAACTCTGCGCCGCCGCTTGATCTGGTAGCGCTCATTGTCGATGGCGGGCGCGTCCTTCCTTCAGGCAGAGCAATCCTTCCGCAGTTGCAAGTCAAACTGGTGGAAAGCGGTGCGATAGACAGCGCGCGCAACCTTGTGGTGCGCTATGGCGGACTTGCTCCATCAACCCTTGATACCATGGCAATATCGCGCCAGACATCCGATCCGGCAGGCGCGCCATTTACCTGGGCGTTTCCATTGCTGAAGAATTCGTCTGGTCCTGAGTTGTACGATGGTATGGCAGGATTTGAAATCGGGACGGATAAGGGGGGCGTGCTGATGGAGCGTGTCACCGATTTCTCTCCGGGCCGTTATGCTTTCTTGCAGACCATAACCGGCATAAGCGATCCCGCCATAAGCGCCTGGTGGCAAGGAAATTGTAAAGGTCCGGATGCCCCGCCCAAGGCGTTTCTCAATCAACCATTGCCGATACGCAACGGGATATCAAACTACCGGACCATCGTAATCATTCCGGAGGGGTGCACAACGCAGCATTGGCGTTTTAATGTGCTCCTTGCGGAAGGGCAGGATAATACGCGCATCGTTTTGGGATCCTTGGCCATGGAGCGGCTACCCTAAGCTGACATATTGAGTGCTTTTATGCAGATATGGGCGTGGCATCACACGCTATCCCATGCTCTTTTGATTTTTGATGACGGAGCAGTGGGGGCGCTGAAAAATGTTGCGCTGATCAACTTGATGATATATTGATGAGTCTCCGAAAAAAGGTTTGTTGACATGCGTTCATTGGGGTTTCCGATTGTTGGCGCGGCTTTGGCTGTGGCTTTGTCATGCACAAGCGCGTTCGCTGCTACCCAGGCAGCCAGTGGCGCAAAGGCGCAGCGTTATGATGCTCCCGTGCGAGTGATGAGCGAAGATGACAAAGCTGCTCTGCGCAAATACTGTGAAAAGCCGGCAAACCGCGAAGATCTGCGCTGCCAGTATTTTGCCAAGGTCGTTCCGAGCAAAGGTAAAGGCGGTGGCCTGTCACCTTGGCTGTTGGCGATTCCGGTTGCACTTGGTGGTGGAGCGGCTGCCGCACTTGGTGGCGGTGGAGCACCTGCCAGTCCTTGAGCGTTTTAAGGTCGGGCAGACGCGCGAAGAGTTGCCCGCCGACTGAAGCATGGATGGTTTTTTGAGTTCCGTAAAACTGAGCCCGGCTGCAATTGCGCCGGGTTTTGTTTTGTCTTTTTGCGCAAAGCGTTGCTCTTTGTTGCCGACGCGTTTTGGCTAGATGATAAGTCGGCCAATTCCGAACATGCAGGGTAAATCCCGATCCGGCCTGCCCGATCGGTCTAGATCCAGTAGTCAGCGCCAATGCCAGACCCGCTCCGAGCTTGAAGGCTGGTTTTGTGCGGGCAGCGGTATATTCCCCCTGCAATTGGCCTGTGCGCATCGCTTCCGATATGTTTCCAACCGTTCAGCGGGGAGGAGTGTGCCCGGGCTATACTGGTGGCATGCCTAAGCCCGGGCACAACAGCAAAGACGCTCGGGGAGAGCGAAGCTTTGCCATTAACGATAGGGCGATGGCGACCATCAACGCCCATTTTTAATGCGTGAAACCTGTTGCAGGGCATTGCAGCAATCAATGCTCATGAAGTTAATGGTAATAGTCTCTTTGGCTATGTGGCGTTACTATTTAATCAAAATTTATCATTTTATTTACATCCAATTGGTGAAGCTTTATGGAAAGGTAATCAGGCATAATCGTTTTTACAGGAGAACATCATGACGGTCATTTCAAGGGGGCCGCGGGCTTTGCTCATCATGGCATTGCTGGCGACCTCTTGCGGCGTCAGTGTCATGGCGCAGGAGCTTCCAGCTGAAGGGCTCACGGGCGAAGTGACCGACACATCTGCTCCGGTGAGTGCCATTCAGGGGCCAAAGATCGAGGGTGTTATTTCTGCACGCCGAAGCAGCAAAATAGAAGTAACAGGCGCAGACGGAACGAAATCTGTCGTTATCATCAACGGTGCCACCCTGGTTGAATCGAGCACTGGGCCTCTGGGGCTGAAGCGCACCAAACTGGCCGCAAGTTCACTGCTGAACGGTTTGCCCGTGCGTATAAAGACGCTGCAGCTTGGCAATGATCTGGTGGCGAGCAAGATCGACCTTAAGGGTGAAGATCTGAAGACGGCGCAGATTGTCCAAAGCGGCACAGCTCAACGTTTTTCCGAGCAGGCAGCCGCCACGGAAGCGTTGCGCGGGCGCATGGCCAACATCGACAAGTATAACATCAAAAGCAGCATGAGCGTTACGTTCGACATCGGAAAATCCGTTATCTCCGGCCAAGCGAAGGCTGATCTTTGTGATACGGCGAGCCGGGCTGCAGCGATCGAAAACTCCTTGATGCTGGTCGTCGGCTACACCGACTCCACTGGTAACGAGGAACTCAACCAGCGCTTGAGCGAAGCGCGTGCTGCGCGCGTCGTCAATTACCTCCAGCAGGTTTGTGGCTGGAAGCCTTATCGCATGCTGACTCCCACCGGGATGGCCGCAGCTGATCCGGCTGCAAGCAATGAAACAGACGATGGCAAGGCGAAAAACCGCCGCGTCACGGTGAATGTCATGGTCAGCAAAGTCCTCGATGGGCTTTGAGTTGCATGCGATATTTGCCTGAACAGTTGGGCTTGTTGAACAGCGATCCGGCGTTTGCGCCTTTTGCGCTTCCAATATCAGGGGCGTCAAAGGCCATGCAATTGCGCAAAGCTTTGTTCCCCTCAACCTTGCATCGGCAAGTGCAAGGTTGAGGGAGGCAAGGCTTTCTGGCCAACCGTTACCCAATGTCATGAAAAGTCAGCCTTCGTTGAATGATCTAAGCAAAACGCACATTTTTATTGGATTGCAGCATGGATGAAATTCTTGCGACAAAGGTATCTGAAATAATCGAGCTCATTGAGCATAAAATAAGCTCGGAAAAATCATCTGTGATTTATCCGGTTTCGCTACGACAGAAGGAACTTCTCCGGCTGGCGATTTCCGTCCGGTCGAACATAGCGTTCAGAGAAAAAATTCTTCCAGGTTTTGCGCCATGCAGTCCATTTTGGTCAATGCTGCTTGAATTGTATATAATGCAAAGCCAAAATAAAAAGATATCTGTAACTGATATTGCAAGTATGACAAGCATGCCGCTGACAACTGTTCTGCGGCATATTGATCTTTTGAAAAAAGACGAGCTGATTTATCGCGATCGGGACAAGGCAGATAGCCGCAGGTTCTGGTTGTATCTTACCGAGAAAGGTCTTCTTTCGATAGAAGAGATGCTCCAACAGTTTAGTGCCGAGCTTCA
>CAZSTP010000083.1:0-12131 GCA_964609325.1 uncultured Novosphingobium sp. | reverse complement strand
TAAGCGCGACTTTACCTGCAAGCCTGTTTGACACTGTTCTCTCCCGCGAGAATCCGTAAGAATTATAGAAGGAGTGGTTACGCCTGCCGCGCGCCTGTGCAACCTATGCTTTCAGCAAGGTGACTCCTGCGCGCCTGTGGCCCAAAACCGGCAGCATTGCTCGAAATGTTGAGCGTCAATCGTGGGTGAGGAAACGAAAATGGCTGACAGCGACCCCAACATGGGCGGCGGCAAAGCGCGTAGCGAAGCAATCAGCTGGCAGGAATTGCTGGCACAGGACTCGCGCCCCGCACCCGCCATCCTGACCGAGGAAAGCTACGAATACCGTGGCTCCGAACCGCTCGACGCCACCCGCTATACCAGCGAGGACTTCGCCCGTCTGGAACGCGAAAAGATGTGGCCCCACGTCTGGCAATTCGCCGCACGCGAAGAGGATATCCCCGAAGCTGGCGATTACACCGTGTTTGAAAACGCGGGCCGGTCATGGCTGATCAGCCGTCAGGAAGATGGCAGCGTCAAAGCCATGCACAACGTCTGCCTGCACCGTGGCCGCAAATTGCGCACCGAAGATGGCACGGCGGACAAGTTCACCTGCCCGTTCCACGGCTTTGCCTGGAACAAGGACGGCAGCTTTGATGGCATGCCCTGTTCGTGGGATTTCAAACACCTGTCGGCTGAAAAGATGTCCCTGCCCGAAGCCGAAGTTGGCCGCTGGGCAGGCTACATCTTCCTGCGTGAGGAAAAAGGCGGCCCCAGCCTTGAGGAATACCTCGCCCCTCTGCCAGAATTTTTCAAACGCTGGCGGCATGAAGAATGCACCACCGTCATCTGGGTGGCCAAGGAAGTCCCGGCCAACTGGAAAGTCACCGCAGAAGCCTTCATGGAAGCGTGGCACACGGTCGTCACGCACCCGCAATTGCTGCCTTTCACCGGCGATGCCAACAGCGCCTACTGGATCTATGGCGATAATGTGAACGTCAATCACGTGCCGTTCGGGATCATGTCCCCGCACGTCGATCCCGATGGCAAAACCCAGCAGTGGATCGTCGACGAATTCTGCAAATACAATGGCCGCTCGGCTGACAATTATGACGCATCGGGCGATCCCTTCGCCGTCAGCGTGCCCGAAGGCATGACCGCGCGCGCAGCTTTGGGCGCGGCCATGCGCGCAGGCTACACTGCGCAAACCGGCTATGACCACGATCATGCCACCGATGCCGAATTGCTCGATGGTCTGGTGTACAACGTGTTCCCCAACTTCGCGCCATGGGGCGGGTTCATGCCGAACATCGTCTATCGCTGGCGTCCCGGAAAGACGCCGGACACCTGCCTGATGGAAGTGCGCATCCTTGCCCGCGTCAAAAAGGGCGATCCTATGCCGCACGGCGTGCCGATGAAGCTCCTGACCAAAGACCAGAAATGGACCGACGCGCCGGAACTGGGCGTGCTTGGCCACGTGTTCGAACAGGACATGGACAACCTGCCCTATGTGCAGGACGGCCTCCACGCCTCGAAGACCGGACAGGTCAATCTCGGCGATTATCAGGAAATCCGCATCCGCCAGTTCCACCAGACGCTCGACAAGTACATCAACGCGGGGGCCGCTGAATGACCGGTACGGCGCACCCTCCCCGCATTGATTGTGTGCTCGTCTGTGGCGGCGTGTGGCACGATATGGACTTCGCGCGGCTCGAACTGCTCAAGCTCCTCGCCGAAGACCCGTCCGTGCGCACCCGCGTGTTCGAGGATTACGAGAACATCGAGGCGATCAGGGCCGCCGATATCCTCATCACCTACACTTGCGATGTCACCCCCTCGCTAAAAGCGCAGGAAGCCTTGCGCGACTGGCTTGAAGCAGGCGGGCGCTGGTATGCGCTCCACGGCACCAATTCGGTGCTGCGCCTGCTGGCTGACGGGCCGAACAAGGGCCTGTGGGATGCGCCGCGCTGGGCACCGCTGATGATGGACATGCTCGGCAGCCAGTTCATCAGCCACCCGCCCATCGCGCCCTATACCGTCACCGTGGCAGATCCCGATCACCCGCTCACCCAAGGGATCGAACCGTTCGAAACCACGGACGAGCTCTACCACATGGAATGCCACGGGCACTTGCACGTCCTGCTCGAAACCGAATGCACCGTCCCCGGCACCGGCTTTGTCGAAGCCGCAGACGCCATCGGCACCCATCCGGTCATGTACCTGAAAAACCATGGCGCAGGCGCGGTGCTCTACAACACGCTGGGCCATTGTCGCGGACACTATGACCTTCAACCCATGCTCGATTGGTGGCCCACGGTGGATCGCTGCGCCTGGGACCTGCCGGTATTCTACGACCTGCTCCGGCGCGGCATCGGCTGGCTGAAAGGCCGCCCCGCAAAGGGTTGATTCCGCAGAACCCTTCTTCCCCCCTCCCGCTTGCGGGAGGGGTCGGGGGTGGGTTTACAGCCTATGCGCCAACCGCAGCAAACCGGTCCAGCGCCACTTCAGGATCATCGGGCCAGCGCGAAATCGCCAGCAACCGCTTGTGCCCGTGCCCGATGAACAGTTCATCCGTCACGCCCATGCCGCCGTGGAACTGGATCATCTCGTGCCCCAATTCCACTGCCGCTGGCGCGATAAACGCGCGCAGGCCATAAACGGCAGAAGCAAAGCGGTCTGATCCGGCTGATACGATGGCAAGGTTCAGCAGCGCCCGCGCCTGTTCGATCACCGCATATTGCGCGGCCATGCGGTGCTGGATCGCCTGAAAGCTGCCCAGCGGCACGCCAAACTGTTCGCGCGTGCGCAAGTAATCCAGCGTTGCATCAAACAAGTGCTGCATGATGCCCACTGCCTCGGCAGAGCGGGCAATCGATGCCAGCAGGTCGTTTTCCTCAAGATCGGCCAGCGATCCGCCCAGCCGGACTGCCGGAACAGCCGCCAGCGTCAGCGAAACCGCAACCGCCCCGTCCACCATGCGCCACGGATTGACCGAAAGCCCCGGCGCATCGGCGCTAACCAGATAGAACGCCACACCATCGGCACCGGTCACAGCCCCGCTCTCGCGCACGCTGACGATATAGCCATCCACCCCGGCCCCTGCGGGCACGCAGGATTTCGCTCCGGTCAGCGCGCCTGTGGCATCAACGCGTGTTTCCACATAAGTCCGCCCGCCGCGCGCGGCATGTTCGGCATGGGCCAGCGCCAAACGGCGACTGCCCATCGCCAGCGCTTCCATCCACGAAGCCTTGACGTCTTCAGGCGCAATCCGCTCGAACAGCCGCGCTGCGCTCATCACGTTTTCGATCAAGGGCTCCACCACCAGCCCCTTGCCCAGCGCTTCGAACACCGTGGCAATCGCCGTTGCATCCAGCGCCATGCCGCCGCTCTGTTCGGCCAGCGGCGCGGCGATCAGCCCCAATTCGGCAAGCATCGCCCACATGTCCGGCGAAAAGCCGTTCGAGCCGCCGAGGTAACCGCGGCGGGAATCAAAGTCGTAATGGTCGGCAACGAAGCGCTCGGCCAAAGCCTTCAGCATTTCTTCGTCTTCGTTCAGGTCAAAATTCACGTACCTCTCCTCGGAGAGTACCCTTACCACTCTCCAAGATGCCGCCACGCTGCGCAAAAGACTAGGCAATTTTGCCAATCGCGGCGTTGTTTCAAAAGCCTGCGACCGGTATGGGTACGGCAATAAGAACAGGAGAGGTTTGTGCAACTTTCGGTCGAAGCCATCGACGCCGTGCGGATCGTGAGTCCCAAGGACGTGCGTCGTGCGGCCGAAGAACTCCACAAGATCGCCATGGCAGCGGGGCTGCGCGCCGCCCCTGCCCACGATATTGCCGACAAACGCACCCCCGTCGATGCCGATGGCAACATCCTTGCGCGCGACGTGTTCGGCTGGAACGATGAAAAAGTGTGGTGGCGAAATTCGCGCATCGCGCTCGATTCGCCGATCACATCGGCCTGCCGCTTTGAAAGCGAACCCTTCTGGGCCAACGCCAACGGCTTCCACACGCGCCAGCCCAATCACTATCTCACCGCGATTGATCTGACGAACTTCGAAACCCGCGCGATGACACGCAGCGCCATCGTCGTGCCGGTACATCTGCCGTTCGGGCAAATCGGCGCGGTCAGCTTCAACCCGCTCGATCCCGCGATCACCGAACTGGACGATGTGTTCCTCGAAATCGGCGATGCGCTGGGCATCTATGCCCGCACTTTCATCGCAAGCTACGTACACGCGATGGGTTCGGCCCAGGCCCTGCCCTCGGGATCGCGCCTGTCCAAACGCGAAGTGGAATGTCTGCGCTGGGCCGCCATCGGCAAGACCGACCTCGAAATCTCGATGATCATGAGCCGCAGCCGCGCCACCGTGCGCTTCCACATTCACAACGCCTCGATGAAGCTGAACGCGGTCAACCGCAGCCAGACCGTCTTCAAGGCCGCCCAGCTCGGCTACATCTCGCTCGCCACCTGAACTTGCGAGCAGGTGGGGGGCTTCATCGGTCATCCTGTCAAAAGGGACAACCCTAGCGTTTTGCAGAGTCGGCAAAGTGGCATTTCAGGTGGCTTAAGGGGACGACTAAAGAATCGCACCTGATCGGGAGAGTAATGCAGGTCACCGGGTACGCCATTGCAGACGGATTGTTCACCGACGAGGCCCAGCCTCGGCTGATTGGCGGGCAAGACCGTGAGAGCGGGCGGATCGTGTTTCCGTGTCCAACCGGGGATCGCTTTGCCCCCATCCCCCTGTCACGCACTGGCACGCTGTGGTCCTACACCATCCAGCGCTACCGCCCCAAATCCCCGCCTTATGCCGGGCCGGAAGCCTTCCGCCCGTGGCCGGTCGGCTATGTCGAACTGCCGGGGCAGGTCATCGTCGAGGCACGGCTGACCAACGTCGATTTTGACGCGATCACCATCGGCATGCCGCTGGAAATGATCCTGATCCCGCTCGATCCCGATGCCGCCGAGCCTATCCTGATCTACGCCTTCCAACCCCTTGGCCAACCCATCGGAGCCAGCGCATGAGCGGGGACGTCTGCATCGTCGGCATCGGCATTCACCCCTTTGGCCGCACCGATGGCACCTCGGGCCTCGATCAGGGCGTCGTCGCCGTGCGCGCGGCATTGGCCGACGCCGGAATCGCATGGCCCGATGTCCAGTTCGCCTATGGCGGATCGGACGCGGCGGGCAATCCCGATACGATGGTCGAACGCCTCGGCCTGACGGGCGTGCAGTTCATCAACGTGCGCAATGGCTGCGCGGCGGGCGGCTCTGCCCTGTTCTCGGCGCAAATGGCGATCAAGTCGGGCGAGTTCGAAATCGGCATGGCGGTCGGCTTTGACAAGCACCCGCGCGGCGCGTTCAACGCCCTGCCGTCCGAATACAACCTGCCCGAATGGTACGGCGATGCCGGCTACATGATCACCACGCAATTCTTTGCGAACAAGATCACGCGCTACATGCACGAACACGGCATCAGCCAGACGTCGCTCGCCCGCGTAGCCAACAAGGCCTTCCGCAACGCGGTTCACGCCGATCACGCATGGCGGCGCGAACCGGTCGATATCCAGACCATCCTCGATGCGCCCTTGGTATCAGACCCCTATACCAAATACATGTTCTGCTCGCCCGCAGAAGGCGGCGTCGCGCTGATCCTCGCCAGCGAAAAGAAGGCGCGCGAACTGGGCAAACCGCTGATCCGCCTGAAGGCCGCCGCCATGCGCACGCGCCCTCCGGGCAGCTTTGAAGTCTTTGCCCCCTCTATCGATATCGGCGGCGGCAAGGCCACAGCCACCCGCATCGCCAGCGCCGATGCGTTCCGCATGGCCGGCATCGGCCCTGAAGACATCGCCGTTGCCCAGTTGCAGGATACCGAAGCGGGCGCGGAAATCATGCACATGGCCGAAAACGGCTTTTGCGCCGATGGCGATCAGGAACGCTGGCTGGCCGAAGGGATGACCGAGATCGGCGGCAAGTTGCCCGTCAACACCGATGGCGGCTGCCTTGCCTGTGGCGAACCCATCGGCGCATCGGGCTTGCGTCAGGTCTATGAAAACGTCGTGCAATTGCGCGGGGATGGCGGCGGACGACAAGTCCCCGGCGATCCCAAAACCGCATTCACCCATGTCTATGGCGCGCCGGGCGTTTCGGCTGTGACCATCCTCGAACGCTGATAGAACCGATGGACATCACCCTCTCCCCCGAAGAACTGGCTTTCCGCGACGAAGTGCGCGCGTTTCTGGCCGCCAACCTGCTGCCCGAAATCAAGGACGGCGCTGCCGCCTCGCCCACCGTCTTCGTCGAGCCTGACATCGGCCAGCGCTGGAACGCAATCCTCAACGAAAAAGGCTGGCTCGCCTATCAGTGGCCGGTCGAAGCAGGCGGCACGGGCTGGAGCCCGGTCCAGCGCTATATCTTCGAAAAGGAATGCGCGCTGGCGGGCGCTCCCAACCTCACCGTGCTGGGCCTCAAACTCGTCGCCCCGGTGATCTACACTTTCGGCACGCCCGAACAAAAAGCCAAGTACCTGCCCCGCATCCTGTCGGGCGAGGATTACTGGTGCCAGGGCTTTTCCGAACCCGGCAGCGGATCAGACCTTGCCAGCCTGCAATGCCGCGCCACGCTTTCGGATGATGGCACGCACTACAAGCTCAACGGCTCGAAAATCTGGACCACGCATGCGCACTGGGCCAACAAGATGTTCGCGCTCGTCCGCACCGATAGCGAAGGCAAAAAGCAGGCGGGCATTTCCTTCCTGCTGGTCGATATGAACCAGCCCGGCATTCAGGTCCGCCCCCTGCTCACGCTGGCGGGCGATCACGAGGTCAATCAGGTTTTCCTCGAAGACGTGATCGTGCCGGTGGAAGACCGCATCGCCGAAGAGGGCGATGGCTGGATGCTGGCCAAGTTCCTGCTCGAAAACGAACGCGGCGGATCGTGCCATTCGCCCAAGCTTGAATACGACTTGGGCCAGATCGAAGCCGCCGCCGCCGATGAACCCGATGGCCGTGGCGGGCAGCTGGCCGATGATGCCGAATGGAAGCGCCGCATGGCCAAAGTGCGGCTTGGCATCCAGTCACTGGAAATGATCGAACTCAAGATCCTGTCCGAAGTGGCCAAGGGCCGCCCGCCGGGTCCGCAAACCTCGCTGTGCAAGTTGCTCGCGTCAAACTTGCGGCAGGATGTCGATCTGCTCGCGGTCGATCTCTATGGCACCGCAGGCCTGCAACTCGAATTCGCGCGCCCGTTCTATGGCGATAATGCCCCGGCCCCGGTGCATTCCAAAGCGGCACAAGTCGCCTCGGCCCGCTATCTCAACAGCCGCGCATGGACAATTTTCGGTGGAACCAACGAAGTGCAGTCGGGCATCATCGCCCGCACAGTGCTCGGGCTTTGATGATGGCTTTGCGCTGGATTAAGCCCACCCCCAACCCCTCCCGCAAGCGGGAGGGGGGAATAGTGCGCAACAGCAGCCCTCCCGCAAGCGGGAGGGCCGCGAGACTTACTGAACGCAGTGAGGTTAGTCGCAGCGGGGTGGGCTTTGTGCCGCACGCAACGTTTGAAAACACAACTTCAAAAACAAAAGGTAGGGACCAAGGATGCAACTGAGCCGCGAGGCGCTATTGCGCGCTTACCGCCAGATGAAAGTGATCCGCGAATTCGAGGAGCGCCTTCATACCGATATCCAGACCGGTGAAATCGCCGGTTTCACGCACTTGTACTGCGGGCAGGAAGCCGTCGCGGTCGGTGTGTGCGAACATCTCTCGATCGAGGACAAGATCGTTTCCACCCATCGCGGCCACGGTCACTGCCTTGCCAAAGGCTGTGACGTAAACGGCATGATGAAGGAAATCTGGGGCAGCCGCGAAGGCCTTTGCAAAGGCAAGGGCGGATCGATGCACATTGCCGATATCGACAAGGGCATGCTCGGCGCCAACGGCATCGTGGGTGCCGGATCACCCATCGCGGTCGGCGCAGGGATCGCTGCCAAGATCGATGGCAAGGGCCACGTCGCCATCACCTTTTCGGGCGATGGTGCCTGCAACCAGGGCACCACGTTCGAAGCGATGAACATGGCCGTCGTCACCAAAGCCGCCACGATTTTCGTGTTCGAAAACAACCACTATTCCGAACACACCGGCTATGAATACGCGGTCGGCACGCAGCGCGATATCGCCAGCCGCGCCGAAGCCTTCGGCATGAAAGTCTGGCGCGGCGATGGCACCGATTTCTTCAGCGTGTTTGAAACCATGCGCGAAGTGCTCGAATATGTCCGCGTCCCCGGCAATGGCCCGGCAGCGGTCGAATTCGATACCGAACGCTTCTTCGGTCACTTCGAAGGCGATCCGCAGCGCTATCGCGGCCCGGGCGAACTCGACCGCATCCGCGAATTCCGCGATTGCCTCAAGAACTTCCGCAAGAGCGTGACCGACGCAGGCGTGCTTGACCACGCCGATCTTGATGCGCTCGATGCCGAAGTATTGGAAGCCATCGAAGAGTCCGTGCGCCAAGCCAAAGCCGCTGATCGTCCCACCGCCGAAGACGTCCTGACCGACGTCTATATCTCGTACTAAGCCGGGGAGCGGACTTATGCCAAAAATGATGTACCGCGACGCCGTTGTATCGACGATCGCAGAAGAAATGGCCCGCGATGAAAACGTCGTGTGTCTGGGTGAAGATATTGTCGGCGGCATGGGCACGCCCGGCGGCCCCGAAGCCATCGGCGGCATCTGGTCAACCTCGACCGGCCTGTTTGGGCGTTTCGGCGCTGATCGCGTGATCGATACGCCGATCTCTGAAAGCGCGATCATGGGCGCGGCAGCAGGGCTCGCGCTCTCGGGCAAGCGCCCGATTGCCGAACTGATGTTTGCCGATTTCATCGGCGTCTCGCTCGACCAGATCTGGAACCAGCTCGCCAAATTCCGTTACATGTTCGGCGGCAAGACCAAATGCCCCGCCGTCATCCGCATGGCCTATGGCGCGGGCTATAACGCTGCGGCCCAGCACAGCCAGGCTGTCCACCAGATCCTCACCGGCATGCCCGGCCTCAAGGTCGTGATGCCCAGCACCCCTGCCGACGTGAAGGGCCTTCTGCGCACCGCCATCCGCGATGATGATCCGGTGATCTTCCTTGAACACAAGGCGCTCTACGGAATGAGCGGCGAAGTGCCCGACGATCCCGAATTCATGATCCCCTTCGGCCACGCCCGCCTCAGCCGCGCCGGGCAAGACGTGACCATCGTCTCCACCGGCCTTCTCCTCGGCTTCTGCGAAGCGGTGGCCGATAGGCTCGCCGCCGAAGGCATCGGTTGCGATGTGATCGACCTTCGCACCACCAGCCCGCTCGATGAAGAAACCATCCTGGACTCGGTCGAAGTCACCGGACGCCTGATCGTGGTGGACGAAGCCCCGCCACGGTGCAGCCTTGCGGGCGATATCTGCGCTCTGGTTGCCGAAAAGGCCTTTGCTGCGCTCAAAGCGCCACCTTTGGCCGTCAATCCGCCACATACCCCCGTCCCATTCGCGCGCGAGCTGGAATCTGCCTACCTCCCTTCGGTCGACAAGATCGAAGCGGCGGTACGCAAGGTTCTCTCTTACCGCTGAGGAGCCAGAACATGGCCAATATCCGCCCGTTCTGCATGCCCAAATGGGGCATCGAAATGACCGAGGGCACCATCGCCGAATGGATGGTCAAGGAAGGCGACGCCTTTACCAAGGGCCAGGTCCTCTGCCTGATCGAAACCGCCAAGATCACCAACGAGGTCGAGGCGGAATACGATGCCGTGCTCAAACGCCTGCTGACGCCTGCCAGCGAAGAGGCCCATCCCGTGGGCGCGCTCTTGGGCGTATTCGCCGATGCCGATACGCCGGACTCTGAAATCGATGCGTTCGTCGCGGGCTTCAAGCCCGCCGAAACATCGGTCGCGGCCAAGTCCGGCGGCAGCGCACCTGCGCCTGCCCCCGCCGCTGCGCCCGCTCCGGCAGCAGCAGCAGCAGCCCGCGCACCCAAGAAAATCGTCACCAACCGCGCGATCAGCCCCGAAGCCCTGAAGCTTGCCGAAGCCGAAGGCGTGGACATTGAACCCATCGCAGGATCAGGCCGCAATGGCCGCATCACTTATCAGGATGTGGTCCAGGCCACCCGCCCCGAACGCGCCGCCGCCTTGAAGGGCAGCGCCACGCTGGTTGAAGACAGCACCGAAGCCTTCGCCTCCCCGCTCGCCCGCCGCCTTGCCGCGCACCACGGCATCGCGCTGTCCGGCATCACCGGCACCGGCCCGCGTGGCCGCATCTCAAAGGCCGATGTCCTCGCACTGGTCAAGCCGACCACAGCGGCTGCGCCCGTGTTCGGTGCCGCGTTCGAACTGGTCGCCAATCCGGCCACGGTCCAGCCGTTCGACAAGATCCGCAAGGTCGTTGCCAAACGCCTGACCGAGGCAAAGCAGACCATCCCCCACTTCTATCTGCGCGCATCGGCGCGGGTGGATGATCTGATCGCCTTGCGCAAAACCGCCAATGTCGTGCTGGGCGCAAAAGCCTCGATCAACGATTACATCGTCAAGGCCGTCGCCCTCGCGCTCGTCCGCCACCCGGATGTGAACGTACAGGTCCATGGCGATGCGGTGCACAGCTTTGCCCATGCCGATGTGTCGATCGCCGTCGCCAGCCCCAAGGGCCTTGTCACGCCCATCGTCCGGCAGGCAGACCGCATGCACATCGCCCAGATCGCCGCCACCACCCGTGCCCTGATCGACAAGGCACAGGCAGGCAAGCTCGGCTATGAAGACATGGACGGGGGCACTTTCTCCGTCTCCAACCTCGGCATGTTCGGGATCGAAAACTTCGATGCGATCATCAACCCGCCGCAGGGCGCGATCCTTGCCGTGGGCGGGGTGAACCGCGTGGCGACAGAGGCAGACAACGGCGACATCGCCTTCGAAAGCCGCATCTCCTTCACCCTCTCGGTCGATCACCGCGCGATTGATGGCGCGGCGGGTGCGCAGTTCCTGCAAACCTTCAAGAACCTGCTCGAAGCTCCGGAAGGCCTGTTCGCATGACCCGCAAGATCACCGCACTCGGCCCGGTCGGCCAGCTTGCCTATTTGCCGCAAGATTTTGATTCAGCGGTAAAATACTGGACCGAAACGATGGGCGTCGGCCCGTTCTACCTGATGGAGAACGTGGCGCTGGGCGATTGCAAGTACAAGGGCGTGCCCACGGGCGCAGTCTTCTCCATCGCCATCGCCTATTGGGGAGATGTCCAGATCGAGCTGATCCGTGCGGAAAACGCCGAACCCTCGATCTACACCGGCGAATACGCGGTAACCGACCGCCTGCACCACATCTGCATCTTCGTTGATTCCATCGAAGAAGCCCGCGCGGCCTGTGCCGATGCAGGCGCAGAAATCCTCGTCGAAGGCACCGTCGGTGCCGATGGCGCGGTGATCTATGTCAATGCCGGAGGCGGCCCCGGTCACGTCATCGAACTGCTCCAGAACATGACCGGCGCGGACGGC
Source organism: uncultured Novosphingobium sp. (assembly GCA_964609325.1). Classification (GTDB taxonomy): domain Bacteria; phylum Pseudomonadota; class Alphaproteobacteria; order Sphingomonadales; family Sphingomonadaceae; genus Novosphingobium. The sequence goes on along the minus strand of CAZSTP010000083.1, from coordinate 631 downwards.
ATCTTCCAGATGATCAAGGACGCCGGCAAGAACTGGGACGGATCGGCACCCTTGCGCAAGCTGGGCTGATCGCCGGATCATCCCCCGTTCTGCACGATCCGGCGCGTTGTTAACGCGCCGGTGATCGCCTTGTGGCACACTTCACCCATGGGCATGAAGGTTGTTACCGCACTGCTATTGGCCACGCTGCTTGCGGGTTGCGCTGGTGCGCCCGATGGGCCGCAGCGCCATCCCCCGCGCAATACCGGCGCGTCCATCAGCCAGACCCCGCAAGGACGGGCGTGCCTTGCCAGCCTCGGCGCGTCGCAGGCAAACTTCACCCCGCTGCCCGATCGCTTCTTCGGCGCAGGCTGCTCCACACAGGGCACAGTCCGGCTGGACGGGCTGCAAGGCGATGCCGGACGCTTGGCCATCACCAACCTCGGCCCCGTTTCATGTCCCTTGGCGCTCGCCATGCAAAACTGGGCGCGGTACGGCGTAGACCGCGCTGCCCGCCAGATCCTGGGCAGTCCGCTTGCCCGGATCGAAACGATGGGCTCCTATTCCTGCCGCAATGTGGCGGGCACAGGGCGGCTGTCTGCCCACGCCACCGCCAACGCGGTGGATATCGCCGCCTTCCGTCTGGCAGACG
>CAZSTP010000082.1:0-12273 GCA_964609325.1 uncultured Novosphingobium sp. | reverse complement strand
AGCAGGTTCTCGATCTCTTGCGGATAGATGTTCACCCCGCCCGATATGATCATGAAGCTCTTGCGGTCGGTCAGGAACAGGAACCCGTCCTCGTCCACCCAGCCCACATCGCCCAGGCTGGTCCAGCCGTGCCGGTTGGTCACCTCCTGCGTCTTGGCCGCATCGTTATGATATTCAAACGGATTGCCGCCCTCGAAGAACACTTGCCCCTCGGTGCGCGGCGGCACTTCGCGGCCATCTTCATCGCAAATGTGGATCGTGCCCAATATCGCGCGCCCGACCGACCCCGGGCGCTCCAGCCAATCCTTGCTGCCGATGAAGGTAAAGCCGTTGCCCTCGGTCCCGGCGTAATATTCGCGCAAGATAGGGCCCCACCAATCGATCATCGCCTGCTTGACCGGCACCGGACAGGGCGCGGCAGCATGGATCGCGTTCTTCAGGCTCGCCGTATCGTATTTCAGCCGCACCGCTTCGGGCAGTTTCAGCATCCGCACGAAATGGGTGGGCACCCATTGCGAATCGGTCACCTTGTACCGCTCGATCAGCTCCAGCGCCTGTTCGGGATCGAACTTTTCCATCACCACCACGGCCCCGCCCAGCCGGTGGATCGTCATGCACCAGCGCAAGGGCGCGGCGTGATAAAGCGGCGTGGGCGAAAGATAAACCGCCCCTTCCGTCACCCCGAAAGCCTGCGTTGCCATCGCCACCAGAAAGTTTGCCCCGCCAATCGCCGGGTCTTCGGGCAGAGGAAAGCGGATGCCCTTGGGCCGCCCCGTCGTGCCGGACGAATAGAGCATGTCGCACCCTGCGCGCTCATCCGCGATCGGCGTATCGGGCATTTGTGCCATCGCGGCCTCCAGCGATAGCGGCCCGTCTGTATCAAACCGCAATTGGGCCACCTCGGGCACCACTTGCGCCACCGCGTCCAGCGCCGCAGCGGTATGGCCCGAACCCACCAGCAGCCCCGCCCCGCTATCGCGCGCGATATAAGCAATCTCGGGCGCGGCCAGTCTGCTCGATACCGCCACATAGACCAGCCCTGCGCGCTGCGCGCCCCACGCCAGCGCAAGGAATTCCGCGCGGTTTTCAAGGCACAGCGCCACCGTATCGCCAATCGCCAGCCCGCGCGCGCGCAACAGCTGCGCAAACCGGTTCGATGCCGCGTCCAGCTCGCCATAAGTCATCACCGTGCCGCTGCCGCCCATGATCACGGCGGCACGCTTCGGGTCTTCGCTCGCATGATATGACGGATGAAACTGCACGGGGCCCGCTCCTCTCAAAGGCAGGAGAGCTTCATCGGCTCCCTCTGATGCCTTGAGTTTAACCGATCACTTAACCAACGCAACCGCCATTTGTAGTGCCCGCGCTTTGCGCCTAAGGCGGGCGCGACCAACCAAGGAGCTTATCCCCTGTGATCCCGCGCGAATTGATCGGCACTGCCCAAGTGCCCGGCGGCGAAGAGCTCCGCCTCTACCGCCATGACCGCGATTTCATGATCGTGCTGGATCGCAACGAACTGATGAGCAGCCGCCTCAGCGGTTCTGAAATCGCGCTCGCCGAACAAAGCATCGCGCGCATTGCCGGAGCCACGCGCCCCGCCATGCTGATCGGCGGCTATGGCATGGGCTTCACGCTGCGCGCCGCGCTCGCCAAATTGCCCAAGGATGCCCACGTCACCGTCGCCGAACTCGTCCCTGAAATCATTGAATGGGCGCGCGGACCGATGCAGGACCTTGCCGCCGGGTGCCTCGATGATCCGCGCGTGCGTCTGGTGATGACCGATGTGGCCGACGTGATCCGCGCCAATGGCCTCAATGTTGGCGGCACCGGCTATGATGCGATCCTGCTCGATGTCGATAACGGCCCCGACGGCCTCGTCCGCGCCGCCAACAACCAGCTCTATTCCACGCGCGGCCTGCGCGCCGCCCGCTCGGCCCTGCGCCCCGGCGGCGTCCTCGCGATCTGGTCTGCCGCCAAAGACCCCAACTTCACCGTGCGGCTTAAGCATGTCGGCTTTGACGTCGAAGAAATCGAAGTCCGCGCCCGCAGCAACGGCAAAGGCGCCAAGCACGTCATCTGGTTCGCGCGGGATTGAGGGCTTGATCTCGGCAAGCGGTTGTCGTATTTAACCGACATATGTTTCGCGCCGAGACGACAGCCGAATTCACCCGATGGCTTGATGGCTTGCAGGACCGGAGCGCGCAGAAGCGTATTGCAATGCGCATCCGGCGGCTGGAATCCGGACTTCTGGGGGACTGGAAACCTGTTGGCGATGGCGTCAGCGAACTGCGGATCGATCATGGACCGGGGTATCGCCTCTACTATACCATCCGTGATCAGGTCGTCGTGATCCTGCTCTGCGGTAGCGATAAAGACGGCCAGTCACGCGCGATCAAATTGGCCAAGGCGCTGGCAAAAAAGTTTTGATGCAAGGGACTGCCCACCCCTCGGGAAGATCAGGGCAAAGGAAACGATGTCATGGGAAAGATCGAAACACAGCCCTTCGATGCGGCAAAATACATTACCGAACCCGAAGACGTCGTCGAATTCCTGAACGACGCGCTGGAAACCGGCAACGCGTCCTATATCGCCGCTGTTCTGGGTGACATCGCCCGGTCTGAAGGCATGACCAAACTTGCCAGGGAAACGGGAATGAACCGTCAGGCACTTTACACCGCGCTGAGCGAAAACGGTAACCCGACTTTGGATACGCTGCTCAAGATTTTGGCGGCGCTCGGAATCAAGCTGAAGTGTGAAGCGGCGGAGAAGCGGGCGGCTTAGAGCGCCGCCCTCGTCATCTGGTTCGCGCGGGATTGAGCTGTCACGCCGCGATGGCGCGTTCAATCCAGTCCCGCGTTTCAGGGATGACGGCTTCCACTTGCGGCAAATCGTTCACGCACAGGAACTTGAACTGCGGCAGGACAGCGCGGGCAAGATAGGCCCGCACATGCGGAAGGGGATAATCATGCACCGCGCCGGTGCGCAAGTGCAGATGGTCTTCGGCACTATGCAGCACCGCCATGTCTGCCGCGATGCAGGCGTGGTTATGCAAGCTTTGCGGCAGGAACTGCGAAACGCAGCGAAAGCGATGGCTGATATTGGTCATGAACGCGGCGCGGTGCTGCTCATACAACCGGGCCAGCACTGACCGGCGCATCGGATGGACCACGTGGGCGGCGCGGAACAGCCGTTCAGCGCCAAAACCGGCGAGTGCGGCGGCATTGATCTGGGTCAGGGCGTTCAGCAGGGTCGGATCGTCACGACTGGCAGGATCGGCCTCGATCGCCCGGCTATCGGTCCAATTGCCGCGCAGGACAGGCTTATCATCACGGAACAGATCGCCCGGCGTGAGCGGTCCTGTCAAAAACACATCATCGTTGAAATAGACGAAGTGCTCGGCCAGGTCCGGAATGCGCCACAGCAGCGTCTCGATGGCCAGAGAATTGAATGTCGGCAGCACGCTTTCATGGCCGGCAAACAGGGTCAGGTGATCGACGATGGTAATGCGCTCGACCAGTTCGGCCGGAAGGCGCGAAAGATCGGGCGTTTGGGCATCGGTGATGATCCAGACCCGTCCGATCCATGGCGCATGATTGGCAATCGAGCGCAAGCAATAGCCAAGCTCGTCATTGCAGGCCCAGCGGTGCGGGTTGATGGCATTGATGTTGCGCGGTGCCAAAGGCTGGAAGTGCAGGCGGTTGGCCGCATGGAGCGGGTCCAACCCGTCAACCCATGTGATGACCGCGTCGATACGCGCGGCCTTGGTGTTGCTCTGCATCTGTCCTGTCCGGGCCAGTGTTCGGTCTGCCACGATAGAACAAGACTTTGGCCGCATTGGTGCGTGCCGGTGCGCAAGTCAATGGAATGCACCCTTTCGGGCAGGACTTGCCGAAGCGGCCCTGCTACCGTTCATCCCGGGCGGGAAAAAAGGGCGGGCGGCGGACTCGCGCGAAGAACTTCGTCCTAACACCCTTCGTCATTGCGAGCGCAGCGAAGCAATCCAGAGCGGTATAAGACAACTCTGGATTGCGTCTCCGCGCTTCGTGCGGCTCGCAATGACGGAGCGGTGTTTGCCATAAAAGAAAAGGGCGCCGTTTCCGACACCCTTTTCAGCATCCTCTCCAAGATGCAAATCTGGCGGTTAAGCCTTATTCGGGGCCACCGCTACCAGTGCCGGGGGTGCCATTGGCATAGAGTTTGTCGCCATTGGTCTGCATGTAGGGAACGGGGTTAACCGCTTCACCGGCAACGCGGACTTCATAATGGAGGTGGGGGCCGGTCGAGCGGCCGGTCGAGCCGACGTAGCCGATCACATCGCCCTTGCGGACTTGCTGGCCTTCGGCAACGGCCACGCGTGACATGTGGCCATAACGGGTTTCCATTGCGCCGCCATGATCGAGCTGCACGAACAATCCGTAACCGCCAAACCATTCGGCCTTTTCCACAACGCCATCGGCGCTGGCGCGGATCGGGGTGCCGGTTGCAGCGGCCAGATCGATGCCCTTGTGCGCGCGGCGTCCACCCAGAACAGGGTGATTGCGCATGCCATAACCGCTTGAAAGGTAAGATACGGCAACCGGAGCCAGCGACGGGATGGAAACAGCAGCGCGGCGTACCGTTGTCGCCTTGGCTGCAGGGAGGATGCCGTTATCAAGCTGCTGCCAGCTGGCGAAAAGGCGGCGGAATTCTTCATCGCCACGATCAACCGAAACGCCTGCCTTCGCAGCTTCGGCAGCGCGAAGCGGGGCGGCGATATCGGCGGATGCTGAGCTATTGGCCAGCGCGGGAGCGGCAGAAGAGAAGAAGGCAACGGCTGCGAAGGCACCGAGAGCAGTCTTGAAGGTTTTGCTGATAAACAACATTGAGACCCGTACGACCTTTTAATCTGCGGCCCGTCTGATGCCTCGTGGCAATCAATCCAGACCGAGCTGACCCCCAGTGCGAACCCGTTTGGTGGCGACTGGCAGGGAAACTGGCCTGCCGCCTTGGGATTTGTTTGAGTTGGTCGGAACCCCCCGCCATCTCGTGACTTTGGGGTAGAGGAGGGTGTTGCGCTTAGGCAACCCCTGCCATGAATTCGCGCGATAGACCGGCTTGATGGCGCGCTGAGTCGTTGAACGGTGGCTTAACGGCACCATGAAAATGGCGCGCAACCAACATTTTCCATGCTTCGGGGGGCGATTCGCCACGCTTTTTGCACACATCGATGAAATGCATTGTGCCGAACCGCACATGGCGGATTTCGTCGTCAAGGATTCGTTGCAGCACCCGTGCGGTGCGGGTGTCACCGGCCTTGGCGAACTTCTCGATGCCGCCCGGCGTCACGTCCAGTCCGCGCGCTTCCAGCACCATCGGTACAATCGCCAGCCGCGCCGCCACGTCATAGGCGGTATCGCGCGCAGCATCCCACAACCCGTCATGCGCAGGCATCGCGCCATAAAAGCTTCCCAACGTGCGCAACCGGCGCGCCAGCAGCGCAAAATGCATCGCCTCGTCCGCCGCCACGGCCAGCCAGTCGTCGACGAACTGGCGCCCCATCTCCGCGCCAAACCGTCCGGCGGCATCCAGCGCCAGATCGATTGCCACGAACTCGATATGCGCCAGCGCGTGGATCAGCGCGAGCCGCCCGTGCGCCGATCCCTTGCCCCGCTTTGGCATCGCGCCGGGGTGCAGCAGTTGCGGTGCGTCGGGCCGCGCGGGCACATCGGGCATGGGGCAGAGGAAGGCAAATTCCAACACTCCTGCCCGCCACCTGCGAAAAATCTCGCGCGCCGCCATGACTTTTGCGGCGGGATCGGGGGTGAGCAAGGCGGCGCGCACGGCAAGTGCCACGGAAGGCCCGTCCTTGCTCGCATTTGTGCCACTTTGTGCACCATTTGGCACCAAAACGCCCACTTTCGCCACCTTCACACAAGCGATTGAAATTAATGCGCTTTTGCAGTGGCCAAAACGTCGTCGGCGTGGCCCTTTACTTTCACCTTGTTCCAGATTTGCGCAATCTTGCCAGTCTTATCAACCAGATAGGTCGTGCGCTCCATGCCCATATAGGTGCGGCCATACATCGATTTCTCGGTCCAGATGCCCAGCGCATCAGACACGCCGCCCTCTTCGGCATCGCTCGCCAATGGCGCGGTCAGGCCATGCTTTTCGGCGAACTTCACATGCTTCTTCGGCGGGTCCTTGCTGACACCCAGGACGGCGATATCTGCCGCTGCGAAATCGGCATAGAGCGCTGAAAAGTCTTTATTTTCTGTGGTGCAGCCGGGTGTGTCATCCTTGGGATAGAAGAACACCACCAGCTTTTTGCCCGCAAAATCCGAAGCCTTCACCGCCCCGCCATCAGGCGCGGTCATCGCGATGTCCGGAAACGCATCGCCCACGCCAAGTCGCTCGCTCATCCTTCAATCTCCAAAGCAATATCAAACACTTGATGCCAAGCCTGCGCCACCTGCCGCCGTGCTTCCAGCACGGCATCCAGCAACGAATCCCAGCTATCCAGCCCGCAAGCCGAAGCCACAATGCCGCGACTGGCCTCGGGCGGAAACATGCCATCGGGGGCAACAAGCCGCACCACGACGAGCAGACGCGTCAACAAGTCGTGCGCCGCATGGATTCCGGCGGGAAAAAGTCCTTCCCTTTCAATCACAAAGACCGCCTCGCCGAGGTCTGGTGTGCGGGCAATGCGATCGCGCAATTGCAGGAAATGGACCATGAATTCGATATCGACCAGCCCGCCGCGCGCCAGTTTGACATCCAGCGGGCCCTTGGGCGGTTTATGCGCCGCCATGGTCGCCCGCATGTCCAGCACTTCGGTACGGAGTTTTTCAGGATCACTCGGTAAATCAAGCACTTGGCAAATGGATTGGCGCAAAGCATCGCGATCAGCGGGGGTGCCGAACATCGGGCGGGCGCGGCACAGTGCCATGTGCTCCCACGTCCATGCCTCCTCCCGCTGGTAGCGTTCAAAGCTTTCAAAACTCACAGAAATCGGCCCTTGCGCGCCCGATGGCCGCAGCCGCGTGTCCACTTCGAACAGCGCCCCCGCCGCCGTCGGCACCGATAGCGCCGCGATCACCCGCTGGGCGAGCCGGTTGTAATACAAGGTGGCGCCTAAAGGACGGCGGCCGTCCGATTCGGCCTCATGCAGGCCACTGAAAAGAAACACCAAATCGAGGTCCGAGGCATGGGTCAGCGCCGCGCCGCCCAACCGCCCGAGGCCTAGAATGGCAAGGTGGCTGCCGGGAACATCGCCATGGCTCTGGCGGAATTCGTCAATCGCGGCCTGCCCCAAAACCGCGATGGCGGCTTCGGCCACCCGCGACAAAGCGCCCGCAACTTCAAGCGGATCGCGCCCGCCCTCGATCAGTTGCACGCCCAGTGCGAAACGCATTTCGCCCACGCGGACCCGGACCGTATCGAGCAGGCGCTGGTAATCATCGCCCGCCTCGCCGCGCGAAAGTTCGGCAGCGATTTCGGTCACGCTGCCGGGAAGATCAAAGGCCGAACGGTCAATCAGGGTATCGAGCAGATCGGACCGCCGAGCCAGTTCGTCGGCCAGCACAGGGGCATGGGCAAGGATGCGCATGACGAGTGCGAGCAGACCGGGACGCGCTTCGAGCAGGCGGAACACATTGATCGCGCTGGGCAATCCGGCCAGCAATTGCTCCCAACGCAACAGCGCGCGGGGCGGATCGGGGGCTTCGGCAAGGGCGCGCTGCAATTGCGGGCGGATGCGGGCAAAGGCATCGCGCGCCTCGGCAGAGCGCAAGCAGCGGTATTGCCCGCCCTCCCACGCATCGATCCGCGCGGTGAATTCATCCGCCTCGCTCACGGCTTCCACCACGACCGCACCGGTGGGGGCATAAGTCTGGATCAGGGCATCGAAACGGCGGCCCACCACATCGGATATCTGCGCAAGTTCGCGCACCAAAGCCGCGCCATCGGGCAGGCCTTCAAGCCGCGCCACGCTATCGAGTGCGGCGGGATCGGTCGGCAGGGAGTGGGTTTGCTGATCGGACACCATCTGCAAGCGGTGCTCCAGCGTGCGCAGCCGGTCATAGCTTTCACCCATGATTTCAGCATCTTCGCACGAAATAATGCCCGCTGCGGCCAGCGCATCCAATGAGGCACGGGTGCCGCGCAGCCGCAAGGCGGGGTTGCGCCCGCCATGGATAAGCTGATGCGTTTGCGCGAAAAATTCGACCTCGCGGATGCCGCCGCGCCCGCGCTTGAGATCATAGCCGGGGCCGATGGCCTGGCCTGCGGAATAGTGATCGCGGATGCGCGTGGTCAGGCGGCCGATCTCGGCAATCGCGCCGAAATCAAGGCTGCGCCGCCACACGAACGGGCGGATCGTATCGAGGAAGGATTGCCCTGCCGCGATATCGCCAGAGGCGGCGCGGGCACGGATATAGGCGGCGCGCTCCCACGCCAAAGCGCTTGATTCATAATGGGTTATCGCCGAATCGAAGGACAGGGCCAGCGGGCTGACTTCGGATGCGGGGCGCAGGCGCAGATCGACGCGGAAGACATAACCTTCTGCCGTGACGTTCGACATGATCTCCATCAGCGCGCGGGCAATGCGCTGCGCCGCCTCTGCCGGATCATCGCGATCACGGCGGGGCAGGGTTTCGGGATCATAAAGCAGGATCGGATCGATGTCGGACGAGTAGTTCAATTCCTGCGCGCCGTGTTTGCCCAGCGCGATGGCGCAAAAGCCCGCCGGTTCGGCGTCTGGCGTGCGTCGGCGGATCGCGGCGATGATCGCGCTATCGAGCGAACGGTCGGCAAAATCGGACAATTCCGAGATCACGCGGCCAAGCGGAAAGGCTTTCGCCAGATCGCCAATTGCCAGCACCAGCGCCAGCGCCAGACGTTCCCGGCGCAAGGCAACGGCAGCGTCTTCAATGCCATCGCCCGCAGATTTGGCGAGGGCCAATGCCTGCTCCAATTCACCTGCGGCCAGCAATTGTTCGAGGTGCGGCAAGCGGCCCAGCGCCATGGACAGGAATGGCGCATGGGCATGGGCGCGGGCAAGGGCGCTGGCAAAATCGGTCATGCCGCAAGCATCCTGAAGCGCATCGTAAAAGGCATGATCAGGCGATGCCCGTAATGGCGCACGGCATCAAGCCGCATTGCGATGGCACGTGCGGTCTGTCACAACGCTGCCAACGGGTTGGTCGCCCAAGCGCTGGAGAAAAATTGTAATGCGTTGCTATCCCCTTAAGGCTTTTTCGCTTTCGTTCTGTGCATTTGCTTTGGCAAGTACCAGCATGGCAGCGCCGGTTCCGCCGGTGAATGAAGGGATGATGCGCACGGTAATCAAGACGCTGGCATCGGATGAACTGGCCGGACGAGGCCCTGCCAGCGCGGAAGAGGCCGCGACGCTGGATACGATCGTGGCGCAGTTCAAAGCCGCCGGTTTGCAGCCGGGGAACAAATCGGCAGACGGCACGCCTTCGTGGTTTCAGGACGTGCCGACCGTATCGATGACCGCACAAGGCTTTTCGCCACTGGTGATCAGCGGCGGGGCAGGGGAGGTTTTGAGCTTTGCATCGGGCAAGGATTTTGTTGCGGGCAGCTACCGTGTGGTGCCGCAAACCACGGTTACGGACAGCGAATTGGTGTTCGTCGGCTATGGCGTAAACGCGCCGGAACTGGGCTGGAACGACTATGCCGGGATCGACATGAAGGGGAAAACCGCGGTTATCCTGATCAACGATCCTGACTATGCGATGGCGACCGAAGACGGGCCGTTCAAAGGGCGGCGGATGACCTATTATGGCCGCTGGATCTACAAGTTCGAAGAAGCCGCGCGGCAGGGTGCAACCGGCGCGATCATCATTCACGATACTTATCCTGCGGCCTATGGCTGGAACGTGGTGGAATCGAGCTGGTCGGGCGATCAGCACTTTGTCGCCACGCCCAATGATGGCGCGGACCAGACCGTGTTCAACGGCTGGATCCAGCAGGCCGGGGCGCAAGCGGTGTTCAAGGCTGCGGGCAAGGACCTTGGCGCGATGGTGAAGGCGGCGGGCACCAAGGGTTTCAAGCCGGTGCCGCTGGGCCTCAAGGCTTCGCTATCGTTCCAATCTGCGATCACCAGGTCGAAATCGCGCAATGTGATCGGCATTCAACCCGGCACGACTGCGCCTGATGAATACGTGCTCTATTCCGCGCATTGGGATCATCTGGGGCGGTGCAAGCCCGATGCCAGCGGCGATGATATCTGCAATGGCGCGGTGGACAATGCGACCGGAATTGCCGCGCTGGCGGCGCTAGCGGATATGAATCGCAAGGCAGGTCCGGCGCGCCGCAGCCAGGTCTATCTGGCGTGGACGCTGGAGGAATCGGGGCTGCTGGGTTCGGAATACTATGCGCGCAATCCCGTGTTCCCGCTGGCCCGAACCGTGGGCGGGGTGAACATCGATGCGCTTTCGCCGGGCGGCCCATCGCATGATGTGGCGGTAACCGGCGGCGACAAATCGGAACTTTCCGCCATTCTTGCCGAAGTGGCAGGCGCGCTCAAGCTGAAGACCGGGCCGGAGGATGCGCCGGAAAAGGGCTATTACTACCGCTCTGACCACTTCAGCCTGGCCAAACGCGGCGTGCCGATGTTCTATGTGGAGCGCGGCGTCGATCTGGTCGAAGGCGGGGTTGAGGCTGGCAAGGCGCTTGCCGACGATTACGTGGTGAACCGTTATCACCAGCCCAGCGACGAATATTCCGATAGCTGGGACATGCGCGGGATTGTGCAGGACGTGGGCCTCTTCTACCGGCTCGGCCGCCCGCTGGCCGATGGTTCGGATTGGCCGAACTGGAACGCGGGCGATGAATTCCGCGCCATTCGCGACAAGAGCCGCGCCGGGGCGAAGTAAGGACTGCATTTCGATGACTGCACACTTCCGCATGCCGCCCGAATGGCACCCGCAGGACTGGCTGTGGGTGGGCTTCCCGCACTTGGCCGAGGAATGGTCGGGCGTGATCGATCAGGCGCAAGAGCAGATCGCCGCCTTCGCCAATGCGGTGGCCGATAGCGGGCAGCAAGTGCGGCTGGTGGTGCGCGATGCCGCCAACGAAATGCGCGCCAAAACGCTGGTTTCAGCGGCGGTTACGCTGGAGCGGCGGACTTATGGCGATGTGTGGTTGCGCGATACCGGGCCATTGGTGGTGCTGGATGAGGCGGGAAACAGGCAGGCGCGGCTGTTCGGCTTCAATGGTTGGGGCGAGAAGTATCTGATGCCCGGCGATCAGGAAATCGGCGCGGATCTGGCCGCCTCGGCGGGGCTGGAAACTGGCGCGAAGGCGGACTGGATTCTGGAAGGCGGGGCGCTGGATGGCGATGGTACCGGTTTGGTGGCGACGACCGAACAGTGTCTGCTCAACCCCAATCGCAACCCGCACTTGTCGCGCGCCGATCTGGAGGCGCGGTTGCTGCGCGATCTGGGATATGACCGCGTGCTGTGGCTGGGCGATGGCTTGATCAACGATCACACCGATGGCCATGTTGATAACCTCGCGCGGTTTGTCGGCCCAAACCGGTTGGCCCTGCCGCGCGCCACCGGCCCCGATGATCCCAACGCCGCAATCTATGCCGATGCCAGGGCCCGAGCGCTGGCGGCGGGGGTGGAAGTGGCCGAAGTGCCATCACCGGGGCGGATCGAATGGGGCGATATGATCCAGCCCGCCAGCTATATGAACTTTGTCATCACCGGCAATCTGGTGGTCGTGCCGGTGTTCGGATCACAGCACGATGCCGATGGCGTGGCCGCCATTGCAGAGCTTTTCCCCGACCGCGCGACGATTGGCCTGATGGGCGATGCCGTGCTGGCAGGCGGCGGCGGGTTCCACTGCGCCAGCCAGCAGATGCCGGGGATTTAAAGGGGCAATTGGTCCAAAATCGGGCCGGTTGCGCTGTCTGATAGTGCCAATCTGCGCATAACCTGCGCCCATGGAAATCACTTTCGATTGTACGCAGTGCGGGCGGTGTTGCCATGATTTGCGGTTGACGCTGTCTGTGGCCGAGGCGCGGGTTTGGGCAGGGCGGGGGCACCGCGTGGATTTGCTGGCGGAGGGCTGGCCTTGGCCGGATAATGGTGATCCTGATAATCCGGCTTCGCAATGGCGCATGGCGACGAGTTTTCCCGTCAGCATTGGCGATGTGCCGTTCCGTGTAAATCTGCGGTTGGTTGCGCGGCATGTGGGGGCTTGCCCGCATTTGCTGCCCGATATGCGCTGCGGCAATTATGAAGCGCGGCCAAGGATTTGCCGGAT
>CAZSTP010000081.1:5491-12598 GCA_964609325.1 uncultured Novosphingobium sp. | reverse complement strand
CCGCCGCTGCCGATATGCGTATCAACGCGCACGCCTTCGCCCGCAGGCCATGCCGCGCGGGTGGCGCGGCCCGGTGAGGGGCGGAAATCGGCGTCGGGGTCTTCGGCGTTGATGCGCACTTCGATGGCGTGGCCAACCGGGCGGACCATCGCCTGCGTCAGCGATAGCTGTTTGCCCGATGCCACCAGCAATTGCTGTTCGACCAGATCGACCCCGGTGATTGCCTCGGTGACCGGATGCTCCACCTGAATGCGGGCGTTGAGTTCGAGGAAGTAGAACGAGAAATCGGTCGCATCGACGAGGAATTCGGCGGTGCCAGCCCCGCGATAGGACAAGTGGCGGGCAAGGCGCACGGCGGCCTGTTCAATCGCCTCACGCGCGGCCAGCGGCATGGCAGGCGCAGGGGCTTCTTCGACCAGCTTTTGAAAGCGGCGCTGGATCGAACAATCGCGGGTGCCAAGGTGAATGGCATTGCTGCCATCGCCAAGCAGTTGCACTTCGACATGGCGGCCCATCGCGACGAAGCGTTCGACATAGACGGCGGCGTTGCCGAATGCGGCCTGGGCTTCGGCCTGCGCCATATCCAGCGCGCTATCGAGATCTTCGGCGCGATCCACGCGGCGCATGCCCTTGCCACCGCCACCCGAAACGGCCTTAAGCAGCAGCGGATAGCCGGTTTGTGCAGCGCGGGTGTGAACATCGGCGCGGGTGGCCGCTTCACCGCCGGGAAGGACCGGAAGCCCGGCTTCAACTGCCAGCGCGCGGGCGGCAAGTTTATCGCCCATGCCCTCAAGCGTGGCAATATCGGGGCCGACAAAGCGCATGCCTGCGGCCAGCACGGCGCTGGCGAAAGCAGCGTTTTCAGACAGGAAACCGTAGCCCGGATGAACCGCATCGCAGCCCGAACGCACGGCGGCATCGACCACGCGCTGCACCGAAAGGTAGCTTTGGGCAGAAGGGCCGGGGCCGACGATGGCCACTTCATCGGCCATGCGCGCAGGAAGCGAGGCTGCGTCGGCCTCTGACGCGCCCAGAACGGTGGCGATGCCCATCTTCTGCGCGGTGCGGATCACGCGCAGCGCGATCTCGCCGCGATTGGCGACAAACAGTTTGCGGATCATGTTTATGCCAGCCGGAAGAGGGGCTGGTCCTTGGCGACCAGCGTGCCATCGGGCACGAGTATTTCGGCAATCGTGCCGCTGCGTCCGGCGTGGACCGGGTTCATCAGCTTCATCGTTTCGACAATGCCGACCACGGTTTCGGGGCCAACCGTGTCTCCCGGCGCGACAAACGCGGGCGCTCCGGGTTGCGGGGCGTGGTAGAACGTGCCGGGCAAAGCCGAACATATGGCGTTGGGGTCAACCGCCGCGCTGGCGGTTTGTGCGGCCACTTCGCCTACTGCGCCTGCCCATTGCCATTCCTGCGTCAGGCTCTCGCCCGCAACATCGCTTTTGGCGATCCGCAAATGGAAGCGGCGTGTGGACAAGTCCAGTTCGCGATAGCCGGATTTTTCGAGGATTGCCGCAATTTCGGCCACGTCTTCGTGGCTAAGCGGGAGATCATTATCCATTTTCAGATCAAACCTTTGCGGCCAGCATTTCGCGCGATGCGGCAATGATCGCATCGGAGAAGGCCTCGTCGTTGAAATGGGCGTCGATGGCGGTAACCGGCGCGTTATCGGGCATGACTTGCGCCAGATATTCCGCAAAGGGGCCGGGGACGGAAAGATCCTGCAAATGGCCATGCGCGCTATCGTGGCTGGAAAATCCGCCGAGCGGGGTGAACACGCGCACCGGGCCTTTGGCATCGCGCACATTGGCGGCAAGATGATCGGCAAGGCGTTTGAGATCATCCACGCCCGTGCGCACGGCGGTGAGCTGCGGGTTGTGTTCGTGATAGCGGCGGCCGGGGAACTGCACTTCGGAAATGTTGAGCGGGCCGCCGATGATGAAATCGGCATTGCCGGGGGCGAGGATCGTCGGAATGCCTTTTGCGAGACCAGCCTTGCCGCGATCCGGTCCGGAATCGGCCAGGCCGCCGAAGATGTGATCGAGGATTTCGGTCTGCGACAGATCGAGCACCAGCGCGGCGTCCTTGTCATGCGCCAGGGCATCGAGCGTGGGGCCGCCTGCGCCCGATGAGTGGAACACCATGACTTCGCAGCCATCGGATTCCAGCGCCTGCCGGATACGCTTAACGCTGGCTTCGGTGGTGCCCAGCGTGGTGATCAGGACAAGCGGTTTGTCCGGCCCCTTATCGCGTTCGTAACCCTTGGCCATGCCGGCAACGGCGTGGGCGGCATTGCGGAAAACGTCGTGGCTGATTGTGTTGATGCCGGAAATGTCGGTCACCGCGTTCATCATCGCGATGTCCTTCACGCCCATGTAAGGCTTGGTGAAGCCCGAGGCCATGGTCGAGACGATCAGCTTGGGCAGGCCATAAGGGAAGCTTTGCATCAGTGCCCCTGCCAGCGCCGATCCCATCGATCCGCCAACCGCCAGAATGCCCGAGACGGGGTTTTGCGCATCCCATGCATGGGCCGCAGCAATGGAGCCACGAATCATCGCATCCTGACATTTGCCCTCATGGCCCAAGGCCCGCACGCCTTCGATGGTCATCCCGGCGGCTTCCGCAACGGTTTCGGGCGAAATCTCCGCTCCGCCCACAGTGCGGCGCACGCTGGGATCAAGGTGGACCACATCAACGCCTGCCGCTTCAAGCGCGGCGCGGGTGAAGCGGGCTTCCTCTTCCTTGGTATCCTGCGTGCAGATGAAAAGGACGCTTGGCTTGGTCATGTCGGTTCCTCTCTCCTTTCCCCATAGCTGCGCCAGAGTGGTTGACTTTGCACGGGTGTTTCGAGAACTAGCGTTGCACAAGGTGAAACACAGATTTTGCCGGGAGGGGATTCGGGATGAAAACGCCATGCTAGAACAGCGGGTGAAGACTGTGCGCGCACTTGAACGCGGGCTGGACGTGCTGGTGGAAGTGCAGACGCGCAAAGCGGCCAGTCTGCACGAATTGTATCAGGCAACCGGACTGCCCAAGGCAACGCTGCTGCGCATGCTGGTGACGCTGGGGCAAAAGGGGCTGATCTGGCAGCGATTGGCCGACGGTGCCTATCTGCCCCACGTCGATCAGGTGGAGCGGGCATCGTTTACGACATCTGCCCGCATTGCCGAGACGGCATCGCCCTATATGAAGGCGCTGTCGACCAAAGTGGCGTGGCCATCGGTGTTGGGTGCGCCGAGGCTGGATCACATGGAGATTATCGAGACGAACAGCCCGCTGTTCCGGCTGGATTCGGCAACTCTCGGTCCGATTGGTGTCAAGCTGTCTTACATTCACACGGCCACGGGGCGGGCCTATCTGGCGGCCTGCGGCGATGCTGAAAGGGATTCGATTATCGACCGTTTGCGCCCGGCCAATCCGCCCGAAGGAAGCGAGGCAGAGCTGCGCCAGATGCTGGGCATGGTCCGCCAGCGCGGATATGCCACGCGCGATCCGATGATGGCGTGGCCGGATCGATCCAAGCAATTGGTCCTGCGCGATGGCAGGCGGTCGATGGCGGTGCCGATCATGGTCGAAAGCTCGCCGATTGCCACGATCAACGTGACGTGGCCGAGCCGCAGGGGCGCCGATGAAGCGGTGGTCAAGCGGCACCTTGAAGCGCTGAAGGCTACAGCGCGCGCGATCGGCGAGGCACTGGCGAAGAACCCCAAGTAAATTTCACCGTGTGAAATCTGTTTGCCCAGCTTATTATGTCCGGGCGCTGAATCGGCAATGCTCCGCAAAATTGGGAGAAAAGTGTCGATGCGTCAGTGGTTGATATCCGCAGGTTCCACGTCTCTTGACGACGTCAGGCTGATCGAAACCGATGCCCCGGCTCCGGGGCCCGGTGCGGTGGCGGTCCGCGTGCGGGCTTGCTCGATCAACTATCGGGACCAGATCATTCCGCTGGGCTTGTATATGGGCAAAGCGGTGGAGCACGATATCGTTCCGCTTTCCGACGGCGCGGGCGAGATTGTGGCGGTGGGCGAGGGCGTCACATCGCTGGTCCCCGGCGACCGGGTTGCGGGCATTTTCTTCCAGGACTGGATGGACGGCCCGCCCAATCCCGGCATGGGCATGGCACTGGGCGCGCCACCTGCGCCCGGCATGCTGCAAGACATTGTGATCCTGCCCGAACATGGCGTGGTGAAACTGGCGCAGTCGCTCGACTTTGCGCAGGCAGCGTGCCTGCCTTGCGCCGGGGTGACAGCGTGGAACGCGCTGATGGAAGGACCAAGGCCGGTCAAGGCTGGCGATACCGTGCTGGTGCTGGGCACCGGCGGCGTATCGCTGCTGGCGTTGCAGATCGCCAAGGCGGCGGGCGCGACGGTGATTGCAACCTCGTCGTCCGATGAAAAGCTGGAACGCGTGAAGGCGATGGGTGCCGATCACGTGATCAATTATCGCACCACGCCCGAATGGGGCGCAGAAGCGGCGCGGCTTGCCGGTGGCGGGGTGGACAAGGTGGTAGAGGTTGGCGGGGCCGGAACGCTCAAGCAATCGATCGCCGCAGTCGGCTTTGCCGGTGAAATCGCGCTGATCGGCGTGTTGACGCGCGAAGGGGACACCAACCCGCACGGGCTGATGTTCAAGGGCGCGTCGATCCGGGGGATTTTCGTCGGCTCCAAGGGCATGGCGCAGCGGCTTAACGCGTTCATCGATGCCCACGGCATCAAGCCGGTGGTCGACAAGGCCTTTGCGATGGAAGCGGCCAAGGATGCTTATGCCTATCAGTCATCGGCGGGGCTGTTCGGGAAAGTCGTGATCAAGCTTTAGGCGGATTTTGGGCGCTGCCGTCCGCAGAGACGGGGCGCGGGAGAGGATGAGGATGGCGACTATGCTGGGCTTTGGCCAGCCGCTTGGCGGTGTGATGCAGACTGCATTTGTGGTCGAGGACATCCGCGCCTCGATCGCCCATTTCCAGCGTGATTGCGGGGCAGGCCCGTTCTTCCTGCTCGATCACTTTCTGGGGCCGGACCAGTTTTACAGGGGCGCGGAATCGAAGGCCGATGTGGCGATTGCCATGGGATTTGCCGGACATATGCAGATCGAACTGATCCAACCGCTGGATGATAACGCTTCGGTCTATCAGGAGACGATCGGCCAGCGTGGCTATGGCTTTCACCACTTCGGCATTGCCTGTGCGGATGTCGAGGCCGTCCTGCCCGATTATCTGGCGCGCGGCTATCAACTGGCGTTCAAGGCTGCGGTGCCGACCGGCGGCAGCGTTGCCTATCTGGAAGGCGGAGATGCTGCGGCCCCCGGCTTTCTGGAACTGATCCCGGCAACGCCCGGCATGGATGCCCATTTTACCGCGATGTGGGCCGCTTCGCACAATTGGAACGGCGCTGATCCGATCCGGCCTTTCGTCTAAAAAAAGCAAATCGGGGAGCAGGATGAACACCACAGACGCAGCAGGGCCAAAGCGGGCAGGGTACCAGATCTGGGTGACCGCGCTGTTGAGCCTCAATTTCGGCATCCTGTTTTTTGACCGCAACGCGCTCAACTTTCTGATGCCGTTCGTACAGCCCGATTTGCAGCTATCGAACACGCAAGTAGGCATGTTCAGTTCGGCGCTTTCACTGACATGGGCGCTATCGGGGCTGGCGGTCGGACGCATTTCGGACAAGCTGGGATCGCGCAAGCCGGTGATCGTGGTGGCGACAGTCGCGTTCTGCCTGTGCTCGCTCATCTCGGGCGCGGCGTCTTCGTTCCTGATGCTGCTGGGCGCGCGGCTGCTGATGGGCGCGGCCGAGGGCGGCGTGATGCCGGTGAGCCATTCGATGATCGTGGCTGAAGTTGCGCCCGAACGGCGCGGGCTGGCGATGGGCGTGGCGCAAAACCTTGGCTCCAACTTGCTCGGATCAGGCCTTGCGCCGATCCTGCTGGTGCCGGTGGCTGTCGCTGTGGGCTGGCGCACGGGGTTTTACCTCGCCGCAGTGCCCGGACTGTTCACCGCCGCGCTGATCTGGTTCACGCTGCGTGAACCGCCAGCGCAGGTTCATGACGATGCTGCGCCGACGGTGACGCTGCGCGAGGCATTCCGCCACCGCAACATGATCTTGTGCGCGCTGATCTCGATCCTGCTCGTGTCCTATCTGGTGGTGTGCTGGGCGTTCATGCCGCTGTTCCTCACCAAAGAGCGCGGCTTTGATCCCGAAACGATGGGTTGGCTGATGGCAACGCTGGGCATTTCGGCAGGGCTTGGCAGCTTTGTCGTGCCTGCGATTTCCGATGTGATCGGGCGGCGGCCGGTGATGATCTTCTTTTCGTTTCTGGGTGTGATCCTGCCTCTGGCCGGGCTCTATTACCACGGATCGACATGGGTGCTGGCAGGCATCTTCTTCTTCGGGTGGGGCCTGAACGGCTTGTTCCCGATGTTCATGGCGACGATCCCGGCAGAGTCGGTCGATCCACGGCTGACCGCGACGCTGACGGGCGTGGTAATGGGCACAGGCGAGGTGCTCGGCGGTGTGCTGGCCCCGTTCATCGCCGGCGCAATGGCCGATGTTTACGGACTTTCGGCGCCCCTCTGGCTGATGCTGGTCTGTGCGGTTCTGGCGGGGGTCTGCACGCTGGGGCTGATTGAATCCGCACCGCGCGCGCTGGCGCGACGCAACGTTGCGGCCTTGGCCTGACTTTCACGCACAACGGGAGAAGAACGATGGCTGCGCTTCTCAAGTTCAATACCAGCGATGTCGCGCCGCCTGATCGCGCGCGTTACTGGAACGAGATTGCCGATCGTGCCTTTACCGGCACTTTCGTCAACGTGCCGGGCGAGGACTTTACCGGGCAGATGCTGGCATGGCGGGTGGGCCAGCTAGACATGATCCGCACCGATTCAACGCATTCGGCGGTAGGGCGCACGCCATTGCCGCAGAATGAAGAACGCCTGATCCTGCACCTGCAATGCCGTGGCACCAGCGAACATGCCCAACGGCGTGCCGAATGTGCGCTGCAACCGGGCGATTTTGTGCTTGCCAGCCCGCACGAGCCTTATTCGATCAGGCTGAGCGGCCATGAAATGCTGGTGGTCGAATTTCCGCGCGCGCCGTTGGT
>CAZSTP010000081.1:0-5391 GCA_964609325.1 uncultured Novosphingobium sp. | reverse complement strand
TCAGGCTGAGCGGCCATGAAATGCTGGTGGTCGAATTTCCGCGCGCGCCGTTGGTGGATCGCTTTCCCGGTGTCGATGATGCGCTGATGCAGCGGATGTGCGGTTCAACGCCGGGGGGGCGGGTGTTCCACGATTTCCTGCTATCGCTATGGCAGCACGGAGAGCGTGCGGGCGAGGACACCGAGTGGGAGAGCGGCGTCAACACCGTGTTCTATGATCTTGCGGCCATGGCGATGCGCGGGGCGCAGCGCCCGCAAGCAGCGACAGGCGATGCCGATTTGCGCGCCAAGGTGACGGCCATGGTGTCGGCGCATCTTGATGACCCGCTGCTGCGCACGGCATCGATTGCCGATGCCTGCCGCATTTCCGTGCGCACGGTCCAGAATGTGTTTGCAGCAATGGGCACGACGCCCACCGCCTATATCCTTGAGCAACGGCTGCGGCGGGCCGCAGATCGTCTGGTCGCGCGGCCTGACGCGAGCATTACCGAGATCGCGTTTGAACTGGGCTTCAATGACAGCGCCTATTTCACGCGCTGCTTTCGCCAGCAATATGGTACCGCACCCCGCGACTGGAGGCTCGGGCGCAGGAGTGTTTAGGAAAATCAAACGACTGCCGCGCAGCATTTGCGCGCCAGTCCTGATCGGTTTGCGCGCCAGTGCAAGCCACCACTTTCGTTAGCACCTATTACGCTCACGAGATCTTGGGAGCCACCCTTGCGGGGTGTTTCTACAATCAAGGCCAACAGGGAGAGAAAAGCATGAGATTGGCATCGATATCCATTGCTGCGCTGGCAACCGCCATTGCAGCACCTGCATTTGCGCAGGATAGCGCACAGGCAGAAGAAAGCTCCGGCGGTATCGCCCAGATCGTGGTGACCGCGCAAAAGCGTGCGGAAAACGTCCAGGACGTTCCTATCGCGATTTCGGCGTTCAGCGCAGAGGCTTTGCAGGAACGCGCCGTTGGAAGCGTGGCTTCGCTTTCCAACATTTCGCCAAACGTGACGCTTGATGCCGGGACACCGTTCTCGGGTTCGTCGGCTGTGCTTTCGGCCTATATTCGCGGCATCGGCGCCAACGACTTTGCCTTCAACATCGATCCGGGCGTTGGCGTCTATCTTGATGGCGTTTATCTGGCCCGTTCGGTCGGTGCGAACCAGGACCTGCCAGACGTAGAGCGTATTGAAGTGCTCAAGGGTCCGCAGGGCACCCTGTTCGGACGCAACACCATCGGTGGCGCGATTTCGATCGTTACGCATGATCCGGGCGATGAATTCCGCTTCAAGGGTGACGTGACAACCGGCCGCTTCGGCCTGCTGCAAACGCGTGGCACGGTCGATATGCCACTGACCGATGGTCTTGCTGCCTCGGTCAGCTTCTCGACCAAGAACCGCGATGGCTATGTCAAGCGCGTGGCATTCCCGGGTGCGAGCAACTTCGCCTCGACGCCGATCACCAATTACAAGGCTGCAGGCTATCGCAACATCGGCCTTGGCACCGAAGGCGGCGACAACAGCTGGAACCTGCGCGGCAAGCTGCGTTATGACAACAAGAGCAATCTGCGGATCACCGTCTCGGGCGATTACAGCAACATTGACCAGTCGCAGCTCGCCAATACGCTGATCTCGACAACGCCAGCAGTGTTTGCAGGCACCTACAATTGCGCCATCCAGGGTGTAGTCGCTGGCGATTGCGGGGGCGGTCCGCCTTCGTTTGCCTACATCGGCGGCATCGGCGGCCTGAACGGCATCTTTGATAACCCCAGCGTGTTCGGCGTGAATGTCGATAACGATCCGCGCAACAACCGTCTGCCATATGACAACCGGTTCGTTTCGAACGACATCGACGTGTCCTATGCAAATGGCAACAACTACTCGAAGATGCAGTCGTACGGCGGTTCGGGCACGATCGAGTTCGATCTTTCCGACACGATGATGCTCAAGTCGATCACGGCCTATCGTGAACTGCACTGGAATGCAGGGATGGACCTCGACAGTTCGCCGCTCAATTTCCTGCACACCAGCTTCACGATGAACCAGTACCAGTTCAGCCAGGAGCTTCAGCTCAATGGCTCGGCACTGGACAAGAAGCTGAACTATGTTCTGGGTGCATACTTCTTCAAGGAAGCGGGCGATCTGCATGACTATGTGACCTTCGCCGAAGGTCTGTTGCAGGTGGATGGTCCCAATGATCTTTCGACCAAGAACTATGCGTTCTTCGGCCAGATCGATTACCGCCCTACCGAACAGTTCGGGATCACCATCGGTGGCCGTTACACCAAGGAAGACAAGGAATTTGAAGGCTTCCAGTCCGATGCAAACGGCCTGACCTACAAGATCCTCAACCAGGTCGGCGTGCCACCGTGCGCCTCGATCAACCCGATTTCGGATGCTTGCCGCGTTGCAGCCGGCTTCCCCAATCAGGGTCAACCGTTGCGCTATTACATTGCCGGAACGCAGCGCAAATCCTTCAGCGACTTTTCGCCGAAGATCGGTCTGCAATATCACCCGACCGACGATGCAATGGTTTATGCAAGCTGGTCGAAGGGTTACAAGACCGGTGGCTGGACAACCCGCTTGTCCAACCCGCTGCCAACCGCGCCTGACTTCGATGAAGAAAAGGCAACGACCTGGGAAATTGGCGTAAAGTCGATGTTCCTCGACAACCGTCTGCAAATCAACGCGGCAGCGTTCCACACTGACTACAAGGGCATCCAGCTGAACTTCCAGCAGGGCGTCTCGCCAACCATTCAGAACGCTGGCGATGCGCGGATCAAGGGCTTTGAAGTCGAGGTTGTTGCGGCCCCGACCGACGGCTTCATGATCAATGCTTCGGTTGGTTACACCGATGCAACCTACACGGCGGTTCTGGCAGGCGCGCAAGTTGCGGCCAATCCGTTCCAGGCAGGCGTGTTCCCGGGTGCAGAATTGCCCAAGACGCCTAAGTGGAAGTTCAACGTCAGCCCACGGTACGAACTGTCGGTTGGTGGCGATGCCAAGGTGGTGATCCTTGGTGACTGGACCCACACCACATCGCTGTGGAACGATACGGAACGTGCGTTCCTGCTGCAACGTGGCCCCACCGATATCGTCAATGGCAACATCAGCTACAAATCAGGCAACCATTGGGACCTGACCGCTGGTGTGACCAACATCACGGACGAGCGCTATCTGGTGACCGGCCAGGCGCAGATTGCAGGGGGCCAGTTCTACGGCACCTACAGCCGTCCGCGCGAATGGTTCGTGCGGGTTGGCGTAGACTTCTGATCTAACACTTGGGCGGGCGGGGCTGTCATCCGGTGGTCCCGCCCGCTTCCGATCTATCAGGGAAATAACAATGGCTGAAGCAGCGCACGCCGAATTCTGGAAAGACATCAAGCCAGTAGACAAGGTGTTCCGCGAGGGCAGCTTGCCCGAAGTCTATCTCCCCAAGATTGCCGAGGGCGATGAGCGCTATTGGGTGCCGATTTCGGAGACGGTGTTTTCCAAGCCCGTCTGGATCAGCCCGTCCAAGAACATGTGGGCCGATGTGCTGATGAGCAAGTCGGCAGGGCTGGTAAACCGTCATTACCACCCGCACCCGATCTGGGCCTATACCATCAGCGGAAAATGGGCCTATCTGGAACACGAATGGACCGCGACTGCAGGCGATTTCGTCTATGAAACGCCGGGCGAGAGTCACACGCTGGTCTGCTATGAACACGAAGACCCGATGAAAGTGTTTTTCGTCGTCTCCGGTCCGCTGATGTGGCTGGACGAAGCAGGCAATACTGTCGGCCATTACGACGTGTTTGATTACATGAAGGCCGCGCGCGAGCATTACGACAAGGTCGGCATCGGTGCCGATTATGTCGATACCTTGATCCGCTAAAGGGACCAGACCATGACCGTTATGAGCGCTCCGCCTTCCAACAAGGCTGAGATCGTAGACGTGCCCTTCGCGCACAAGGAACTGGTGGCGCGGTTAAGCCCCGGCGGGCGCTATATCGATGCGCAAACCGATGTGGACAGCCCGTGGGTGCCGTTCGGCGATAATGCCGCGATCAAGCATCTGGCGTTCGATGTGCGGCAGAACCTTTATTCCAACATCCTGTGGGTGAAGGGGCCGGGCGTGATCGGCACGCATTTTCATCGCGGCACGATCACGATGGTCTGCCTTGAAGGCAGTGTGCGCTATCTGGAATACGATTGGGTAGCCACCCCGGGCGGCTTGATCCTGGAAACACCGGGCGAAAGCCACACCCTCGTCACCGATCATCCACAGGGCTGCAAGCTGTTCGGCTGGATGCAAGGCCCGATCGAGTTCTACGACGAGAACGCCACGCTGGTCGATACCACCGACGTGTGGTGGTTCATCAACCACTACGAGACGCACTGCCGCGAGAACGGCATTGCGATCAACCCCAAACTCTATCTCTGAGGCAATCATGGCCACGATGAGCGCACCGCCTTCGGGCGCATACAAGATCGTTGATGTTCCCGAACTTTACGGCGATCTGATCCGCACCAAAGGCGTCGAGGGCAGCTATGTCGGCTCGTCCGAGGCGGAAAGCCCGTGGGTGCCGTTCGGCGATAATGCCGCGATCCGCCATCTGGCGTTTGACGTGCGCGAGAACGTCTATGTCAACGTGCTGTGGATCAAGGGGCCGGGCGTGATCGGCACGCACAAGCATCGCGGCAAAGTGTGGGCGGTCGGGCTGGAAGGCACCTTCCGCTATCTGGAATACGATTGGGTCTGCGGCCCGGGCGATTTCATCACCGAAACACCGGGCACCGCGCACACGCTGGTGACCGACGATCCGAACGGCATGAAGGCGCTGTTCCACATGCAGGGCGCCAACGAGTTCTTTGACGATCAGGGCAACCACGTCGAAACGCTCGACGTGTGGTGGTTCATGAACCACTACGAAAGCTACTGTAAAGAGCACGGCATCGCGATCAACCCCGCGCTCTATCGCTAAAGGTGCGGGCATGAGCGGCGAGAGGGTTCCGGTTCCGAAGCTTCCCGCCACGCCTGCGGGCACGTACCTGCGCAACACGTGGTACGTTGCGGGCTGGGCCGCCGATCTGGGCGAGGCACCGCAACAGCGCACCTTCCTTGAAGAGCCGGTCGCGCTGTTCCGCGATGCCGATGGCGTGGCGCAGGCGGTGAGCGGGCGCTGTCCGCACCGGTTTGCGCCTTTGGGGCATGGCAGCGTGATCGAGGGCGCGCTGATGTGCCCCTACCACGGCTTGCGCTTTGACGGGGCAGGGCGCTGCGTCCACAATCCGCACCCCGGCGGGCAGCTTCCCGATGCGCAATTGCAGGTCTATCCGCTGGTGGAGCGCCATGCGCTGCTGTGGATATGGATGGGCGATGCGGCAAAGGCGGATGCCGCGCTGATCCCGGACTT
>CAZSTP010000080.1:9012-12604 GCA_964609325.1 uncultured Novosphingobium sp. | reverse complement strand
CAAAGGCCGCTTCTTCCAGCGCTTGCTGGATCGATGGCCCGTGCGATTGGCGCTGGAAGCCCTGATAGGCAGCGCCGTTCCATTCTATGGTGAGGGCAAAGCGGGTCATCACCCCAACATCGTCCCCGCACCAATCGCCCGCCCGCGCAACAGCGAGCCCGCGTCCATCGCTGGCCGTCCCGCGCGCTGGATCAGTGTCGGGCGGATGGCAGCCGAACCGCAGGCAATCGTCAGCGCATCGTCCAGGGTCACACCCGCAGCGCCCGCTCCCTCGACAACATCCGCCGCCAACACGCGATAGCGCTCGCCCTCCAGCTCGAAAAACGCGCCGGGTGCAGGGGCGAAGGCGCGGATCTGGCGCTCCACCTCCACCGCCGGTCGCGCAAAATCGAGGCGGCTTTCGGCTTTGTCGATCTTGTGAGCATACGTCACACCCTCTTCAGGCTGAATGACTGGCGGATAAGCCGCAAGCTCGGCCAACACTTGCACCATCAGGCCCGCGCCTTTTTTTGCAAGCTCACTGGTCAATTCACCCGCAGTTTTGCCCGCCACCGGTGTTTCGATCTTCGCCAGCATCGGCCCGGTATCAAGCCCGCGCTCCATTTGCATGATCGTAACACCGGTCAGGTCATCGCCTGCAAGGATCGCGCGCTGCACCGGTGCAGCCCCGCGCCAGCGCGGCAGGATAGAACCATGGACGTTAAGGCAACCCAGCCTTGGCGCATCCAGCACCACTTGTGGCAGGATCAGGCCATAGGCGGCGACCACCGCGATATCGGCATTGAGCGCCGCCAACTCCGCTTGTTCGTCTGCGCCCTTCAACGAAACCGGGGTGCGTACTTCGATGCCGTGGGCCTCAGCCGCCAGATGCACAGGCGAAGGTTGCAGCCTTTTGCCCCGTCCAGCGGGCCGCGGCGGCTGGCTATAGGCGGCGACAACCTGATGCCCTGCGGCGACCAGCGCATTGAGCGTCGGCACCGCGAAATCGGGGGTTCCCATGAAGATGATGCGCATAAGCTGGAAAGGGCTCTTCCGTTTGACAGTTCCGGCCCTATCTGTGCTGCGATGGCATCGCAAGAGATCGAGGCACTTTCAGGCGCATTGGCGCGGCTCCCGGGGCTTGGGCCGCGTTCGGCGCGGCGTGCGGTGCTGTGGCTGATCAAGCGGCGCGAAACCGCGCTGGAGCAATTGGTCAACGCCCTGCGGCAAGTGCAGGAACTGCTGGTCGAATGCGATACCTGCGGCAATGTCGATACCACCAACCCCTGCGGCATCTGCGCCGATCCGCGCCGCGATGCGCGGTCGATCTGCGTGGTCGAGGAAGTGGCCGATTTGTGGGCGCTTGACCGCGCGCGGCTGTTCACCGGCAAGTATCACGTGCTGGGCGGACGGCTATCCGCACTCGAAGGCGTGCGCCCCGAAGACCTGACCATCGGCAAGTTGCT
Source organism: uncultured Novosphingobium sp. (assembly GCA_964609325.1). Lineage (GTDB taxonomy): Bacteria > Pseudomonadota > Alphaproteobacteria > Sphingomonadales > Sphingomonadaceae > Novosphingobium. The sequence goes on along the minus strand of CAZSTP010000080.1, from coordinate 11,159 downwards.
CGACCGCGTGGGCCAGGGCGGCGTCGATGAAGTGGTGCTGGCAATGAACGCCACGCTGGAAGGCCAGACCACCGCGCACTACATCGCCGAGCGCCTTGAAGGCAGCCCCGTGCGCGTGACGCAACTGGCGCACGGGCTTCCGGTGGGCGGTGAGCTGGATTATCTCGACGAGGGTACGTTGGCGCAGGCGCTGCGGGCAAGAAGGCCGGTTGGATGAAACTTTGGCACCTGTTTGTCGGTATGCTTATCTTGGCTGCGATTCCAGCGGTCCTGATCGTTATTGTAGCGCTGGACCATAATCCGCAGGAAGAGTTCTACAGCCATGAAACCGGTGTCTTTACCCCGGATCTGTATATTCTGTTTGGATTTTCGTGGCTGACCTTCGCCTCTCCTGTGCTGATCGGTGGAGCCATCTATCGAATAACGGAGTGGCTCAGAGGCAGGAGATAAGCCCACCCCAACCCCTCCCGCCTGCGGGAGGGGAGCGAGACTTAATGAGCCGGAGGCGAATTTAGTCGCAGCGGGGTGGGCATTTCTGCACCTTGCGACTCCGCGATATCTTCCTTATCTGAGCCCTCATGGCCATTCTCGAAATCCTTGAAGTTCCCGATCCGCGTTTGAAGCAGATTTCGGTCCCCGTTGAAAAGTTCGATGACGAACTGCGCACGCTCGTGTCCGATATGTTCGAGACGATGTACGATGCGCCCGGCATCGGGCTTGCCGCAATCCAGGTGGGCGTGCCGCTGCGCGTGCTGGTGATCGATCTTCAGCCTGATGATCCCGATGCTGAGCCGGTGGCGTGTGCCCATGACGGCCACGACCATCATCACCAGCCCACCAAGCGCGAACCGCAAGTCTTTATCAATCCAGAGATTCTTGATCCGTCCGAAGAGCAGACGCTCTATCAGGAGGGGTGCCTTTCGGTGCCCGAAATCTATGCCGATGTCGAACGCCCATCCCGCATCCGCGCGCGCTGGCAAGACCTTGATGGCAATGTCCACGAACAGGAAATGGACGGGCTGATGGCCACGTGCCTCCAGCACGAGATGGACCATCTCGAAGGCATCCTGTTCATCGATCACCTCTCGCGCCTGAAGCGCAACATGGCGATCAAGAAGCTGGAAAAGCTGCGCAAGGTTGCTTGAGTATAACCGGCCAACTCCGGTTGCAAGTGACACGCTTACAGGTTAAGTTCACGCTTCGTTCTAGTTAGGGCCAAGCGTGGACACTGGTATTATTCTTCTCGTTATCATTGCTTTACTGGCCGGAATCGCACTCGGCTGGTTCCTCGGCTCGCGCCCTGTGGCCGAATGGCGGGCGCGGGCCGATTCGCGCGATGTTGAGGCAAAGGCGCTGGAAGGCACGGTCAAGGCAATGACGGTTGACCTTGCCGGGATGAGCGAGCGGGTGCGCGCGATGGACGCGCTATCGGCTGAACTGGCCGATGTGCGCCGTGATCGCGATGAACTGGCCCCGGCGCTCGCCACAGCGCGGCAGCAGGCCGCCGATGCGCAGGTGGTGCGCGCGGAACTGGCGCAAGTGCGGGCTGATCGTGAAGCTTTGAGCACGGCGATTGAACGCCTGAAAGCCGATGCCGAAAACTTTGCCGAACAAAAGCGCATGCTGATCGAGGCGCAGGAAGCGCTGCGCAAAGAGTTTGAAAACGCTGGCAACAAGGTGCTGGAAAAGGCGCAAGAAACCTTCCTTGCGCGCGCACAGGCCCGCTTTGAAGAAAGCGAAAAGTCGAGCGGGGAACGGCTCAAGGCGCTGCTCTCGCCGGTCGATCAACGGCTCAAAAGCTATGAAGAGCAAGTGGGCAAGCTGGAGAAGGAACGCGTTGATGCGTTCGGCAATCTCACCGGCCTGATCCAGTCGATGCGCGACGGGCAAGAGGCCGTGCGCGCGGCGGCGGCGCAATTGGGCAATTCCTTGCGCAATGGCCCCAAAACGCGCGGGCGCTGGGGCGAATTGCAATTGCGCAATGTGCTCGAACAGTGCGGCCTTGCCGAACACACCGATTTCGTGACCGAACAATCGATCGAAACCGATGAAGGCCGCTTGCGTCCTGATGCGATCGTGCGGGTGCCGGGCAACAAGCTGCTGGTGATCGATGCCAAAGTATCGCTCAACGCCTATCAGGATGCGTT
>CAZSTP010000080.1:0-8912 GCA_964609325.1 uncultured Novosphingobium sp. | reverse complement strand
AGCCCGACCAACCTTGTCGCCATCGCCCGCACCGTGGCGCAAGTGTGGCGGCAGGATGGCTTGGCGCGTGAGGCGCGCGAAATTGGCCGCATGGGCGGGGAACTTTATGATCGCCTGGCCGTAGCGGCAGAACATCTGAAACGTGTCGGAAACGGTTTGGATAGTGCTGTTACAAACTACAACAAGTTTGTAGGTAGTTTCGAACGAAACGTATTGTCTGCCGGACGCCGTTTGAAAGACAAGCATATCGAAATCGGCAAACGCGAGGTGGAAGAAGTGCCATTGGTTGAAGCCGCACCGCGCTATGCCGAAGCAGAAGTTGCCGCCCTTGAAGGAGATACAGGCACGGAATGATTGGACGGGCAGGGCCATCACTGATCGCGGCACTCTGGCTGGCATTGGCCGGATGCGAACGTGAACCCGCGCCTGCTCCTGCGCCTTCATCAAGCGCCGCGCCCGCCCCTGAAGCCAGCGCATCGCCGTTGCCCGAACCGAAGGTCAGCCCGTCAACTATCGCCAGTGCTGAACCGGCCAGTGCTCCTGTCCGAACTTTCGCACCGCAAGACGATTGCGCCTCAGCACCCGGCTGGCCCGCCTTCCACAAATCGCTGGTGGCGGCGATCCGTGCGCGTGATGCCACCGCTCTTGCCGCGCTGTCGTCCACGGATGTGACATTGGATTATGGCGGCGGAAATGGCGTTGAGGAGTTGCAAAAGCGGCTTGCCGATCCCGAACGCGAGCTTTGGCAGGAACTCGAACAACTCTTGCCGCTGGGCTGCGCGGTTGAGGGCGGCCTGGCCGCGATGCCCTGGGTGTTCTGGAATGTGCCTGACAATACCGACAGCTATTCTGCCATGCTTGTGACCGGCCAGGACGTTCCCTTGCGCGACGGGCCAAACGGCAAAGCGCTCGGCAATGTGGGCTGGGCCATCGTCGATATTGATCCGATGACCTACAAGCCGGACGCCAAGACGACGCCCGTCACGCTGGGTAATGGTGAAAAAGGCTGGATCGAAACCGCCAAGCTGCGCAGCTTGCTGGATTATCGCCTGATTGCCGAACCCAAAGATGGCACATGGCAGATCACCGCATTTATCGCGGGGGATTAGATCAGTTCCAGTTCCAGCGTGTGGCCGCCAGAGGTAAGCCGCATGGTCTTGCCGCTCCGCAACAGTTCAGGCGCGGCAGAAAGCAGGGCGTTGACGGCCTCTTCCTGCTGCCAGACCGGGCCTTCACAGAACATCCGTGTGGCCATCAATGGTCCGGCAATCAGGCGGCTGCCCTCGATGCGATATTCACCGCCGATGCCGTTGCAGCCGACGTTGGTGGCAAGGCGATCCTGATCGAACCGCATGGTCGCCTTTTCGGGCATGACCGGCGCTGCACCATCAATCCGCGTGATCGTCCAGCGCGTATCGGAAAGCGCCGTGGTGGCAGAAGGCGCGGTGGCGCAACTGCCAAGCAGGACAGCGGAAACGGCGATCAGGGCAAAAGCGTTGCGCATGGCTGCCACTATGCACAGAACGGCTGACCATTTGATTAACCGGCCAGTTTGTTTAACCGGACTGTCAGCCTTCACTCATCCAGCGTGGCGAGCACTTCATAAGCCAGAACTGCGCCCGCCACCGCCGCGTTCAGGCTATCGGCGCGGCCTTTCATCGGCATGGTTACGCGCAGGTCACAGGCCATTTCGTATTCCTCGGGCAACCCGCGCGATTCGTTGCCCACCATGACAAAGCACGGCGCGGCATATGCGGCACCGCGATAGGGCACCGCTTCGCGCAAACTGGCAGCGACGAGTTGCCCGTCACCTCCGCGCAACCAAGACGTGAATTCCTCCCAGCGGGCTTGCACCAGAGTCTGCGTGAAGATCGCCCCCATGCTCGCACGCACGGCTTCGACCGAGAACGGATCGACGCAATCATCGATCAGGATCAACCCGCCGGCGCCCACCGCATCAGCCGTGCGCAACATCGTGCCAAGGTTGCCGGGATCACGCATCGCGTGCGCCACCAGCCAGATCGGGGCGGCATTGCGGTCTACCTGCTGGATCGATGTGTCCCATTCGGCAAAGACCCCGGCGACGGCCTGCGGGTTTTCCTTGCCGGTCACTTTGGCGAGAATATCGACGGGCAGCTCGATCACTTCGCCGCCTGCGGCATCGACCGCGGCCTCAAGTTCGTCCAGCAGGGGATGCCCCTCGCGCCCTTGCGCCATCAGCAGGATTTCCGGCAAGCGTCCGCCTTCGCGCGCATCGGTGAGCAAGCGCAGCCCTTCGGCGAGGAATTTGCGTTCAAGCCGCCGGTACTTCTTCTCGCGCAAGCTGCGCACGAATTTGACCGTGGGGTTGGAAAAGCCGGTGATGATCTTGCGCGTCATGCCGCCCCCATGCGTCAAGCAGCTTCAGGCGGCAAGGGGATCAATCCTCGCCGAAGCCGTCCTTGATCAGTCCGGTCAGCTTCATCAGGATCGCATCGGCATCGCCTTCGGGGCCGGAAACGGTAACATCAACTGTATCGCCCTTGGCCGCGCCAAGCATCATCAGACCAAGGATCGATGCGCCATTGGCGTCTGTGCCGTCCTTGGCGACCGTCACTTCGATGCCTTCGGGCAGCTTGGCCACGGCATTGACGAATTTGGCACTGGCGCGAGCATGGAGGCCGCGCTGGTTGACTATCGTCACCGTTTCCCGGGTGACGTATCCTTGCTCTGCCATCTCACGCATCCTGCCCTAGAAATTCGGAAGCGATCGTTATGTAATTGCGGCCAGCGTCACGCGCTGCCGATGTCGCTTCTTTAACGCCCATGCAATTGCGCGCCTTGGCCAGACGGATCAGCATGGGCAGATTGATCCCGGCAATCACTTCGACTTTGCCCGCCTGCATCAGCGAGATCGCAAGGTTCGAAGGGGTGCCGCCGAACAGGTCGGTGAGGATAATCACGCCTTCACCGCTATCGACGCGTTTGATGGCGTCGGCGATTTCCTTGCGGCGCTTTTCCATATCGTCGTTCGGGCCGATGCAGACGCCGATCACGTCTGTCTGTCGGCCGACAACATGCTCCATCGCATGGATGAATTCATCGGCAAGCGCGCCGTGGGTAACGAGAATAAGACCGATCATGGACAGGACAGGCTCCGGACTGCGGCCAAACATCTTGCCGTGCTTTGCATGAATGCAAGCTTGGCGCGGATGCGGGGGACGCAAAACGACTGGGAATCGAAAAACATGACTTCCAGTAATGCCCCGCCCATCATCGTTATCATTATCCCTTGCCACCCGGGTTCTGACTGCCTTCCAGCATATCAGCCGCCCGTGACGACAGGTTGCGATGCAGCAATGTGGGTGAAAATCCCGCATCGCGCAAGCCAGAAGCGATCTGTTCGGCCATGAATACCGAACGATGCCGCCCGCCGGTGCAACCGAACGCAACGTGGACATAGGCTTTGCCCTGTTCCTGATAGCGCGGCAGCAGCAGCAGGAGCAGGTCGTGAATGCGGGCAAAAGCCTCGGCAAAAGCGGGGTCTTGCCGGATAAATGCGCCAACCGGGGCATCGCGCCCGGTCTGTGGGCGCAAATCATCAACCCAGTGCGGATTGGCCAGAAAACGCATATCGAACACGAGATCAGCCAGCGGCGGGGTGCCGCGGGAAAAGCCGAAACTGCTGATCGTCAGCGTGGTGGGGGCAGGCGTTTCCCCGGCAAACTGGTCACGAATCGCCTGTTGCAGATCATTCGTGGTGAAGTTGCTGGTGGTCATCACCACATCGGCCCAGCGGCGCAATGGTTCCAGCAATTCGCGCTCTGCCGAAATGCCAGTGGCGGCGGGCTTGTCCTCGCTCATCGGATGGCGGCGGCGGGTTTCGTTATAGCGCCGTTCCAGCTCTGCCCCGGCGCAATCGAGGAACAGCGTGGTGATCAGCAGGTCTTTGCGCTGCGATAGCTTTTTGACCATTTCAATGGTGCGCGCCGGATCAAAGCCGCGTGTGCGCGTGTCAAACCCGATGGCCATGGGCGCGCCCGATTCCACGCGCGCCGATCCGTGTTCGGTTTCCAGCAAGCGGTCGAGCAAGCGGATAGGGAAGTTGTCGATCGCTTCCCAGCCAAGGTCCTCAAGCGTGCGCAGCGCCGTCGTCTTGCCCGCGCCCAGCAGGCCGGTGACGAGAAGGATGCGTTGCGGGTTCGATTCTTGCGCCATGACCGCCTGCTTTGCGCTTTTGTGAAGGCGATGAAAAGTCCGTAAGCGGACTTGTCCCGTATCAGGAAAACATCAATCCATAGGTACGCAGCGCAATCTCGGCGCGCAACGCCAAGACGGGGCTGTCAGGACAAAGCTGTACCCACGGCAGCGGCACATCGCCGATGGTGATCATCGCGGCGCTCTCGATAAAGCGCGGCGCTTGGGCATCAAGGCTGATCACAAGCGCGACGGGCACCGGCGATGATACCGGCATGTCCACCAGCCCCACGTTGCGCACTTCGAGTTTGCCGGTGGTGTTGGGGTGCGGCGCAGCCATCAAGCGCCCGCCTTGCGGACCAAGCATCACACCATCATCGCCCACCAGCACCGCACCGCGATCTATCAGTGCAAGCGCAAGGCTGGACTTACCCGATCCGGGCGCGCCCTCGATCAGCACGCCACGTCCGGCGATGGCCACGCAAGTTGCCTGTCGCGCGGTGCTCATTCCGCCTCATCCTCGGCCAGCAAGGGCAGGCTGAGCACCAGATAAGCCCCCGGCTTTCCATCGGGCCGGTCATCCACCACCAGCGCGCCGTCATGCGCCTCAGCAATGGTGCGGGCGATGGCAAGGCCCAGCCCGCTGTGCGCGCCAAAGGCTTCCTCGGTCGGGCGGACGGAGTGGAAGCGTTCGAACACCTTCTCGCGTTCAGACACGGGTATCCCGGGGCCTTCATCTGATACCGAAAGGTGCGCCATCTCATCGTCTCCCCAGGCCACAACTTCGACCACGCCGCCCGCCGGGGTGAAGGAGACGGCGTTATCAAGCAGGTTTTCGAGAACACGCTCCAAGCGGGCGGCATCCCCCGGAACCAGCGTATCGCCGCCGGCATGGTCAAAGCGGATCGGGATCGAGGCATTGGCGCGCACATCCCGCGCGCCGACGATCTGCGAGGCAAGGGCCGCCAGATCCAGCGGCACGAATGTGGCGCGGCTGAGTTCGGCATCGATGCGGCTGGCGTCGGCGATTTCGGTGATTAGGCGATCAATCCGCTGCACATCGTGCGCGGCGATATCGGCCAGCTGCCGGCGCAGGGCCGGATCTTCCACACGCTCCATCGTTTCCAGCGCGCTCGAAAGCGAGGCGAGCGGGTTTTTCAATTCGTGCGCAACATCGGCAGCGAACATTTCCACCGCATCGATGCGCTGGCGCAGCGCGGTGGTCATATCCGAAACCGCGCGGGCGAGCAGGCCGATCTCGTCACCACGATCCGGCAGACGCGGCACGACGACCTCGCGTTCGCGCCCCAAGCGCACACGCACGGCGGCCCGCACCAGCGCGCGCAAAGGCTGCACGATGGTGCGCGCAAGGAACAACGAAAGCTGGATCGAGAGCAGCAGGGCAAAACCGATAATGATTACCAGTGTCTGGCGGGCATCGCGCACCGATTGGGTCACGTCCAACGCATTGCGCAGGCTGAGCAATACCTCGCCGTCTTTGCCAACGGGTGCGGCGGCGGTGATCACCGGCGTGCGGTCGGGTGCATAGCGCAAAAACACCTCGGTCTTGCCCGAACGGCGCGCGGCGGCAATTTCGGGCCAGCTTCCCGCCGGCTGTTCGGCGGTATCGCTATAGCGCTGCACCGATGGCGCGTTGACGATGAAATCCACGCCGCGATCCAGCAGGCGCGCGGCTTTCTGATACCATGGCTCGGTTTCGGGATCGATCAGGGCGAAGGATGGCGGGGCCAGCGCAAAGCTATCGGCCAGAAGCTGGCTTTGCCCGTCATAAAGCCGCAAGCGCAAGGTCTGCTCGGTGCCGATGCGGGCGAGCAACTTGCGGCGCTGTTCGATAGTGGCACCGTCCAGCGCGTCGGCAGCAATTTCGGCCTCGGCCCGGGCCAGTTTGAAACGCTCTTCGATCAACTGCGACCGGTAGCTGTCGAGATAGAAAAAGCCCCCCGCCAAAAGCGCGAGCGCGATAACATTGAAGAACAGGATGCGCGTCGTCAGCGAAACGCCGCGAATGCGCCAGCGGCGGCCCAAACGCGGACGCTCCAGACGCGGCCGGGGCAGAGGCCTGGCGTCATCAATCGTCGGCAAAACTGTAGCCTGCGCCGTAAAGCGTTTCGATTGCGCCGAATTCGGGATCGGCCACACGGAATTTGCGGCGCAACCGCTTGATGTGGCTATCGATCGTGCGATCATCGACGAAGACATCGTCGTGATAAGCCGCATCCATCAACTGGTTGCGCGTTTTGACCACCCCGGGGCGCATTGCCAGCGCCTCAAGGATCATGAATTCGGTCACGGTGAGCGATACCGGCGCATCATTCCACGTCACCGCATGGCGCGCAGGGTCCATAACCAAACGCCCGCGCCGGATCGGATCGGGCAGCGGTTCGCCGGTGGGTTCCTGCTCTTCGGCCTCGCGGCGCACAATATCACTGCGGCGCAAGATCGCCTTGATCCGGGCGACCAGCAGGCGTTGGCTGAAAGGTTTGGCGATGTAATCATCAGCCCCCATCGACAGGCCCAGCGCCTCATCGGCCTCATCATCTTTGCTGGTCAGAAAAATAAGCGGCAGATCGCTTTTTTCCCGCAAGCGGCGCAGCAATTCAAGGCCGTCCATGCGCGGCATCTTGATATCGCACACGGCCAGATCGGGCGGATTGTCCAGCATGGCCTTCAGCGCGCTATCCCCGTCATTATAAAGCCGGGTAACAAAGCCTTCGGTTTGCAAGGCAATGGAAACAGTCGTTAAAATGTTGCGATCATCATCGACAAGCGCAATGGTCCGGGGGTCCGCCTGCGCCGTAACATGGTCTGGTGGAATACTGCCCATAATGTGTGAATACCGGCAGCACCGACCGCGCGCAACTTTATGCCGACACGCGACTGAAAAGATAGTTGCATGACATGCAAGCGAGCGCGCAAAAAACTTCGTTGAAGTGTGGCATTTGACGCAGCATTGCGCAGATACTATGCGCCACCTGAGAATCAGCGCATTCGTATTCGCAATACCGCGCAGGGCGGGGTCTCTACCCGCTGACGCGCCGCCATCGGGAGGTCCTAAGTGTCCGCTAACAGCCTGAATGTATCTCTCGCCAGCCAGGGTTTTCCCGAACCGGCAGAACTGTTTGCCAACCTCGGAACAGCATCGCTGGTCGAACATGCCGTCCGCAACGGCGAAGGTCTGCTTTCGGTTGACGGGCCACTGGTGGTTGAAACCGGCAAGCACACGGGCCGCAGCGCCAAGGACAAGTTCATTGTCCGCGATGCCGAAACGGAAAACACCGTATGGTGGGGCAAGACCAACGTTTCGATGACGCCAGAACACTTTGCCGCACTCAAGGCTGATTTTATCGCGGCACTGGGCGAAAAAGATCGCCTCTATGTGGCCGATCTGTTTGGCGGCAGCCAGCCAGAGCATCGCGTGAATGTGCGCGTGATCAACGAATTTGCATGGCACAACCTGTTTGTGCGCACTTTGCTCGTCCGCCCGACCGAAGCCGAACTGGCAACGATTACGCCGGAATACACGATCATCGATCTGCCCAGCTTCCGCGCCGATCCTGCGCGCCACGGCAGCCGCAGCGAAACCGTTGTGGCGGTGAACTTCACCGAAAAGCTGATCCTGATCGGCGGCACGGCCTATGCCGGTGAAATGAAGAAGTCGGTCTTCGGCATCCTCAACTACCTGCTGCCTGCCAAGGGCGTCATGCCGATGCACTGCTCGGCCAACGTCGGCCCTGATGGCAAGACGGCCGTGTTCTTCGGCCTTTCGGGCACCGGCAAGACCACGCTTTCGGCAGACGCTTCGCGCACCCTGATCGGCGATGACGAGCATGGCTGGTCGGATACCGCCGTGTTCAACTTCGAAGGCGGCTGCTACGCCAAGATGATCCGCCTCTCGGCAGAAGCCGAACCGGAAATCTTTGCCACGACCAAGCGTTTCGGCACGATCCTTGAAAACGTCGTGATCGATCCTGTCACCCGCACGATCGATCTGGATGACAACAGCCTGGCTGAAAACAGCCGTGGTTCTTATCCGATCGATTTCATTCCGAACTGCTCGGAAAAGAACCTCGGCCCGGTTCCTGCCAACCTCATCTTCCTCACGGCGGATGCCTATGGCGTATTGCCTCCGATTGCGCGTCTCACGGCCGATCAGGCAATGTACCACTTCCTTTCGGGCTACACCGCGCGCGTTGCCGGCACCGAAATCGGCGTGACCGAACCCGAAGCCACGTTCTCCACCTGCTTTGGCGCGCCATTCATGCCGCGCCACCCTTCGGTCTATGGCAACCTGCTCAAGGAACGCATCGCCAAGGGCGGCGTGAAGTGCTGGTTGGTCAACACCGGCTGGTCCGGCGGAAAGGCCACGCAAGAAGGCATCAAGCGTATGCCGATCAAGGCAACCCGCGCGCTGCTCAATGCCGCGCTTGACGGTTCCTTGAACAACGCAACCTTCAAGAAAGACCCCAACTTCGGCTTCGAAGTGCCGGTCGAAGTTCCCGGCGTTGACACGAAGCTGCTCGATCCACGCGGCGCATGGGCCGATGGCGAGGAATACGACAAGACCGCACAGGAACTGGTCCGCAAGTTTGTGGACAACTTCCAGCAGTTTGCCGAACACGTTGACCAGTCGGTCCGCGATGCAGCGCCTGTAGCGGCCTGATCCGCCGTTTCATGCTTTGAACGTCAAGAGGCCCTTCGCGGGGCCTCTTTTCGTT
>CAZSTP010000079.1:9860-12697 GCA_964609325.1 uncultured Novosphingobium sp. | reverse complement strand
TTCGGAAATGTCGTGGACCAAGAAGAACGTCCACCCCGGCAAGATCGTTTCGACCAGCCAGGAAGTCGACGTTCTGGTTCTCGAAGTTGATAGCGACAAGCGCCGCATCAGCCTCGGCCTCAAGCAGGCCCAGCAGAACCCGTGGGAAGCTTTCGCAGACAAGCACCCTGTCGGCTCGACCGTCACCGGCGAAGTCAAGAACGCAACCGAATTCGGCCTGTTCATCGGCCTCGATGGCGACGTCGATGGCATGGTTCACATGTCGGACATCGCTTGGGGCATCTCGGGCGAAGACGCGCTGGCGCTGCACCGCAAGGGTGAAGAAGTCTCGGCCGTCGTTCTCGACGTTGACGTTGAAAAGGAGCGCATCAGCCTCGGCATGAAGCAGCTCGAAAAGGGTGCTCCTGCTGCCGGTGGCGCTTCGCCAGCTGCTGCCGGTGCCCTGCGTCGCGGCGAAGTCGTCACCGTCACCGTTCTCGAAGTCCGCGATGGCGGCCTCGAAGTGCAGGCTGGCGAAGACGGCGCGACCGGCTTCATCAAGCGCTCGGATCTGGGCCGCGATCGTGACGAACAGCGTCCTGACCGCTTCCAGGTCGGCCAGAAGCTCGATGCCATGATCACCGGCTTCGACCGTTCGAAGAAGCCGAACTTCTCGGTCAAGGCACGCCAGCTTCACGAAGAAAAGGAAGCCGTGGAACAGTACGGCTCGTCCGATGCAGGCGCATCGCTGGGCGACATCCTCGGCGCGGCCCTCAAGGCCAAGCAATAAGCTTCCGCGCCTTCACGGCAACGAACACAAAGGCCCGTCCGGAGAAATCCGGGCGGGCTTTTGCTTTGTGTGGTTGTCAGAAAGGATTTCGCGCAGAGGCGCAGAGGCGCGGAGATGTTGCACTTGCGGCAAAGCCGCCTTGAGATAACTTCGTCTCCGCCTGTGGCAACGCCAGAGCAGAAGACGAAAAAGCCTGCGGCACACCCTCTCCGCGCCTCTGCGCCTCCGCGCGAACCAAAAAACTCCACACGCTTCACAATTCTGCGCTAGAACCTCACCATGACGCTCAAAATCCACCAGTTCCCCTGCCTGTCCGACAATTACGGCTTCCTCGTCCACGATCCCGCCACCGGCGAAACCACGTGCATCGATACCCCCGATGCCGACGCCTATCTGCGTGAGGCCGACGCCATGGGCTGGACCATCACGCAGATCTGGAACACCCACTGGCACCCCGATCATTCCGGTGGCAACGAGGCGATCAAGGCCGCCACCGGCTGCACCGTCATCGCCCCTGCCACCGATGCCCCGAAAATCGCCGCAGTTGATCGCACCGTCGCGCAGGGCGATACCGTCACCCTCGGCAGCTTTACCGCCGATGTGATCGATGTGGGCGGCCACACCCTCGGCCACTGCGCCTATTACCTGCCCCAAGCCGCCACCGCCTTCGTCGGCGATGCGCTGTTCCCCTTGGGCTGCGGGCGCATGTTCGAAGGCACACCCGACCAGTTCTGGGCGAGCCTCCTGCGCCTCAAAGCCCTGCCGCCTGAAACCATGCTCTACAGCGCGCATGAATATACCCAGTCCAACGCCCGCTTCGCGCTCCACGCCGATCCCGAAAACGCAGCGCTGGCAGCCTATGCAGCCAACGTCGATTCCCGCCGTGCATCGGGCGAATGGACGGTGCCCACCACGCTCGCCGCAGAACTCGCCGCCAACCCGTTCCTGCGCGCCGATACGCCCGATATGGCCGCACGGTGGGGCGGTTCGTCCGCTACCGAGACATTTGCCGCCCTGCGCTCTGCCAAGGACACTTTCCGCTAACGCCAATCCTGCTAAAGCGACGCTGACTTGGGGAAATTTGCATGGCGACGGACAGGAAGATCATTCGGGTAACGTCGTTCGACGTGGCCGAAGCGGCAGGCGTCAGCCAGTCAACCGTCAGCCGCGCGCTGGCGGGCGATACCTCGATCAGCGAACCCACGCGCCAACGCGTGATCGATGCGGCGCGCCGCCTGAACTATCAGGTCGATGAAAACGCCGCGCGCCTGCGCCGTGGCCGCACCGGCACCATCGCGGTCGTGATGATCTGCCGCGAGGCGCAAGACCGCAAGGACATCAACCCGTTCTACTTCTCGCTGCTCGGCAGCACTTGCGCCGCAGCTTCCGCACGCGGCTATGAAACGCTGGTCGCGTTTCAGGATGCGCCCGAAAACTTCTGGGGCCACTTTCAGGAACGCCGCAAGGCCGATGGCATGATCGTGATCGGCACCACCACCAACACTGCCGCGTGGGACTATTTCCGCGATATGCCGCAAGGCACGCTCTGGACGTGCTGGGGCTCGCCCGACAACGAAATGCCGTGGGTGCGCAGCGACAACCTCTCGGGCGCAACCCTTGCCACCCGCCACATGCTCGTGCGCGGCTATAGCAACCTCGTCTGCATCGGCTCGGCCACCTCACCCCAGCGCCAGTTTCAGGAACGCTACGAAGGCTATGCCGAGGCGATGCGCAGCGCAGGACAGACCCCGCGCCTGGTCCAGGTTGAATCCGGCCTGCCCCGCGAAGAGCAAGGCCGCCGCGCCGCCGCCGCGCTGTGCGAGTCGGGCGAACCATTCGACGCGATCTTCGCCGTCTGCGATGAAATGGCTCTGGGCGCGCTCAAGGAACTCACCCGGCGTGGTATTTCAATCCCCGACCAAGTCGGCATCATCGGCTTCGACGGCATCCGCGCCGGCGCATGGTCCACCCCGCCCCTCACCTCGATCGAACCCGACTTCCAGATGGCCGGATCGCTGCTGGTCGAACAACTGCTGGCCAAGATCAACGGCACCGAAGGCTCGGGACG
>CAZSTP010000079.1:0-9760 GCA_964609325.1 uncultured Novosphingobium sp. | reverse complement strand
CGCTGCTGGTCGAACAACTGCTGGCCAAGATCAACGGCACCGAAGGCTCGGGACGGCGCGTGCCGGTGCGATTGGTGATCCGGGGATCGACGCGGGCTTAACAGAGGGCCGTTGCCAACACTTCATGGCTGTATTACTTATTGGTATTCAACGCCTGAAGGATCATTCGAATGGCCCGCAACACCTCCGTCACCATCGGCGAACACTTCACCAACTTCATCGCCGCGCAGGTGAGCACAGGCCGCTATGGCTCTGCCAGCGATGTTGTGCGCGCGGGGCTTCGATTGCTTGAAGATCACGAGGCCAAAGTACGCGCCTTGGAACTGGCTTTGATCGAGGGTGAGGAATCCGGCGAGCCACAGCCCTTCGACTTTGATGAATTTCTACAACGCATGAACCGCGAGTATAACGCCCGTTGAGAACTGTCAGATTCTCCCCGGCGGCAGATGCGGACCTTGCTGGTATCTGGCGGTATTCTGCCGCGAATTGGGGTGTTGCCCAAGCCAACAATTACGTTTTGGAATTGCGCGAAGTATGTGGCGGACTTGCCCAAGATAGAACTATCGGGCGCCGCACCCTTCTCACGGATTTGTTCAAAATCCGCAGCGGCGCGCACATGATCTACTACCGGATGAAACCAGAGCGCATCGACATCATCCGCATCCTGCACGGCAAACAGGACGTCGAACGCCACCTTCAACCGTAGCCCCAAAACCAAAAACCCCTCCCGGACGAACCGGAAGGGGCTTTTTGATCTGTCAGTACTGAACCGCGTTTAAGCGATCAGTTCACCAATCCGGCAATCGCGCCATCGACCAGCGCCTTGTCGGCTCCGGCGGAGTGGTTCTTGGCGATCAGGTTGCGTGCGGCAGCGGTTGCTGCTTCAGCAGCCTTGGCGCGCAGTTCATCGACCGCGGCGCGTTCGGCGGCACCGATCTTATCGGCGGCCATCTTTTCGCGGCGCGCGATCATCGCGGTGGCATCGGCTTCGGCTTTGGTCACGATGGCCGCAGCTTCGGTCTTGGCATGCTCAACCATCGACGCCGCATCCTTTTCGGCATTGGCGATCTTGGCGGCATATTCCGCGCGCAGCTTTTCGGCTTCGGCGCGCAGCACCTTGGCTTCGTCGAGTTGCTTGCGGATGGCATCGATCTGCTTGTCGAGACCGCCGACGATCACGCCGGGGACTTTTTTCCAGACCAGAATGCCAAGGAACACAACCATGGCGAGCGCTGCCCATGCGCCCGGGCCAAGGCCCAGTGCAGAAGGCTCAACGTGGTGCTCAACACCACCGTCGCCATGTTCAACGACAGCGGTCGTTTCAGCGTGATTAGCCATGAGCGAGAACTCCCTTCACGGCGGCCTGTGCCTCATCGGCAGAAATCGACAGACCGGCGATGCGGCTTGCGATATCCTGCGCGGCCTCGGCAGCAACGCCTTCCACTTCACCCAGCGCAGCAGCGCGGGCAGCGGCGATACGGGCCTCGGCAGAGGTCAGTGTTTCATCGATACGGGCCGTTGCAACGGCAAGCGTCGCTTCGGTAGCCTTGGCGGCATCCGCCTTGGCGGCAACGATCAGGGCTTGCGCCTCTGCACGCTGCTTGTTCGCCTGGACGCGCCAGGATTCTTCCTCGGCATCGGCGGCGGCCCGCGCGGCTTCCGCAGCGGCAAGGTCGTCGGCGATTTGCTTGTCGCGGCCATCCATCGTGGCCATGACCTTGGGCACCATGCCCCGGCCGATCACGAAAAAGATGATGCCGAAGAACACCAGCAGCCAGAAAACCTGGCTGGCATAAGTGGTGGCAAGCTGTTCAATCTGAGGCATCGCGGGTGTCCGGGCGTCAGGCGGCCGGGGCGAACCCCGGCCAGCATTTCAACAATCTGTGAAGTTCGCAGCCGATCAGGCGACGAAGATCAGGATCATCGCGACGACGAACGACAGCAGGCCGAGAAGTTCAGCAGCAGCAAAGCCGATGAACAGACGGCCCTGCTGGCCATCAGCAGCGCCCGGATTGCGCAGCGCGCCTTCGAGGAACTTGGCAAACACGTTGCCCACGCCGAGCGAGGCAAGACCGGCGCCAACAGCGGCGAGACCAGCACCGAGCAGCTTTGCGCTTTCTGCGTCCATGTCAAAAACTCCCTTTTCTCAAATCCGAATGGAACAACAGTTCCAAATTTTGGTGGGTTACAGGTATTAGTGAAGGTTCTCGGCGTCGTTCAGATAAACGCACGTCAGCAGGGCAAAGACATAAGCCTGAATGCCTGCAACCAAGAGCTCCAACGCGCAGATACCAATCATCAGCAAGAAGCTTGGCAGTGCGGCGAGGAAGAAGATGCCCACTCCGGCATTGGTGCCGGAGATGACGAAGCCCGAAAGCACTTCGAGCAGAACGTGACCGGCCATCATCGCAACGAAGAGACGCAGACCAAGGCTGAACGGACGCACCATGAACGAGATCAGCTCGATCGGGAAAATGATCGGGATCATCAGAACCGGCGTACCGTGCGGCACGAACAGCGAGAAGAAGTGGAGGCCATGCTTGGCAAAGCCGACGACCAGAACGATCGCAAAGCTCATGATGGCAAGCACACCGGTGACGGTGAAGTGACTGGTCGACGTGAACGGGTGAACCCCGAACAGCGCCAACGGCATCAGGCCGAGCATGTTGGCGAACAGGATGAACGCGAACAGCGAGAACACATAAGGCAGGTACTTGCGACCCGACTTGCCGATGTTCGCCATCAGCAGATCGTCAACAAAGCCCGTCAGTCCCTCAACCGCCATTTGCCAGCGGCCCGGAACCAGCTCGCGCTTGGAACCACCCGCCACGAACACGATCAGCACCAGCGTGGTGATCGCCATCCACAGTGCGGAATTGGTGAACGCGATATTGTAGCCACCAATCGCCCACTGATCGGTCCCGAACAGGGACTCAATCGTGAACTGGTGTACCGGATCGACCTTGCCTTCGGCCACGCGCAAAACCCCGTATCACTCGAATACAACAACAGCGCCCTTATTCGGGGCGCCGGCTCGAAAGTCGGATGATGTTCCGGAATGCCACGATGACCCCCATGAACAACATCACCAATAACCCTCCGGGGCTTGTTCCGGCAAACTGGTCAATGACCCAGCCGATAAACGCGCCGCCTGCAAGACCGCCAATCAGTTCCGCCAGCACACGGTTGCCCAAGCGATAATTCGCATCGGTTTCCCCGCCTGCCTTTGGTTGGGTGCGTTGATCTTCCTGCTCTCGAAGCGCTTTCAACCGCTTGTCGAGCGCGTCGATCCGCGCATCCTCACCGATAGGTGCGATCTCTAGCGGCTCATCATTCACGCCATCTCTCCTGTCAGTTGCCCGACCAAAAGTGCAGCATAAACGACGGTTCACCGCCGAGGGCGCCGTCCCCTTAGGCGGGGGGTAACTACGAGTCAACCGCTACAGGGGGGCTTGGCCCATGCTTTCACCGCAAAAGCAATCGCCCTTCGCCACTTACGTGGAAAAGGGCGGAATTGCGTTGGTGATTCGTATGCGAAAAATGCGTTACGGGCAGCGCGAATCACGCAGCGGCGGACCGTCACCACGCGTCTGCCACGATCCGTCGGGGGCCTGATACTTCTCGCCCGGCTTGGTTTGCGCAATCAGCAGGCAGCCCGATGTCAGCGCATATTCCTCAACCGTGGCGTTATTGGCTTGCGCCTTGCCCGCGTAAACGGCCTTGCGCTTGATGTTGATGTCTTCCACCACCGCGCGCAACGCGGGCGCAGGCGGTGTTACATAGCCGAGATAGCCGTCCATCTTCTCGCCCACCTGCCCGGCGGCACGGGCTGCGGCATAAGCGGGATCGCGGGCCTGTGCATAAGCCACAACCGGTGTGACCGCGCCCAGCACAAGCCCGGTTGCAGCTATCGCCATCAAGCCTTTGCGAACAGAAAACTGCGCCATCTGCATCATCCTACCATGATCGCGGACCATCAGAAGATGTCCGGATTGCTGTCGATCGTGTTTTCGGCATCCGCCGCAAGACGATAAACAACCTCTTGTTTGATGTTGATGTTCAGTTCGATCACGATGGGCTTGTCCGGTGCATTCACCGAAATGCAGCCCCCCGTGGCCAAACCGGCCACCAACGGCAGCGCCAACAGGCCGCGCCGCCACAATCGTGATGTGTCATCCCTCATCGCGAATACCGTCGCAGGGATCACCCATCGGGTCAATTGCACATGCTTCATGGCAGGGTTCCGCTTTCTGCAGCCTGAATGTTCTGTTGTGAAACGGGCAGGACGATCACCGGCGCGCCCGTGGCCCGCAAGCCATTGGTAAACCGCCGCACCACGCGTCCTTGCATATCGACAAGGCCCAGCGTGCGCGGGTCCTTGATCGCTGCCGGATCGTACAGCGCCTTCATCGATGTCATCAGTTGATAGAATGGCGCGCGGATGTTGATGTTGAATTGCAACGGCAGACCGGCGATCTGGCGGGTGATGAAGTTGCGCTTCGTCCCCTCGCCCTGGCTGACTCCGCCGAATTTGACATTGGTGATGATATCGCCTTCCAGATCGCCGCGCATCGCAATCGTCATCGTCTTGTAATCCAGCGATTTCAGCGCCGAGAACGCAAAATTCGCCATCGCCCCCATGTTTTCATAGGTCAGCGCGCCAACATAGGAAACATTGCCCCCCGGCGCGCGCGATATCAACGAGCCTTCCTCGATCCGCCCGCCATCGGCATCGAACACCAGCGGAAACTGCCCGTCGAACGTGCCTGTCGCGGCCAGATTGCCCAGCTCCATTTTCTCAAGGAACTTGGCCGCATCAATGCCCGCGACGCTGAGCGTATAGCGCCGCGCTTCGGCCAGCCCCAGGCGCAGATCGGTCGGCTCAAGCCGCAGCGTTCCTCCCAGAAACGGCCAGTTCGCCTCATGCAGACGCAGCACCTGATCGGGCAGCAGCGAAACGTCGATCACCCCGTCGTTCACCTCGATGCCGGGATTGATCGAGGCGACCTTCAGCTTCTGGTTGGGTGCGCTCACCATGCCGAGCAAATCGGTGAATTCGATAGTCCCGGAAAGCCCCTTCACCGGCCCGAAGGCGGCGGCAAGATCGAGGTTGTCCGTGCCGAACCGCCCGCTGCTGGTCACCCCGCGCGCGTTCCAGTCAATCACGCCCTGCCCCCGCACCGTGCCCACGGTATTGGCCACCACGCCCAGCGCCAGCCGGGTCAGTTGCGCGGGCTGGAATGCCTTGTCGAACACCAGCGCGTCCACCGCCAGATCGGCACGCCCCGTCCCGCTGCCCAGATCATGGCGGATGGCCGCACGCCCCACTTCGCGCCCAGTCTTGGCTTCGCGCAGCAAGGTATTGGCGGTAATGCGATTATCCGCCAAAGTCAGCGTCGCGCCTTCGCTGTGCAAGGTCTCGAACCGCGCCGGGTCAAGCCGGTCTGCCAGATCGAACCCCACGCCCGAAAGCACCAGCGCGCCATTGGCAAAGCGCCACTGCCCCGCCGCCCCCGTCACATCCAGCGGCACGGCAGCCAATCGCGCCTCGACGCCTGCAAACTTGCCCGTGAAATCCTTGCCCAGCCGCGCATCCAGATCGGCCAGCCGCAGCCGCGTTGCTGATTCGGGCGGCCCCAGCGTCACGTCCACCGCCTTGGCCACCAGCACCCCGGGCCATGCAAAGCCCACCGCGCCGGTCTTCACCACCATCGGCGTTGCGCCCAACCGGCCAGACAGATCGAGCGCCGACGTACCGGCGGCCACCCGCCAGCCGCCCGCACCGTTGCGGACAATCGCGCTACCGCCGGGCGGGCACAGGTTCAGCCTGTTGCTGTCAACTGCCATCGCCCCCAGCATCAGGCGATCAAACCGCGCATTCACGCAGCGCGTCCACAGCGCCAATTCGCCCCGCGCGCCATAGCTGCCATTGACCGGCAGGTTGAGGTTCTCCACCGCACCGCCCGGAATCGCGCCCGAAACCAGCGTCGTCCCGTCAAAGTCCAGCGTTCCATCGCTGCCTTGCGCAATCATCATCGCGGGGATCGCCAAAGACCCGCCGCCCGCGCGCCACGGCGCCATCGTCAGCCGGAACAGCGCCTGCCCCGCCCGCCCGCGCTCCATCCGCCCTGTCACACGCGGCAGGCCTGTGCCGCCTGTGGCAAAGTTGCCCGCCAGCAGGGGCGGCCCCTCGCCACTGCCCGATGCCACCTGAAACTTGGACAAAGTCAGCAAGTCCTGCCCGCTGCCGCCCACCAGCCGTGCTTGCGGCACCACCAGCGTCATGCCCGAAGCGCCGTTGCGCCGCAGCGATATCTCGCCTGTCAGACGGCTCCCGCGCTCCTCGCGTTTCAGGCCCGCGCGCATTTGCGCCAGCAGCGGTGCCAGCAGCGTCCCGGCGGAGCGTTTCTGCCCATCGGCCAGCGCCAGATCCAGCGCAGGCCCTTGCCGCAAGCCCTGTCCCCGCACCGTCCCGCGAAACTCGGCTTTGTCAAACCCGTCGCGCGCCCGCACCAGCCCTTCGACGCCCAGCATCCCGACATTCACGCCGCCGCTTTGCACACCGCCCGCAGTGGCGTCGATCCGCCCGGTCAAAACGCCCTCGCGCCAGCCCAGCCGCGTATCGAGATCGAGCGATGCGGCGGCCACACCCGGAGCAATCAGCGCTGCGCTGCGCAGCTTCGCGTCCCCGGCAAAACCGGCCAGCCCTTTATCGGCCTGCCCGTCAATCCGCACCGCCACCGCGCCCGAACGCACTCCGCTTTCGCAAGCCAGCCCAGCCAGGCGCAGCGGCCCCGCAAACGATGGACGTTCATCGCGAATGGCGATCTTGCCAACCAGAGTCGCGCCCTCGCCCACGCATCCGCCGCCGGCCAGCTTGGGCGCAACCGCCGCCAGCGTTCCGGAAAAACCGTTTTGCAAAGCGCCCGCGCCATCCAGCTTCAGTCCCACTTTGCCAAAGTCGGTCAGCATCAGGGCGCGACCGTCTTCGACCGTGAGGTTTAGTTGAGGAAACACATGCGCATCTCCATCATCGGTCTTTGCAAAAAGCACCTTGTCGAGCGTGCCGAAACTCAATGCGCCGTTCAAATATTGCCCGTAAACCCTTGGCTTTATTATTTTTATTGATCCAAGCACTGGCACGCCCCAGCGGTATTCCAGCGCCACCAGCACGCGCTCGATGGTCAGGTCGGGGCGCGCGGGATCACCCACCACCACATTGCGCAACACTTGCGCGCCCGGGCCGATGCTTTCAATCTCGTAAGTCGCGGGCAGACCATAGGCGGCAATCTGGCCCGCAATAATGCGGTCGGCCAATTGCTCACGCGATAGCCACAGGCCCGCGCCCGCCACCAGCACCACCGCCAGTGCAGGCACGCCGATCCGGCGCCAGCGGCTTCGGCGCACCACTCCTTCGGGCAAGGGAGAAGCGCCGGTTTCCGCCATTTCGAAGCTATCTGCCATTGGCCCCCTTCTTGCGCACTCCCCCGGCTTGGGCAATGCACTGTATTCACTTGCGCCCCACAAAACGCGCAAACCCGCAAGAGGTGCCCGCCAAACGTCCATGCCCGATCCAGACCAACTCTTTCCTGAACAAAGTCCGGCCTCCGCGAAAAAAGGAGAAGGCTTTGACGGTTCGGACACCAGCGGCCACCGCGCCCGCCTGCGCAAGCGGCTGTTAACCGGCGGCGAAGATGCGCTCGCCGATCATGAAGTCATCGAATACTTGCTGATGGTGGCAAGGCCGCGCATCGATACCAAGCCCATCGCCCGCTCCCTGATCCAGCGCTTCGGCAGCCTCGCCGCCGTGCTGACCGCTGATCCGCAGGCCCTGGCCCTTCACCCCAATATGGGCGAAACCAGCGCCGCTGCCTTGCGCATCGTCGCACTGGCCGCACGCCGTCTTGCGCGCAACACCGTGCGCGAACAGCCCGTGCTGTCCAATTGGCAGGCGCTGCTCGATTATCTGCACATCGATATGGCGCACCTCAATGTCGAACGGGTCCGCGTGCTCTATCTCAACACGCAGAACATGCTGATCCTCGATCACCTCGTCAGCGAAGGCACGCTCGATGAAAGCCCGATCTACACGCGCGAGGTCATCAAGAAAGCGCTGGAGATCGGCGCTGCCTCGATGATCCTCGTCCACAATCACCCCTCCGGCTCCCCCCAGCCCAGCCGCGCCGATATCCAGATCACCAACAAGATCGCCGAAGCGGGCCGGCTCATGAGCATCACCGTCCACGATCATATTATCATCGGCAGAGAGGGGCATACCTCGTTGAAGGCGAAGGGATTGATTTAGGGTCAGATGACGTTCGATTGCACAGGATACATCAAAAGCTATTCCGAAGCGCTACCATCAAAAAGTTGCAAAACGACAAATTCGATACCGTGGCAGCACTTGATACATTGTATCAATGTTCCAATTCGGAGCAAAATCCGCCGGGCATTTGCCGATAAAACCATCCCTACTTGCACAGCTAAAAAAAACCGTATCCGTCCGGATATATTAACATATTTTACTTTGGACCGTGAATTTTTTTACTTTAAAAAAATAATTTATATTTATGATTGGTAATACAAGTCTGCAAAAATAAAAATCGTTCAATTTATCCAAATTCACCTATCCGAAAAAATTTCGTATAATTTTTAACTAATTTTATCAATAGCTTATGGCGCACCGATATCCAGAACGGTTAAATTTTGTTAGGGATTATAAGGACTTGTCCATTTTGGACCATTGGCGCTAAGATGACCCCGGCAAGACATTCTTGCCTTGGTCTGCATAAAATTGTCGACCGGAAAATCCTTAATCAAGAGGTTGGGTATGCTGCCTTTTGCGACAAAGGTAACGATGGACGAGAACAACTCCTTCAATCACGAGGCTCTGGATGAACTTCATCCCATGTTCGCCTTAAGTGACTTGAAGCGACTGGCTGTCCGTGTCGCACTGGTTGGCGAGATAAAGGACATCAGCGCGATTGCGTGGTTGCAATTGGTTGCCCCCAATCAAAATGTATCTGTTGTTTCGGAATCCTATATTGGCAATTTCTCCTCAAGCAGAGAAACCTATGATGCGTTATTTGCAGTGGGGCATGATGCGCGCAGGTTGCAAAACCTGATCCGGCTTTACCTGCCCATCTGGAAAGGCAAGCCCAAGATCGCCGTGATGATCGGCAATATGCCGCCAGACCGCAGCAAGCTGCTGATGGCAGGCTATGATGACGTGATCGACCAGCGCATCCCCGTGCCCGAAGCACAAGCCAAGTTGCTGGCCGTCTACCGCCGCTATAGTATTGCGGGCAACAAGGCCGCGAAACTGCAGGTCCCGCTGGCCGACACGTCGCTGTGGTGCGATGAACCTTTGAATGACCGTGAACAGGAAGTTCTCTCGACCCTGATCCATCGCGCCCCGGCAAAAGTGCCCACATATGACTTGTGCAAATCGCCCACCGGCAAAAAGGACCTGTCACCCTCGTCGGTCAAAGTCATCGTCTCGAAGATCAGGGCCAAGCTGAAACCCGGGTTTTCCATCACCTGCGTGGCATCATCCTATGCGCTGGGCACAGAGCCGCCCGCCACCGATGATCCGCAATAAGGCCGCCTCCCCTTTGGCAACGTAAAATCCAAACTCCGTCATGCTGAACTTGTTTCAGCATCCATCTATCAACGTGCACGGCTGTTCGTGGGGAGAAATGGACCCTGAAACAAGTTCAGCATGACGGTGTTTGTCGGGGGGCCGTTGCGGCAGGGGATT
>CAZSTP010000078.1:0-12902 GCA_964609325.1 uncultured Novosphingobium sp. | reverse complement strand
CCTTCAAGGCGGCCCTGCGCTGCGGCAAAGTCCACCCGCAAATCAGAGCTGGCAGAGCCCTGATAGGTGGCATTGAGCTGACCATAGAACTTGGCCGCACCCATCGGCACCGTATAGCGCGCCGTGCCGCTCATCTTCCATTGCGGCGTGATCGGCAGGCGGGTTCCGGCAGGCGCGGTGATGCTGTTGTCTGCGCCCGAACAGGTAAACGTCGGATCGACCGCGGCACACAGGTTGTTCCTGATCTTGGCATCGGTATAGGCGCCCGAAACGTTCAGGCTAAGCCTGTCGATCGAGATCGAAGCGTCGATATCAAAGCCACGGATGCGCGCATTCGGACCATTGGTGATGATCGTGAAGCTGTTGGGGCCAAGATAGGCAAACTGGAAGTTCTTCCAGTCCTGCTGGTACACCGCACCATTCAGGCGAAGCAGCCCGTTGGCCAGCGTCGTCTTGAAACCGACCTCGTAATTGGTGAGGTAATCAGGCTCATAGGCACCGAAATCACCGCGGCGGTTGATCCCGCCGGGACGGAACCCGCGCGAAACCGTGGCGTATGTCAGGATATCGCTGTTGGGCTTCCACGTCGCGTTGAAGCGATAGGTGCCGCCCGTACCCGACGCCTTGACCGGTTTGACGCCATCGGCGGTAAACTCGCCAAGGTTGGTGCAAGGACCGCCTGCGACTTCTGGCGGAAGCAAAGTCGTGTTGGCCTGCCCGGCCAATTGGGCATCGCGAAGCCGCACGCCCGATTGCGTGAAGCAAGCTGCAACGCCGGTGCGCGAGGAGCCCGCAGCATTCGGCGGAGGATTGCCGTCTGCCCCCTGGATGAACGCCGGATTGCGGCCGAAGCCGAAGAAACCGACCAGCGTGTTATCATAATGGAAAAGACGCCCGCCAGCCGTCAGCGTCACGGTTGGCGACACATCGAGACTGAACTCGCCGAATGCTGCGTAGTCGCGATCAATGCGTTCTTGCTGCGTCAGCCAGAGCGTGCCGGCCCGACCGTTCACTGAAACCAGCGGCCCGAGATTGGCGATCTGGTAATCCTGATTGATGATGTTCGACTGGTATTGGTAGAACACACCACCCACAAACCGGAGCGGTTCGGAAGCAGGTGAGGCGATGCGCAGTTCCTGGCTCAGCTTCTTGAAGTGGTCGCTGCCAAGCACCTTCTGCCGGGGATCAATCGTGTTCCCCAAAGAATCCTGATAATAGAAGTAGTTAGCCAGGCCACCATATGATTGGTAGAGCGAGTCATAAGCTTCCGAATAATCGGTGTAATCGCTCGACTGGAAGGTTTTGCGGTCAAGATAGGCACCGGCATAAGTGACATCCCAATTGCCGAGCTTGCCCTCGATGGTCAGCGCTGCCTGCCAGAACCTGTCGTTGCGGAATTCCGGGAAAAAGCGCTGGACCTGAAGATCACCGACCGAGGGATCAAACCCGTAAGAACCGTGGCTCTTGGTTTCCTGAACCATGAACTGCGGCGTCACCGTCCAGTTTTCGTCCAGATCAACCTTGAGCGCGGCGCGGCCGCCATAGATATCGGTGTAGTTGTAGTCCTTCTTGACGAAAGCGGCATTGTTCACGCTGATCCCGTCGCGGAGGCAACCGTCGATGTTGTCTTCTGCATCGCGCGTCGCCGTGCCGCAGAACGTGCGTGTACCGGCTACGTTATCGATAAAACCTGCATCGCGCTGATACCAGCCGACGATGCGCAGCGCCGCCGATGGCGAGATCGGTGCGTTGATCATGCCTTCAAGCTTATAGCCCTGCCCGCCCTTGTTGACGGTGTTCACCTCGCCATCAACGCTGCCATAAAAGCTGCCGGTATCGGGCTTGTTGGTGATGATGCGGATCGTGCCCGCTTCGGAAGAGGCACCGTAAAGCGTGCCCTGCGGACCGGAAAGGCTTTCAACGCGCGCGATGTCATAGACATGGACATCAAGGTTGCCGCCAATCGTCGTGACCGGCTGCTCATCGAGGTAAACGCCGACCGAAGGCAGCGCGCCTGAATGGTTGCCATCGCCGCCCGATGCAACGCCGCGCATGTAAACCACATTCGTGCCCGGGGTGCCGCCCAGCGCCTGGAAAGTGACCGAAGGCAATTGCTGCGCATAATCGCTGAAGCTGGCAACGCCCAGTTGGTCAAGCTTCTGCGTGCCCAGTGCCTGGATTGAAATTGGCACATTCTGGAGGTTTTCGCTGCGCTTTTGTGCGGTCACGATGATCACATTGGGATCGGAATCGGCTGCTTCAGTTTGCGCCTCTTGCGCCATGGCAGGCATGCTGATCGCCGTGCCTGCAAGAAGCAAAAGCCGCACAAATCGGCCATTGCGGTTGGTATTCGAATTCCGACGCATGCAGAAAGACCCCTCATATTTCTTTTTTGCGTCGCATTGTTGCTACGCAGCAAGACAGATCGTCAAGCTTCATAGCGCAATTAACGATGGTTAAGTCGGCAGAGTGGCCAATTTACAACGATGTCGGTTCAGAAACCCGGCGGTGCTTCGGGATAGCAATCCAGCACGTCGCCCAGCACCGCCTTGAGCGGATCGAGCCAAGGCTCAAACGGCTTCCACGCCCCGGTTCCTTCACGGAATATCGGACGGCGGACTTGCTCGGAACTGGCAGTGCGCACGGCCCGTTCGGTCTTGTGAAAAGCAAGGCAGGTATCTTCGAACGGCAGCCCGCAATGCTGCAGCAAAGCCCGCACTTCCGCTTCGGTATCGTCCACCATCCGCTCGTAAATCACGCGGTGGACAGCACCCGGCAGAACCCGCTCATAATGCGCCATGGCCCGCACATAATCGCGGTAATAGCGGCCCATATCCTCCAACGAATAGCTGAAACCCTGCCCCCGCGCGAAGTGCTGCTTGAAGTTGGAAAAGCAGCACGCCAGCGGATGACGGCGCGCATCAACGATCGTGGCATTTGGCAAAATCAGCTTGATAAATGGCACGTGCAGCCAGTTGTTGGGCATCTTGTCGATAAACAGCGGGCGCGATGTGTGGCGCTGCACGCGGGTGCGCGAAAGATAGGCCTCGCCAAGCTCGCGCAATTCGCCTTCCGGCAATGCTGCAACGCCCTCGGGATAGCCATCCATGCTGCGCGCCAGAAAGCCGATGTCCGAAAGCTCGCTGGTGCCCTCGACCTGCGAATGGCTGGCGAGGATCTGCTCGACAAGGGTTGATCCCGCACGCGGCATCCCGATCACGAAAATCGGGTCCGGCGCTTCGCAGCCTTGTCCGGCAAGTCCGGCCAGCAGGGCAGGCGTGAATGTCGCAATCGCGGCATCGACGTTCGCAGTCGTATCATCGGCCTTGTAGGGCATCCGGCGACGGCGAAGAGCATTACCGGCAGAATAGTGCGCGAACGCGGCTTCTGCCTCGCCCCGGTCCTCGAACGCTTTGCCCAAAGAGAAATCCACGTGCCAGCGGTCTTCGGGCGTCAGATCGTCGCGTTCCAGCACGGCCTTCATCGCTGCAATATCGCTGTCTGAAAACTTCACCGTCTTGAGATTGGCAAGGCTCCACCATGCCTCCCCCAATACCGGCAGCAGTTCAATCGCCTTGCGATAGGCCGCGATGCCGTCCGCCTGCCGCCCGACCGTCTTGAGCATATGGCCATAGCTCATCCACACGCGCGGCTGGTTCGGTGCCTGTTTCAGCACCTGCTCATATAGCCCCAGCGCCTCGTCGAATTCACCAAGACGGCCATAAGCCGCAGCCTGCAGATTGGCGTGGCCGGCATTGTCGGGATCGTCTGCGGTAACTTTGGCCAATTCCTCCAGCGCTTCGGGCGCGCGATTGGTGCGATAGAGCACGAGTGCCAGATTGGCGCGCGCGGGCGTGAATTGCGGCGCCAGTTCGATCGCGCGGCGCAGCAGGTTCTCGGCATCGCCATAACGCCCGATACGCCCGGCCAGTTCGGCAAACAGGCGGATCGCGCGCACATCGAACGGATCGTCCTTCAGCAGCGCGCGCAGCAAAGGCTCGGCCACCGGCAAGTCGTTCTCGTTCATCGCGATTGCCGCACGCACAAGGCGCGGGTCATAGGCGGGCGCAACTGCGCTGCGGGCAACTGTTGTGACGTTTGTCATTATCCGCACTACAAACATGGTGACGGCCAGCGATCAAGCGTTACTCTTCGTCTGCGTCGTTTCCGGAGAGATACAAATGCCCACACCCAAACGCGGCCTCGGCTTCTGGATGACGCTCGCGCTTGTCGTTGGCAACATGATCGGATCGGGGATTTATATCCTGCCAGCCACGCTCGCGCCGCTCGGATACAACCAGTTGATCGGCTGGGCTGTCACGCTTGGCGGCGCGCTGTGCCTTGCCTTCAGCTTTGCGCGCATGGGCGCGCGCATGCCGATGGCGGGCGGGCCTTATGCTTATGCCCAGACGGCGTTCGGCCCGATCCCCGGCTTCATCACGGCCTGGTCATACTGGACCATGCTCTGGGCCGGAAACGGTGCCGTGGCGGTCGCGGTGGTCAGCAACCTCAGCCTGCTGTTCCCGTGGATCGGCCAGACGCCCGCCGTCCCTGCCCTGCTTTCTGTCGGCTGCGTCTGGCTGCTCACGCTCGTCAACATCCGGGGCGTGCGCGCGGCAGGGGACGTTTCGGTTGTCACCACCGCGCTCAAACTCGTGCCGCTTGCAGGCCTGATCGGCCTTGCGATCTGGCTGCTCGCAACCGGAGTGCCGCCGGTTGACCAGCCCGAGGTCGCCCTCTCCGGCGGTGTCATTGCTACCGCAGCAGGCCTCACCTTCTGGGGCTTCCTAGGCCTCGAATCCGCCACCGTCCCGGCAGACAAGGTAGAGAACGCGGGCAAAGTGGTGCCCCGCGCCACGCTGATTGGCGTGGCCCTCACCGGTCTTGTCTACATGGGCATTTCCGGCGCCTTCGCGCTCTATATGCCGATGGCGCAGGCCGCCGCATCCCCTGCCCCTGTCGCGGATTTCCTCGCCCGTTTCTTCGGCTCCGGCATGGGCCAGATCGTCGCGGTCTTCGCCGCGATCAGCGCGTTCGGCACGCTCAACGGCTTCATTTTGCTGCAAGGCGAAGTGCCGTGGGCGATGGCGCGTGGCGGCGTGTTCCCGCGCTGGTTCGCTGCCGAAGGCCGGCGCGGCACGCCGGTCCGCTCGCACGTCGTGTCCAGCATACTGCTCAGCGTGGTGACCTTGCTCAACTATAGTCGCGGCATGGGTGATCTGTTCGCCTTCATCGCCTCGGTCAGCCTCGCCGCCGGGATGCTGTCATACTTCATCGCCATGCTCGCCGCTGTGCGCCTGCTCCCCGACGAGCGCGTGCTGGTGGGTGCAGCGCTGGTCGGGGCGGCGTTCATTGGCTGGGCCGCATGGGGGCTCGGGCTTGAGGCCCTGACCTACGGCGCGGGCTTCATTGCGCTAGGCCTGCCGGTCTATCTGCTGATCAGGCGCGATGCAGCAGCTTCC
This sequence comes from uncultured Novosphingobium sp., assembly GCA_964609325.1. Lineage (GTDB taxonomy): Bacteria > Pseudomonadota > Alphaproteobacteria > Sphingomonadales > Sphingomonadaceae > Novosphingobium. The sequence continues at coordinate 7,440 of CAZSTP010000078.1, read as the reverse complement.
ACAGCATCGACCGGTCGCGGATGATCTCGTGCGCAGCATTGTGGCCGGGCGCACCTGTCACCCCGCCGCCGGGATGCGTTCCCGAACCGCACATATAAAGCCCCTTGATCGGCGAACGATAGTCGCCATGCCCCAGCACAGGACGCGCCGCCCAAAGCTGGTCCAGCCCCATCGTGCCGTGGAAAATGTCACCGCCGATCAGCCCGAACTTGCGCTCCAGATCGAGCGGCGAATGGATCTGCCGCGCAATGACGCTGCCCTTGAAATTCGGTGCATGCGCGGTGACCGTATCGATGATCAGATCGGCCGCTTCCTCGCGGCAATCATCCCATGATTTGCCATCGGGAAGATCCTTCGCAAACTGCTGGCAGAACAGGCTCGCCACGTGTTGTCCTGGAGGCGCAAGGCTATCGTCCACCGTGCTCGGAATCTTGATCTCGACAATCGGCTTCTTCGACCAGCCGTGCTGTTGCGCATCGATAAAAGCCTGATCCATATAGTCCATGCCCGGCGCGATGATGATCCCCGCCGTATGATGCTCGGCCAGTTCCTTGCCCGGCAGCACAGTGAAATCGGGCAATTCAGATAGCGCCACGTTCATGCGGAACGTGCCCGAACCGGTCTTGTAAGTCTTCATCCGGCGGTTGAAGTCTTCGTCAAGGTCCGAGGAATCAACCAGCTGGCGATAGAGCAACGCTGGCCCGACATTGGCAGCAATGATCGGCGCGTAAATCTCCTCGCCGCCTTCCAGCTTTACGCCAGCGGCCTTTCCGTTGTTGACCAGCACCTTGGAAACCGGCGCTTCAAGGCTGATTTCCACGCCCACATCGGCACAGGCCTTGGCCATCGCCTGCGTGATCGCGCCCATGCCGCCCACCGCATGGCCCCACGCCCCCAGCTTGCCGTTCACTTCGCCGAACACGTGATGCAGCAGCACATAGGCGCTGCCCGGCGTCGATACGCCCGCGTAGTTGCCCACCACCGCATCGAACGCGAAGGCAGACTTCACGTGATCGTCCTCGAACCATCCGTCGAGGAAATCGCGCGCAGACTTGGTGAAAATGTCGAGCAAGTCGCGCTGCGTGGCGATATCCAGCTTGGCAATCGGCCAGCCCTGCATCGCGGCTGATTTCATCGCCGCAATCCCGCCGCCAACATTGGGCGGCGTCTGCAACGAAATGTCGCGCAACACATTGGCGACCTTCTCCAGCGCCGCGTCGTACTTCGGGTAAGCCTCGGCGTCGTTCTTCGAGAACCGTGCAAATTCCGCCTCGGTGCGTCCCGCGCCGCCGCCAAGCTTCAGGTACGTGTCCTCAAACGGGAAGAAATTGCTGATCGTCCGCTCGATCACGCGATAGCCGTAATCGTGCAGCTTCATGTCCGCGATCACCTTGGGCCGCAGCAGGCTGACGGTATAGCTGGCGGTCGAATTGCGGAAACCGGGATGGAACTCCTCGGTCACCGCCGCCCCGCCGACAATATCACGGCGTTCCAGCACGCGCACTTTCATGCCCGCCTTGGCAAGATAGAACGCGCAAACAAGGCCATTGTGGCCGCCGCCGATGATCAATGCGTCGTAACGGTTGGACATGGTGTAACTCCCGAAGTTGTCTTTGATCCCGTTCGTGTCGAGCGAAGTCGAGACACTGCGCGCAACGTGTCTCGACTTCGCTCGACACCAACGGATGGAAGGTTTGCTATTTCTTGCTCCAGCCCGCAGGCGGAGCCCTATGCAGGCGCGCCTCCGGCGTGATCGCACGGATTTTGCGGGCAAAGCTGCGCAGGCACACCTCGCTTTTGCCAATCGGCCCCGCGCCATAGCTGGCCGAAGCCATGCCCTGCTGGATGCGCTCGATCAGCCAGGTGTCTTCCTTGTTGACCACCCGGTTGATCCGCCAGTTGGCATAGCGGACCAGCTTCATCTCGCGGTGCTTGTCATCCGGGGTAAAGGCATCGGGCAGCGTAAAGCACATCTCGCGCAGCACCGTGGTCGTCGGCGTCAGCGGCAGCCACTGCATGAAATCGATCTGGTCTGCATAAATGTCGAACGCCATGTTCGGCCAGAGCTTGTAATAGAGCCACCGGCGCTGCGATTCCTGCGGCAGGTGCGGCACGTGCGGCACGTATGCCTGATAGAACCGCTCCCAGAAATTGGCCGAAGGCTTGTCGACCAGATCGCCCTTCATCCGGTCGGCCCAACCGTGGTTCGAAATCTCGTAGGACTTGCCGAAAATACGCGTCAGGCCATCATGCGCCACGGGAATGTGCAGATTGTCGGAATAGTTGTCGCCGACATTCTTCCAGTTCACCTCACGCTCGCGCAAGCGCACATCGCCGACCCGGCGCATGTCCGCAAAGCGATAGGGCGCAACCTCTGCCTCGAACGGTGCCATCATCTCGGCCACGCTGGGGAAGCCGCCATCGACCAGCCGCACGAACACGAAACCCTGCCAGATTTCGACCGAAACCGCCGCAAGGCCATTCTCTTCCAGCTTGAGCGCCGGATAATCCGCCTTCATCGGCACGCCCGACAACCGGCCATCAGGCTCGAACGTCCATGCGTGATAAGGGCAAACCAGCTTCTTGGCGCAACCCGAAGGCCCCTCGACCAGCCGCATCGCGCGGTGGCGGCAGACGTTGGCGAAGGCGCGGATCACGCCATCATCACCCCGGATCGCGATCACGCTTTCGCCCAGATAATCGAGCGTCCGGTACTCACCCGCCTGCGCAATATCGCTTTCATGGCACACGATCTGCCATGACGGGCGGATCACCCGCTCCATCTCCACCCCGAAGTATTCGGGATCGGTATAGAGCCAGCCCGGCAGGCTCCAGTCCGCGTCGGGATCGGCCTCGTCTGATGAGATGTGCCGGAATGCCCCGGAAAGATCGTCCATGTACCCGAATCCAGATTTGCTTGTTGAACATTCGTATAACAACGCGCAGAATGTGCAAGCCATGCGTGAACAAGCCCCCTCCCCCGCGTTTCGCCGCGCCGAGCCGGATGCACGGCGGCTCAGCCTGATCGAGGCCTGCGCGCGGGTATTGGCGAAAAATGGCCCGACCGGCGCCAGCGTGCGGGCCATCGCGCTGGAAGCAGGCGTCTCTGCGGGTCTGGTCGGGCACTACTTCGGCGGCGTCGATGCGCTGGTGGCCGCAACCTACGATCACGTCGATGCACAGGTTGCCCAAGCTCTCGACAATGCCGTTGCCGCCGCCGGAGCGGCCCCGCAGGCAAGGCTCGAAGCTTTCGTCACCGCCAGCTTCACCCCGCCGATTGCCGATCCGGCCCTGCTCGCCACATGGATTGCGTTCTGGAGCCTCGTCACCACCCGCAAGGACATCGCCCGCCAGCATGATGAACAATACGCCGCCTACCGCGCACGGTTGGAACAACTCCTGGGGGATTGCGGGGTAGCAAAGCCTGACCAGCGCCTCCACGCGATCGCGGTTACGGCCATGGTCGATGGCCTATGGCTCGAACTCTGCCTCTCCCCCGGCTGCTTCACCGCCGCAGAAGCCCGCAACATCGCCCGCCGCTTCCTCGCCACGATCACGGTTTAATGATCCGGCGAAGGTAGCACAGCAACATCCGCACCATCAAAGGTCGTTGGGGCCTTCAATCAGGAAGATATAAGTTATTGATTTGATAGAGGACTTGGCGGAGAGGCAGTCCGCCAAACTATTGAACACCCTCGTTCGCCAGCATTCAGAAAATTCAAAAGAATACGGTACTTCATTGCAAGATGCGTTCGCCATGGCTCGCATTACATTGCTTGCGTTCATGGGCAACCGCACTATTATCGTGGGCAACGCCATGGGCAAGAGGGAAAGTCCAGCATGCCGCGCAAGGTTCACAACGCACTCACCGCTATCGCCGTTAAGAACGCTGGTCCCGGACGCCATGCCGACGGCGGCGGGTTGTATCTTCGTGTTCAAAACGGCGGTGCGCGCTCGTGGTTGTTCCGGTCGCTAGTCGCGGGCAAGGCGCGTGACATCGGGCTTGGCCCTGCGGCTGGTGCGGGATCGCTCTCTTTAGCAGAGGCTCGCGCCAAGGTGCGGGAACTGGCGACGCAGGCCGCCAAGGGCGAGGTGCTGGAAGGAAAGCGCGTTCAAGCCCGCAAGTTGGCCGCACAGACGCAGGCAGCGGCGCTCGCGGGCAAAACCTTCAAGGAGATCGCCGAAGCCTTCATCGACCGTAAAGAAGGTGGCTGGCGCAATGAGAAGCATCGCCAGCAATGGCGCAACACACTGGCGACTTACGTGTACCCCCGCTTCGGTGCCTTGCCGGTTTCGCAAATCGAGACGTCGCATGTATTGGCGGTGCTGGAACCAATCTGGAACGTGAAGCCTGAGACTGCCAGCCGCGTTCGTGGGCGGATTGAGAACATACTGGACGCAGCAAAGGTACAAGGTCTTCGGTCAGGTGAGAACGCGGCGCGCTGGCGTGGCCATCTCGAGCATTTGTTGGCGAAGCCCGAGAAGTTGGCGCGCGGGCATCACGCAGCCCTACCATATGCAGACCTGCCTTCGTTCATGAAGGACTTGGCTGGCCGGGAAGCGCTCGCTGCACGCGCTTTGGAGTTCACCATTCTAACCGCAGCCCGATCAGGCGAGGTGCTGGGCGCGACTTGGGGTGAAGTCGATCTGGATAAGGCTGAGTGGACCATTCCGGCCGAGCGCATGAAGGCGGGTAAGGAGCACAGCATCCCTCTGTCATCGCGTGCTGTCGCGATCCTGCAGGGGGTTCAGCCGCTAAATACGGAAGACAGCAAAGCAGCTCCGTTGTTCCCTACCAACGCGGGACGCAAGTTGTCGGGCATGGCGATGTCGATGCTGCTGCGACGCATGGGCCGCGATGCGATCACCGTGCATGGTTTTCGCTCGACGTTCCGCGATTGGGCGGGAGAAACGACAAGCTTCCCTCGCGAGGTCGTCGAGCACGCTATGGCGCATCAATTGGCCGATAAAGCGGAGGCTGCCTATCAACGCGGCACGCTCTTTCCAAAGCGCATCATGCTGATGGCGGAGTGGTCTGACTATTGCCGTTGAAATAATCTCTATATCACGACCGAGCAAAACGCGCCTTGCAGGCGGGCATGAACTCTGCAATTTTCAAGACACGTCCAGAAGGGGTGATCCCCTGCCAACCGACCTACTCCGGCACCGGTGGCAAAATGACGAGGCCCTTTGGGCAAAGAGAGGAGTTCAAATGATAGCGAAGTCTTATCAAGAGATGGTTGAGCAGCAGGCAGCGGCGGAAGCTCTTGCCTCCACCCTTCTCGCAGATGTCAGAAGTCAGCTGACCGCCAAGATACCGGAGCTCGACAGTGTCGGCGCTGATGCGCTGATGCTCAACGCCCTCATCATTCGCGCAGGGCGTCATCGTTATTACTGGCCGACCTTGGAATGGCTTGTTCAAACAGCCTACCAATATGGCCATCGGCCATACGAAGAGCCTCTGTTGGGGAAAATTTACGCTGAGGCAGAATACCCAAGATACTCCCCTTTCGATCTTTTCCACGATAACGTCTTCGACCTAGAAGAGGAGGATTACATGGACCCTCTTCCTGACCACGCTCGCCCCTTACGCTTCCTAGATCGAGATCTTTATCAGTGGGAGCTTGAACTGGGCACAAGCAACGAAGACACGCATAAGCTCTTGCGTGGCGAGGCTCTCGATGAACCAGCCGCCTGAGATCGATGCATATGTCACCTTTTGTGGTGCGCGTCGCAGCGTCGTTCCAGCACTGGATATGTTGCCGGAAAGTCGGCACGACATGATCGGCATGATCGCATCCAAGGTCGCGAGCATCACAACATGGACCGCGAAGCGCGCAGAAATGCGCGAACATCTTGAACGGCTGGCAATCGCACATGGCTATGTTGGCGCGTGGTTAGATTACCGAGACTACCACTTGAACCGAGTTGGCCAGTCCTACCTTTATGACGTACCGCCACTCCAAAAGGGTATCCACTCATCATGGACTCTTTTTTGGTCGGTATCCTCTCTGAAATTAAAAAGCTTGATTGTGTAGCGCCTGCCGGTACCGGTGTTGTTAAACCTGTTGATCGTCTGCGGCTACCCCACCCCTCGCCAGTGGCAATAAACAACGAGCTTATAAAGCTTAGGGAGAAGGCAGTTTTGCAAGGGACCAGGCAGATATGAAATCTAACGTCCCGAGTGAGGGCGAACGGGCTCCTCGCGCCCTGATAGTGCTTCTGTCGCCCAGCTGGACCGGGATCGCTCGACTGCCCCGGGCACTGTCGTTATCGGGCTGGCAAGTCGCTTCTTTGTGCCCAGCAAACGCCTTTCTTGGCCTCACGCGTTTCAATCATTTCTGCGAGCACTTCTCTTCGGGCGAGAATTACTTGCATGCATTGAACAGGTTAGTTGCACGCTGGGATCCTGACTGGCTTATTCCGGGCTGCGACAGCGCGGTCGAATGGCTGCAACATATGGTACATGCAGACGCCCAAGGCCGCTTCAATGCCCAAGCCAGCCGTTTGCTGAACCTCGTAAAGCGTTCACTCGGCCACCTTGACTCTCACCAAAGCCGCCTGAGCAAACATGGGAACATCGCACGAGCCACACGCCTAGGCATACCGACACCAAAACAGTTTCAATACTTAAACAGTTCCGACGTCCTCGCGCAAGCAAATCAGATGGGGTGGCCCGTTGTCTTGAAAGCTGACACTGGCTTTGCGGGACTTACTGTGCGAATTTGCCATGATAGCCACACTCTGCAACTTGGTTGGGCCGAACTGTTCAAGTTAAAACACGAAGCACCAGCATTGCAGGCATATTTAAGGGGGGCAGTGGCTATGTGTGCTGGTGTAGCCGTCGATGGCGTTTTGTTGGACTCGGTGAACGCCGTCAAACTGCAAACCTACCCTGAACCCACCAGCCCCTGCAGTGTTCACAGATATCACCACGATCCCGCGATGTCCGATGCATTGGCCCGGCTGGTTCAAGACCTGCGATTCACCGGCTTCTGTGCTGCGGATTTCATCATCGACACCGAGACACGCCAAGCCCACTTCATCGAGTTCAACCCAAGGCCAACGCCCCTGACCGCACAAGCTGGGCTATACGGACACGACCTAACGGCAGCCTGGATCCGACATATGAACGAAGAGCTGCAGGTGGTGCCAACAGTCGCCAATGTAGAGACTGTAGCTTTGTTTCCAAACGAATGGGCTCGCGACAGGAACAGCCCTTATCTAACTGAGGCATTTCATGATGTGCCAGACGATGACCCTGCACTGCTTGAGGCGCTAACCCGTCGCTTGAAGTGATTGTGAGGGTCGCCCGCGCCCTTGACGTTACTCCACTGGATTTATTGGCCGACCTTTAACGAGACTTGCGCCAGCACCCTACCAGCGGCTGGTGATCCGCTCTTCCCATTCATCGTAGACGGCATGCGCCTTTGCCCACTT
>CAZSTP010000077.1:9394-12978 GCA_964609325.1 uncultured Novosphingobium sp. | reverse complement strand
TCGGGCGTTCCGATCACCAGCCGCTGGGCCTTTTTGCTGGCAGGGATTGTTCTGACCGGACCACTGGTCTGCGGTACCAGCCAGGCGGTGAATGACTGGTTTGATCGCCATGTCGATGCCATCAACGAACCGAACCGCCCGATTCCGTCTGGCCGGATTGCAGGCCGGTGGGGTCTTGCCATTGCCGTGATCTGGACGGTGCTCTCGCTTGCAGTCGCAGCGATCACGGGACGCTGGGTTCTGGCTGCAACCGTTGTCGGGTTGATCTGCGCTTGGGCCTATAGCGCCCCCCCGTTCCGCTTCAAAACCAGCGGCTGGATCGGCCCGGCGGTTGTCGCCCTGACCTATGAAGGGTTGAGCTGGTTTACCGGCGCTGCCGTGATGGCCGGGGCTTTGCCCGCACAGCACATCCTGATTACGCTCGTTCTCTATAGCGTCGGTGCGCATGGCATCATGACGCTCAATGATTTCAAGGCGGTCGAAGGTGATCGTGCCACCGGCTTGCGGTCCTTGCCCGTCGTTTTGGGTGAACGGCCTGCCGCTGTGCTGGCCTGTGTGGTCATGGCACTGCCGCAGGCGGTTGTCGTCGCGCTGATGCTGGCGTGGAGCCATATGATCTCCGCCGCTGCCGTGGCCGTGCTGCTAATCGTGCAACTGGCCTTGATGCCGCGTCTGGTCTCGGCCCCGGCGCGTCATGCGCCCTGGTACAATGCCACGGGCGTTTCGCTTTATGTTTTGGGAATGATGGCCGCCTCGCTCGGCCTCGGGGGATATCTGTGATGCAGCGCGGTTTTGGCTGGCTTTCAATCATTCGGCTGGGTCTTGTCCAGGCCTCGATCGGGGCGATGGTCATGCTCGCCACCTCCTTGCTCAACCGCTTGATGGTGCTTGAATACGGGCTTGCCGCCGCCATTCCGGCAGGGCTTGTCGCATGGCACTATGCCGTGCAGCTTTCCCGCCCGATCTGGGGCCACGGTTCGGACATGGGCCGTCGCCGCACGCCGTGGGTTCTGGCCGGTATGGTCGTGCTCGGCTTTGGCGCTTTGCTTGCGGTGCAGGGCACAACCATGCTTGCTGTTGATCGCACGCTCGGGCTGACATTGGCCATCGTTGCCTTCACCCTGATCGGCGCAGGCGTTGGCGCGGCTGGCACATCCATGCTCGCCATTCTGGCATCCAGCGTGGTACCTGAACGGCGCGCTGCCGCTGCGGCCACCACCTGGATCATGATGGTCATGGGCATTGTGATTTCAGCCGGCACTGCCGGGGCAATGCTTGATCCTTATTCCGAACAGCGGTTGATCAAAGTCGCCAGCGGCGTGGTTCTGGCGGCGCTGGTCGTATCCAGCCTCGCGATTTTCCGTCTGGAAACGCCAGCTTTAAAGATGGCGCAGCGTGATGGCGATGGTCCACCGCCCAATTTTGCCGAAGCGCTGCGCGAGATCTACGAAGAGCCCGAAGCCCGCCGTTTCACCGCATTCATCTTTGTTTCGATGCTGGCCTACAGCATGCAGGATCTGATCCTTGAACCTTTCGCCGGACTGGTGTTCGCGATGACGCCGGGCCAATCCACCAGCCTGTCCGGTGTGCAGCACGCCGGAGTGCTGATCGGCATGATCGTGACGGGCCTTGGCGGCAGCGCTTTTGCCGGGCGGACTCCGGTAGAATTGCGCGTGTGGACGATGCTCGGCTGTGTCGGTTCGGCGCTGGCTCTTGCGGGCCTCGCAATGGCCGCAGGTTATGGCGCGGGTTGGCCATTGACCGCCAATGTCGCTGCACTCGGATTTTTCAACGGTGCCTTTGCTGTTGCTGCCATCGGATCGATGATGGGGCTGGCAGGGGCTGGCAAGCGTACGCGTGAAGGCGTGCGCATGGGCGTTTGGGGCACCGCGCAAGCCATTGCGTTTGGCCTCGGCGGGCTATCAGGCGCGATGGGCGTCGATATTGCCCGCAATGCGATGGGGCGCGATGGCATGGCCTTCCAGCTCATTTTCGCGGTGGAGGCAGGCCTGTTCATCCTGTCCGCATTGCTCGCCATGCGCGTAGCAACGGTCCGGCACCGGACCGAAAACCAAAGGTCTGTCCAGCTATGACACATGATCAAAATGCGGTCGAATTCGATGTCGTCGTCATCGGTGGAGGCCCGGCTGGCGCAACCGCCGCCTGGGATCTGGCGCGTGCAGGCCGGTCGGTCCTCTTGCTGGACCGCGCAGGCCGCACCAAGCCATGCGGCGGCGCAGTACCACCGCGCCTGCTCGAAGAATTCGAGGTTCCGCAATCCTTGCTCGTTGCCCGCGCGCGATCCGCGCGCATGGTGGCCCCCTCAAACCGCGCGGTAGATATGCCGGTGGGCGAAATCGGCTATGTCGGCATGGTCGATCGCGATGTCTTTGACGAATGGCTGCGCGCGCGGGCGGAAACTGCCGGAGCGCAGCGCCGCATCGGCACCTACGATCATATCGAGCGCGATAGCGCGGAAGGCGCGGTCGTCTGCTATAGCACCGCGCGCGGCGGCGAAATGCACAAGGTGCGCACGCGGCTGGTGATCGGTGCAGATGGCGCACGCTCGGGCGTTGCGCGTGAGAGCATTCCCGGCGCAGAGCGTAACAAATGCGTGTTCGCTTATCATGAAGTCGTGAAATCGCCCGCCACCACGCCGGAAGGCTATGACGGCACGCGCTGCGATGTGTTGTATCAGGGCAAGCTGTCGCCCGATTTCTATGCTTGGATTTTCCCGCATGGCGAAACCGCCAGCATCGGCGTCGGCAGTGCCAATAAGGGCTTTTCCCTGCGCGGATCGGTCAAGCAATTGCGCGATGAAATGGGGTTGCAGGGCTGCGAAACCATCCGCCGTGAAGGCGCACCCATTCCGCTCAAGCCCCTGAAGCGCTGGGACAATGGCCGCGATGTGCTGGTCACCGGCGATGCCGCAGGCGTGGTTGCGCCTGCATCGGGTGAGGGCATCTATTACGCCATGGTGTGCGGCCGGATCGCGGCCCAAACCGCGCAAGCGTTCATCGCCACCGGCAATCCGTCCGTGCTCAAACGCGCGCGGCGCAGCTTCTTGCGCGAACATGGCCGCGTGTTCTGGATCTTGGGCATCATGCAATACTTCTGGTATTCCAGCGACAAGCGGCGCGAGCGGTTTGTCGATATGTGTGCCGACCGCGATGTGCAGGTGCTCACCTGGCAGGCCTATATGAACAAGAAGCTGGTCCGCGCCAATCCCATGGCCCACGTGCGCATTTTCATCAAGGACTGCGCACATCTTCTGGGTCTGAAGCCTGTCACCCAATGAACCGCAACTGGATCTTGCCGGTCGGTATCGCCTCGCTGGCGGCGCTGGGCGTCGCCTTGCTGGGCGGCACGATTACCGATCTTGGTCCATGGTACGAAGCGTTGAATAAACCCGATTGGAACCCGCCGCGCGCGGTGTTCCCCATTGTCTGGACCATCATCTTCGCACTAGTGGCGATTGCTGGCGTAGCAGCCTGGCGCGCGGCCCCCAATTCGCGCATGTCCGATACGGTGATCGGGTTGTTTGCGCTCAACGGCTTCCTCAACGTGCTGTGGAGCCTGATCTT
>CAZSTP010000077.1:4013-9294 GCA_964609325.1 uncultured Novosphingobium sp. | reverse complement strand
ATTCTGGCCGTGCTGGCAATCGAAGCCGTCTGGCTGATCCGGCGCGGCTGGGCTTGCCATACCGTCGTGCTGATGCTGCTTCCCGGCACCTTGATGATGATTGGCCTGCGCAGCGCGCTCGTCGGGGCCGACTGGCCCTGGATTGCCATTCCCCTCGCGCTGTCATTCCCCGCGCATCTGGCAGATCTGGCAGCCCGCAAAAGCTGATCCTTGCGTTAAAGCGTAGGGGACGGCCCAACAAACAGTCTTGGCCTAGATCAGCCCGATAACGGCTCGCTTGTTTGCGCGTTTGGCTGACACGGACGAGCTCCGCATCCAGCTTTTCCTTGCAACGGTTCCAGGCCGCGCAAGCGCCACACCTCCGAACCTCCGCACAACAGAGGCAAAAAAAGGGTCCGGCAAGCCAAGCCTGCCGAACCCTTGAAAGAGCGTCCCACTGAAAGCGACGCTATACCTTCATGCTTATTGCGTTGTCGTAGCCGCAACCGGCGCTGCCACTGGTGCTACAGCTTTCTCAGGTCCCCACAGCGCAGGATAGTCCTTTGCCATCTGGTAACCGCCCATGGGCTTGTTCTTGCCCTGATGGCAGGTGGTGCAGTTGACCTTGAACGTGTCGCCCTCAGGTCCCTTGCGCTTGGCCGGGAAAACGCTGGCCAGCGGGGTCATGTAATTGCTGTTCACATCGCGCACCATGCGCACGCCATACCAGGCGGTTGCACGCTGCGGATTGCTGCTCTGCCAGCTCTGGAACGAGTTGGCGTTGTGGCAGAATGTGCAATTCACACCCAGTGATTTGGACACATGCATCATCAGCGCATAAGACTTTTCGGCTTCCATCGTCGAAGTCTTGTTTGCTGCGGTGGGGTGCATCCCTTCCGAGTTTACGCGGATGTTCTGATCGATCTTGGGATCGCCCGTCAGGTACGATGCCAGCGATGCATTGGGCAGTGAGGCATAAGCCGAGGCGGGAATGGGATCATTCTGCCCGTGCTTGTTGCCGATAATGCCGTTCTTCGCGCCACCGGGCATGGTCCAGTAATTGGCCGGCACAGCTTGGCCGCGATGGCATGTCCAGCAGGTGACGCCGGTCTTGGCGACGTGCTTGCCCCAATTCTGGTTCAGGTTGCGCGTCATCTGCAACATCTTGCGCGCCACAACCTTGGTGTAGAGCTCGTCCGATGCCATGTTCTCGGGGTTGTGGCAGTAGTTGCAGCCCTGTTCGGGTGCCACCCACTGCGTCAACGCGGCCATGGTATAGGTAAACTGCTCTTCCGAAACATCACCCAGAACTTGCACATTCTGATAGGCTGCGCTTGCGCGCGGACCTTCGGTGGATGGCATGTCATAGGGTGGTGGCGGCACAACATCGGCATCAGCGGCCTTGGCCTTGACCTTGACGGTGTCCATCCCGGTGCCGCGATAGCCATTCTGCGCTGATGTCTTGGGCGCCAATTCGCAGGCGCTCAGCGCGAGCGAGGCCAAGGCCATGCCCGCGATTGCTAGGATCTTTCTCATTGTCCTGCGCTCCCCAAGGTTGCGGGATCAACCACGCCGGTATCGGGATAGGCCGGAGCATAGCCATGCTCTTGTGCCCACAGATACCAGTTGTCGACGACCGTACCGGTCAGCAGGATACCGATCCCGCCGGTCAGTGTTGTCAGCACGGCAAACCACCATGCCCAACGGTGGATCGATTCCATCGTGGCGTTGAAGCCCATCGTCCAGCGCCAGAACAAGGCGGCGCGTTCCGATGCGGTGCCGCGATCGGTGATCTGTTCGATCTCGCGTTCACCACCATACCGGCCGACAGCCAGGATCGTCGCCCCGTGCATCGCAAACAACAGCGTCGAACCATAAAGGAACGCGATCGAAAGTGCGTGGAACGGGTTGTAGAACAAGTTGCCATACCGGATCGAAAACGCTGCCGTCCAATCGAGATGCGGGAAGATGCCGAATGGCACGGCTTCCGACCAGCTGCCCATAAAGGCGGGGCGGATGAAGCCGAGCACCAGATAGAGCCAGATCGCCGAAAGGAACGCCCAGGCAACGTGCGATCCCATGCCCAAAGCGCGCGCTCTGGTATAAGTCCGCACCCACCACAACAGGATCGATGCGGTCAGCAGGAAACCGGCAAGAATGTACCAGCCGCCTTTGGCCAATGGCACAAACGGGCTGAAGCCGTATTCGGGTCCGGGTGGTTCAAGCGAAAGCCATGGCAGCATCCGCACGAACTGGATAGGGTTCCAGTTCACCGAAGCGAGCATGTTGAGCCCGATGATCTCGATCGCAAAGAAGCCAAGGATCAGGGCTGCAACGCCGGTCCAGCCAAGATAGACCGGGCCAAGCTGGGCATGGCCGATCAGGCCCATAAGGTGGTTGAAAGAGGTCGCCTGGATGCGGGGCTCGCTGCCGGGGGCCATGGCAACGCCAGCCTCCGGTTCGCCGCGCAGCTGGACCTGGGTGAAAATGTTTTGATAGGTCGCCATCGCTCAATGCTCCTTCACGACCAGATCGGCAGGTTAAGCCACCAGGTCCACCATTCCGGCCAACCCTTGGTCCACAGCGGGCCGCTGATCACGATGCAAACCGCGCTCCAGAAGCCGGCATTAAGCGCCAACAGCAAACCGACCCGGTGAATGCCCAGCGTGCCAACCGAATAGCCGATGAGATCACGGAAAAACGAATCCTCGTATTCCGGCGACTTTACTTCCCCGCCTACGGGCGGATTGACCGCTGACAGCACCAGCGCACCATGCAGCGCAAGCGCCAGAGTGGTGGTGAAGAAGAACGATACGGCAAGCATGTGAGCCGGGTTATAGTGGAAGTGGAGGTACTGGTATCCCGTGTTGGAAACCCAATCGAGATGGCTGAAAATCCCGTAAGGGAAGCCAAAGTGCCAGCCGCCCAGCAGGACGGGACGGATCACTACCAGCGTGAAATAGGCAAAGATTGCCATGCCAAAGGCGATGGGCACGTGAAAGCCCATGCCCAGCTTGCGGCAAATCTCTACCTCGCGCAGCGCCCACGATGTGAACGACACGAGCGCGCAGACCGTGATGACCTGCCAGAACCCGCCCTGTTTGAGTGGCGCCAGCGCCAGCCCGTATTTGAGGTCAGGTGGCGCGATCGAAATCAGCCATGGGTTCCATGTCGGCCCTTGTGAGGCTGCATAAAAGATGAGGGCAGTGCCGAGCGATGCGAAGATCGCAGTCACTACGCCGAAAAAGCCGACGTAGAACGGGCCCACCCAAAAATCGAACAGGTCGCCACCTATCAAAGTGCCGCCGCGAACGCGATATTTTCGCTCGAAACTTAGGAGTGCCATTGCTCTACCCCTCCCCGCCGTCGCGCGGCGGGCTTATGTGATTAAAATGATTAAACCCCAGAGGCGGCGGTGATTAAGCCACCGCCTCTTGAACGGGGAGCTGTCAGGTTGCAGCCGGTGCGGCAGCTGCTGTTGCAATGCCTTGCGCCGAATTCGGACCGTCGAGCCAGTTGAAGGTGTCGGTGCTGAGCAGGATGAAGTGAATCACCAGTGCGAGCACGAACAGGAATGCAGCCAGCGCGACGAGCGCCCTGCGTGGATCGAAAATAAGCCAGACTCTCCACATGGTCTCTATCCTTGTGTAAGATGGTAGTATCCAACGGCAAATCGCGCCGCAGGATTAGCGTTTTGGTTCAGAACCAGGGCTTCCACATCCACACCAGTGCATGAGCGGCAACGGCAACGGCGGTGAAGCCGATGAAGCTGCTCATGAACAGTTTGTGGAATCCCTTGGCTTCTTCTGGGGTGAGGTAGGTTCTCAGCCCGAAGCGATCATCAGGATCACTCATAGCCCAATCTCCAATTCAGTGTTGGTGATAGAGAGGCAAACTGCCTCTTCCGGTATCCGCGCGGAGGATTCCGCTTGGATGGGGTTGTCTGACCGTCCCGTGCAGGGAGCCAGGAAAAGGGTAAGGGCGCACATCATGCGATTTGCGCCTCAAGCAAGGCATCGGCCAGACACTCTGCCGATACACGCATCTCGCCGGCGCGGCGGGCAGCGGCTTCGGCGGCATCGCGCAAACGCTTTGCTGCGGAAATGCGGATCAGGACCGGCTGCGCTTCAACCAGTTGGTCAAGCTTGGCCTTGGCATCATCATCCCACGGCAGTTCGCGGTGTTCGCGCGTCGGCGTGGCGGGCACCTGATCCAGTTGGGTAGACAGCGGCAGGATGTGGAACAGCGCATCGAACAGCGCGTTGCACACTTCCTGGATCAAATAGGTCGCGCCGGAATAGCCCATGAACGGCGTGCCGATATGCCGCCGGATTGCTGCGCCGGGGAAGCTGGCAGGAATATAGATCCCGCGCCCGCCCTTTTCGGCCATATACATGCGCTCGTTATAGCTGCCGAACACCACCAGCGGCGGATTGTCATGGATGGCGGCGCGCACGTCCTCGTTGCGTGGCTTCACCCCGGCACTGCGCGCAAAGGCAAAGTTGCAGGGCAGGCCCATATCCTCTTCAAGGAAATGGCGGATGCCGCGCGCATAGGTTTCATTCGCCACGATGCCAAAGCTGGCGGTGGCAAAGAAATCCTGCGTGACCGAGCGCCACAGGTCCCACAAAGGCTTGATCGTCGTGTGTTTTTCGCGGGTAATGAAGGGCTCTGGATCAAGCCCCAGTTCCGCACCCAGCGCGCGCAGGAAGCTGGTCGTGCTGGTCAGCCCGATGGGCGCCTGGAAATAGGGCCGCTCCATCAATTCGCACAGATTGCGGCCAAATTCGCGATAGAGGCAGACGTTGACCTGCGCATCGGCAAGGCGGCGTACATCGGCCAGATGGCTGCCCAACGGGAAAGCCATGTTCACTTCAGCGCCAATGCCTTCGATCAGGCGGCGGATTTCTGCCAGATCGCTGGCCATGTTGAACATGCCATAGGCCGGGCCGATGATGTTGACTTTGGGCTTTTCACCGGCCTTCACCGGCTTTGCCGCAGGCACGGTCTTCGGCCCGAATTCGGTCCACAACCAGCTCAGCGCGCGATCGGCGGCCTGCCACTGGTCTTCGTCGATGGTGCGCGGCAGGAACCGCTTGATGTTGGTGCCCATCGGCGTGACACCGCCACCGATCATCTCGGAAATGGAACCCGTGACGACCACCGCCGGCAATTCCGGGTCGAGCGTTTTCCACGCCCGCATCATCGCCGCCTCGGTGCCGGTCTTGCCGAGTTCTTCTTCGCCAAGGCCAGTCACCACAATCGGCAATTCGTGCGGCGGCAACCCGTCGGTATAATGCAG
>CAZSTP010000077.1:0-3913 GCA_964609325.1 uncultured Novosphingobium sp. | reverse complement strand
GGCCAGTCACCACAATCGGCAATTCGTGCGGCGGCAACCCGTCGGTATAATGCAGAACCGAGGTAACGGGCAGGTTTTCACAACCCACCGGCCCATCGATGATCACCTGCAATCCCTTGATCGCAGTAAACACATAGACCGCGCCCCAATAGCCTCCGGCCCTGTCGTGATCGAGGACAAGGGTCATGATCCCACAGCCTCCGCAGCCTTGCGCGCGGCTTCATTGAGCGCGGCATATTTCTTTTTGAACTGCGGGCGGTCTTGCGGGACATCTTCCCACACGCCCGCGCCAATGCCGGTGCCGACGCCGTCGAAAAACGCGGTCATCTTGTCGAAACGCGCCTTGTTGGCCATCGCGGCGTTCACCACTTGGGCCAAGCTGCCAGCCCCTGCCACGCCCATCAGCGGGCGCGCCGAAATCAGGTTGGTAAAGTACAGCGCCGGGATCGCCTTTTGCTTTGCGTGCTGCACCACCGGTGTAGTGCCGATGGCCAGATCGGGGCGGAATTCCTCAACCGCACCAATATCCTGCTCAAGGCTCGCGCGGAAATTCACACGGACGCCCCGGCTTTCCAGCCATTCGCGATCCGGATCGGACCAGCGCGTGCGCGGGCAGGCACTGCCGACATAGGGCACATCCGCACCGCTTTCGATCAGCAGGCGGGCGACCAGCAGTTCGGAACCCTCATAGCCCGATACCGTGATCCTGCCTTTGATCGGATTGGCCGCCAATGCGCCACGAATGGCGGCAACAAAGCGGTCCTTGGTCAGATCGATGGTGTGCTGCGCAATGCCGCAAGCCGCGCCAATCGCATCAAGCCAAGCCGCAGTGCCATCCGCGCCCACCGGGGCTGAGCCGACGACCGAGCGCCCGGCAGCTTCAAATTCGCGCACACTGGCGGTGTAGAACGGATGGATGGCGGCAACCGCGGCGCAATCCAGCGCGGAATAAAGCTCGCGCCATTCGCGTGTTGGCACAACCGGCCCAGCGGCAAGGCCAAGCGGCTCCAGCATCTGGCCGATGCCCATCGGATCGACCGGGAACATTTCGCCCAGCAGCGTAATCGTCGGCTTGTCCGGGCGGTTGGCCGGGGCAGGGACGGGGCCTTCTTCCACTTCGGTGCGGGCATAATTCAGCATCGCACCAGCCAGCACATCTTTGGCTTCGGCGTGGGTCGGAATGCCGAAACCGGGCACATCGATGCCGATGATACGCACCCCGTTGATCTGCTTTTTCAGCAGCCGCAACGGCACGCCGCTGGCCGTGGGAACGCACAAGTTGGTAACAACAATCGTATCGTACAGCGCCGGATCGGCGAGATCCTCGACCGCTTCCTTGATGTCCTCAAACAGTTTGCCGGTGACCAGCGATTCCGAATTGAACGGAACATAACCCACCGTGCGGCGCGCACCGTAAAAGTGCGAGGTGAAGGTGAGGCCATAAACGCAGCAGGCCGATCCCGACAGAACCGTAGCAGTGCGGCGCATGCGCAAGCCAACCCGCAGCGATCCGAACGCCGGACACATGCTTTGCGGCTGATCGTGCGGACCCACCGGATAATCGGCAGCATAGCGCGCAAGCAATTCGCTCCCCTGCGCCTTGTTGGTGGCATCACGCAGGACATCGGCCTGGGCATGGCATGCGCC
This sequence comes from uncultured Novosphingobium sp., assembly GCA_964609325.1. GTDB lineage: Bacteria > Pseudomonadota > Alphaproteobacteria > Sphingomonadales > Sphingomonadaceae > Novosphingobium. The sequence continues at coordinate 2,266 of CAZSTP010000077.1, read as the reverse complement.
GCCCTCGACGGGCACAGCGGCAGCAACGCCCGGCTCGGCCACGGCATCGAAATCGAGCCGATCAGGTTCGCGCGCCCTATCAGACGCCAGGGTGGTCATGACTCAAACCTCGTCATAGATCACCTCAAGCGAAGGCCGCGTTTCATATGTCCCGCCGCGCATATCAGCCTGTGTTGCCGGAAGCAGCTCGATGCCGCCGCCGGTTTCTTCGGGGGAAAACAGGCCTAGCAACCCGTCCTGGTCGAGGGGACGGGGTTGGCGCGGCGGTGCCTGAGCGACATTGTCGGCAAGCTCTGCAAAGAGACTGCCCCATTGGCCGTCAGGTTTTCCGATAATCTGGTAATTGGCTGATTTGCGGCGGATATCCTCGTCCGCCGGGATCGCGCAGAGCACGGGAATGTCGACTGCCTGCGCAAAGGCCTTGGCCTCGCCGGTGCCGTCATCCTTGTTGATGATCATGCCGGCCACGCCAACATTGCCGCCCATCTTGCGGAAGTATTCCACCGCCTTGCAGACGTTGTTGGCCACATAGAGCGATTGCAGATCGTTCGATCCGACGACGATCACCTTCTGGCACATGTCGCGGGCAATCGGCAGACCGAAGCCGCCGCACACCACGTCGCCCAGAAAGTCGAGCAGCACGAAATCAAAGCCCCAATCGTGGAAGCCCAGCTTTTCCAGCAGCTCAAAGCCGTGAATAATGCCGCGACCGCCGCAGCCACGGCCCACTTCCGGCCCGCCAAGTTCCATCGCGAACACGCCATCACGCTGGAAACACACATCTTCGATGCGCACTTCTTCGCCCGCCAGTTTCTTGGCCGATGAGGTTTCGATGATGGTCGGGCAGCTTTTGCCGCCGAACAGCAGGCTGGTGGTATCCGATTTGGGATCGCACCCGATCAGCAACACCCGCAGGCCTTGCTGCGCCATCATGTAGCTCAGGTTCGAAAGCGCAAAGCTTTTGCCCGATCCTCCCTTGCCATAAATGGCGATGATCTGGGTCTCCTTGCGCACTTCGCCGGTGTGAACCGGATCGGGCTCCATCGCGGCTTCATCCCGCAGGTTCTGATCGCGCTGGGCCATTTCGTCTTCGAGCATAGTCATGCGCATTGGCTCCAATCGAGGACCATCTTCAGACAGTCGGCATCGAGAAAGGCGTCGGGATAGGCGGTCTTTGCATCGGCAGCAGACCGCACGTCGGTAATCACGCCGGACAGGTCGAGTGCGCCGCTTTCGATCAGCGCGCGCGTGGTTGCCAGATCAACAGGCGCCCATTCTGCGGCCACGCGAAAGCGCGCCTCAACCAGGAAGGCAGGCGCAAAGGCAAAGCTCGGGCGATTGGCATAAAAGCCCGCCAGAACGATCTCGCCCTTTTTGCCAAGCCGCCCCACCAGCGCATCAAGGCCATCGGCATCGCCGCTGACATCATAGATCGAGGTATAGTTACGACGGTCATCGTCCTTGGGAGCAATGACGTCATAGCCAACCGCGCCATTGCGGCGGGCGGGATTGCGCTCCCACACAACCGGTGCAGGGGCACCCGATGCAATTGTGATCCGCGCCAGCAACCGGCCCAGCGCACCATGCCCGATAATCAGGTCGGGCGGCGTGCCATCCTGCATGGCATGGAGCGCAGTGGCGGCCAGCGCGAACAACACGCCATCTGCGCCCAGCTTTTCGGAAATCGGAAAGGCGCGGGCCGATGGCACGATCACGCGCTGTGCGGTGCCGCCAAACAAGCCGCGTGCGTCGACATAGCAGGTTGCACCCGGCACGAAGACCCAATCGCCGATGCGCTCTTGCGCGTCGGCTCCGGCATCCACAATCCGGCCCACGGATTCATAACCGGGCACCAGCGGATAGCCCATGCCGGGGAAAGTCGGCATCTCGCCGCTCCACAGCAGCTTTTCGGTGCCGGCGCTAACCCCGCTCCAGTGAATGTCGATGAGGACGTCAGAAGGGGCAAGGCCGGTGAACCCCGAACCGGCGGAATCCGCGCCGGTCAAAGCGAGCTTGCGAAGCGCAATGCGCCTCGGAGCTTCCAATATGACCGCCAGCGCGTCCATATCCCCCTCGATCCCCTTTCCGGCCTTGCGGCCCCGCCACGGTATCCGGACGGGATACGCTAAGGCATGGTTCACAATACTCTAACGGCAAGGGGTGTCAAACAGTTTGGACGGCTTTATATGTCAAGTTGAGCTTACAATCATACTGGCAATAATCGGTTGCGGAGTTTTGACGCGGCTCCACCGCGCAAATCCGGCAC
>CAZSTP010000076.1:0-12992 GCA_964609325.1 uncultured Novosphingobium sp. | reverse complement strand
GCCTGCCAAACTCGTTCATACAACTTTTCCCGGAGCGGTTTGTCGGGATCGAGCCGCACTCCCGCTGGTTCGAGACCGATGCGGATGCAGTGAAACTGGAGCTGCGCGCGGTCATCGGTGAAATTTCGTCTGCCGAAATCCTCTCGGCGCTACCGCCGCCGCCTGCGCCTGGGGTCTCGTTTCAGCAGCGCGGCGGAAATTTGAGTTTTTACCGGCCACAGACCGTTTGGCTGGACTACGTTGGCGTCACCGTCCTGGACTTTGCCGAGTACGAGGCCGGGCTATGGGAGATTGTCGATCGGCTTGGTGGAGATAGCGCTGCGCTAACGATTCCGCAGATCAATGCTGCAGGAGGCTCATTGCCCGTACTTGATGACCTGTCGATAAATGACGCTACTGCGCTTTACGAGGAGAATATCAGATTAGGCCGAAACATTTTTTGAAGTTATCTAGCGACGGTTCCACGGATTTGTGACACGGCGTTTCGGATGAGCTCCGAGGCCTCTGCGATATCATCTAACGACGTGAAGCGCCCAAGCGAGAATCTTATGCACTGCCGAGCCGTGTCAGGGCTTACACCTAACGCTCTGAGCACATGGGAGTAGCTGCTATCGCCACTGGTGCAGGCTGAACCTCTTGCCGCAGCTAAATGAGGCTGCAGCCTGTCTAGCAAGTCGCCAGCATTCACTCCCTCGAAGCTCAAATGCAGGTTTCCAGGATGGCGCTGGGGTGTGCTGGTTGTCAGCTTACAGCCAGAGACACTTTGGGCGAGCGTGTTAGCAAATTCATCACGGATTTTCCTAATCCGCTCACTTTCCTGTCGTCCCTCGTCATAAATCAGTGCAAACGCCGCGGCGAAGCCAGCGCAGAGGTGTGTAGGAATAGTTCCTGGCCTCAAGCCTTGCTCCTGACCTCCACCGAACATTACCGGCTGCGGTCGCCAAGGTGCGCTTGCAGAGAGAAAAAGGGCGCCAACCCCCTTCGGGCCATAAATTTTATGACTCGAGAAACTCGCTGCGTCCACGCCAAGTTCGAGCATGTCTAGTGCCACTGCTGTCGGTGCTTGAGTTGCATCGGTGTGGAAGAAAGCTCCAGATCGAGCGACAAGTGGAGCGATCAGTTCTATCGGCTGAATTGTCCCTATCTCATTGTTTACAAGCATAATCGAAACAACAGCCACGTCGTCGTTTAGCCTCGCTTCAAGTTCGTTCAAGTTGATGAGACCATTGTGATCGACAGGTATCAGTTCTACAGAGTAGCCGAAGTGCTTGGCGGCGATCGCCGGCTCAATCACTGCTTTGTGTTCGGTTGATCCGACGAGGATACGTCGACGCCCCGCGGGAGCGGCTAGTGCCGCTCCAAGCACCCCAAGGTTGTCCGCTTCGGTAGCCCCCGAGGTAAAGATTATTTCATCTGCCTCGCATCCGATTGCTTTGGCGATTTTTTGGCGAGATTGCTCTACCCGTTTCCGAGCTTGCCATCCTTCGCTATGGCTTTCTGAGCTCGGATTTGCGAAATCCTTCTCAAGTGCTTCAATCGTCACCGCTTTTACCTGCGGGTCGATCGGTGTTGACGCTTGATAGTCGAGATATATCGTCATTGTGCCCCACTTTTAACTGGTTTGCGAGACCAGGAGGTTGACTTACCCTGCCCTCGCGATGCAATCAACTGGGACGGTGTACCAGCAGGAATTCTATGGCAAAAAGTATCATTGAGAGCAGTGAGGGCAAACTGCACTTCGCGGGACACGAGACGTTTCCTCTGCGTTATGGCTGGCTGAAAAAAGCCTATGACGCTGTAGTGTCGGAAGAAAAGTTAGGGAAAACGCCTGGCGCTATTTTTAATGACGAAAAGTCCATCGCCGTATTTGGGGTTGGACGAAACATGGTTTTGTCCATGAAGCACTGGGCGGTGGCGACAGGGATCCTATCCTCCCAAGAAGTCGTAGGAGAGAGAAATTCTCGTATTTCAACGGGACGTTTAGGCGATTTTTTATTTGGCGAAGGACACGATCCCTATCTCGAGCATCCTGGATCTTTATGGTTGCTGCATTGGATGCTAGCGTCGTGTCCGGGGCGGGCAACGGCTTGGCATTGGGCCTTCAATGAGTTTCATGAGCCTAGCTTTGACAGGGAAATGCTGCGACGAAGGCTAATGCTGCGTTGTGAAGAGCTAGTCGAAGTTGGGCGAATGGGGAAGGGCCGCGGCATAAGCTCCTCAACTATTAAGCGTGATATAGAGTGCTTCATTCGGACATATTATGCTGGAACAAAGGGTTCGCGCCGTGCTCCAGAAGACAGCCTGGAGTGTCCGCTTGCTGAACTTGGATTGATACAGGCTGCAGGCGTGGGGGATCTCTTTCGGTTTAGGCGGGGGCCGAAAGCATCCCTTCCAGATGCGGTATTTTTGTTTTCCGTTTTAGACTTTTGGAAAAACCTGTATCCAGATCGCCGGTCATTTTCGGTCGAATTCCTAACATTCGAGCGCGGTTCTCCAGGCCAGGTCTTTTTGATGGACGAGGAGGCTGTGGCGGACCGTTTAGCCCGCCTTGATCACATCTCAAATGAGAGACTGCGGTGGGATGAATCGTCAGGTATGAGGCAGCTCTACGTGCACGATGCCTGTTCAGTCGACCCTTGGGATGTGCTCCGAGAAATATACAAGCAGGATTTGCGAGCTATTGCAGCATGAGTAAGATTTTATCAGATGTTGTAACCGTATCTCGGCGGTTCACTCGTTCTGTGCGAGTGGATACAGACATTGGTGATCCGGCCGCACTGCAGGGCTATATTTGCCCTCAATCGGCCATTGATACGCTCCATTCAATGGCTCGTCATCGTGAGATTACAAGCCACAGTGCTTTCACTTGGACTGGGCCCTATGGTAGCGGCAAATCCAGCTTGGCCGTCGCATTAGCCGCGATGCTGCAGGGTGAGCCTCAGGTCTTGGATAAGGCGCTTGACCGCCAGTCAGCTCAGACAGAAGTTGATGAGCTCAAATCTCATTTTCGGTCCGATGAACGACCGTGGCATGTCTGCCCTGTTGTTGGCCAACGTGCTGACGCAGAAAGCGTCATCGGCGAAGCTCTTCGGTCAAACATAGCCGGACTGCCACGCCGCGCTACAGAGGAGCTCTTTGCGAACTGGGTTGGACGTATAGCGGCCGAGATCGAGGGACCAGGGCTTGCTCTCGTCATTGATGAGATGGGAAAATTCCTAGAGAACTCAGCTCTCGAACACGGTGACATCCACGTTTTCCAAGATTTAGCAGAAATCGCATCCCGCAGTAATGGGCGACTTCTTGTCGTGGGCATCCTTCATCAAGCATTTGATGAATATGCGCAGCGCCTGTCTCGCGAAGGCCGTGATGAGTGGCTCAAGATCCAAGGCAGGTACTTGGACCTCCCTATCAATCTCGCATCTGACGAGCAGGTCGAGCTGATATCGCGAGCAATCGAAACATCTGTTGAAAAGCCTGCAGTTGATCTGGTGGCATCTCTAGTCGCGTCAGCAATGCGCGGGGGTAGATCAAGCGATAGCGAGCGGTTAGCAACAAAGCTGGCCAATTGCTGGCCGCTGCATCCGCTGACAGCTGCCTTGCTTGGGCCAATCTCGCGCAGGCGCTTTGGGCAAAGCCAGAGGAGCATTTTTGGCTTTCTGACATCAGCAGAACCATATGGATTCCAAGATTACCTAGCTTCTACCAAGATTGGCGATGTGCGTTTTGGCGCTGACAAACTTTGGGATTACCTGCGTGCGAACCTTGAATCAGCCATTTTAGCGTCTCCCGACGGCCACCGATGGTCAACGGCTGTAGACGCTATAGAACGTTGCGAAAATCGTGGCGGGTCAGTAGCACATTTAGCTGCGATTAAGTCGATCGCACTGCTTGACCTTTTCAAAGACCGATCCGGGCTTCAACCAACCCCTGAAGTGGTAATGCAGGGAATAGGTCTCGGATCCGCAAAGGAATGGAAGAAAATTGCTGACGACCTTATCAATTGGTCGGTACTTGTTTTCCGAAAGCATTCTGGCGCCTTCGCGATCTACGCCGGCAGCGATTTTGATATCGAAAAGGCGATCGACGATGCCAGAGCTCGCGGGATTGGAACTGACTACAAGCGCTTAGAGGAGCAACCGGCGCTTAGTCCGGTTCTTGCAAAGCGACACTATGAGGCGACCGGTGCATTACGCTGGTTTGAGGTCGGGATCTCACCACTCCATGAAGCCGAGGAACGGGTGCGAGGCTATTCTCCGGCCCCGGGTTCAGCTGGGCTGTTTCTGATCTTGGTGAGCGCAAACCAAGAGACAAGACCTGTAGCTAAGCGCATTGCTCGTGCTGCAGCTGCTTTGGCCAAAGAACACCTAGCTATGGTTGGTTGGACGCGCGACAGCTTCCGCCTCCGCGAACTAACGTCAGATCTTGCAGCACTCGAGCAAGTACGGGCCCAACAGCCTGCGCTGGAGGGTGACGCGGTGGCAAGGCGGGAGATAGACGCACGAATTGGAAGGCTGTCGGCTGATCTTGATGATTTGATTCGAGACGCAATCGATCAGGTGGATTGGTATGGGCCTAGTGAGGCTCCTGCCTATGAACTAAGCGAAAGCAGAGGTCCAGCAGGCCTCAGTGTTTTGGCTTCTAGGCTTGCTGACCTCAGATTTCCTAGTACTCCAAAACTTCACAACGAGCTGATTAACAGGACTAGACCATCATCCAATGCTGCGGGGGCGACGCGCCTTTTGCTGCATGCAATGGTAGACCGCCGTGGCGAGGAGAAGCTTGGCTTCGTAGGCTACCCACCTGAAGCTGGTTTGTTCTACAGCCTGCTGGTAGGCACCGGCCTTTATGGCGATAATGGCAATGGGGAGTTTGGCTTCATCCCGCCATCCGCAAGTGATCAGCACTCACTTCGTCCAATGTGGGAAGCTGCAGATAACGTGCTGGAAAAAGCCGAGAATGGCCTCAGCCTGGCCAGTATCTTCGATATTTGGCGCCAGCCCCCATACGGTGTGCGAGACGGTCTGTTGCCGGTTCTTGGCCTAGCATATGTGCTCGGACGTGCGCAAAGGACTTCAATCTACCTCGATGGCGTTTTCCGGCCCCAGTTCGACACATACCTTGTTGATAGGTTGTTGCAGGACCCACGCGCAGTTCAGGTAAGGGACATCGAGCTTACAACTCAACACGTGGCTCTGGTGTCTGAACTAGCCAAAATCCTGCCAAACGGGCGTAAAATCGAACCGACAGCCTTGGAGGTGGCAAAGGTAATTGTTGGCCGCGTGCGTGCACTGCCTAATTGGACCCAACGTACTGCGATGCTCTCTCAGGAGGCAATGGCTTTGAGACTGCTTGGGCTAAAGTCCCATGATCCCAACAAACTTCTCTTTGAGGATATACCTGCCTTATTTGGTGAGTATCCTGAGGTCGCAGCGGCCGATGCCGCCGCTGTGTTGAATGATCTCGAGACGGCCTATCCTAACATGCTCAACGATCTGGCGACAACGTTGCTCCGAGAACTCCGTTGCCAAGAGGCTTTGGGAGACGAACAACATAAGCTTCATGCCAGGTGTGAGACGGTTCGTGGATTGTCAGGTAATTTTAGGCTTGATGCCCTAGCCACGCGATTAGGTTCATTTGGGGGGGACATATTGGAGATAGAAGGCATCGCAAGCCTTGCAGCCAATAAACCCGCACGGGATTGGGTGGATAGAGACATCGACGCAGCTAAAATCGAGCTAGCAGCCCTCGCGCAGCAATTTTTGCGAGCCGAAGGGCTAGCCCACCTAAAGGGACGAGGCGACCGCAGGACCAGCATGGCTGTGTACATTAGTGATCCAAACTTCCCTGCGCCTGCGTCCCCTTCAGTTGAACTTACTGAGGAAGAGCGCAAAGGCGCTGACTTACTTGCCGCGAGTATCGAGGAGTTGATCCGAAAGTCGCAGGCATCACCGAGTGTTGCTTTTGGCGCCATTGCACGCCTCGGTTTATCGATCTCTAATAGCCCGGAACTTAACAAGGAGGCGGTATGAACGTACGTCATGTTCTCGGCATTTCTGGCGGAAAGGACAGTGCCGCTTTAGCTGTATATATGCGCCAAACAGCGCCAGATTTAGACATCGAGTACTTTTTTACAGATACGGGTAAGGAGCTTCCTGAGGTCTATGAGTTTCTTGGTCGGCTTGAAGGGTTTCTCGGAAAGCCAATATTGCGACTAAATCCTGATCGTGATTTTGACTTCTGGCTTAAGGAATATAATAACTTTCTACCTTCGCCGCAGACGCGTTGGTGTACTAGACAGCTTAAAATAAAACCATTCGAAGACTGGCTTCGCCCAGCCCTAGCGTCAGGCGATCAAATCAACAGTTATGTGGCGATACGTTCGGACGAGGAGTATCGAGAAGGCTACATTTCAAGCCAGGATAGCCTGAAGGTGCATCTGCCATTTCGAAAAGCTGGTATCGATAAAACAGGCGTACACGAGCTACTTGAAGCTGCTGGCCTAGGATTGCCCGACTATTACCGCTGGAGATCACGGAGCGGATGCACCTTTTGTTTCTATCAGCAAAAAATCGAGTGGGCTCGGCTTTTAGACGAACATCCAGCTGCATTTGAAGAAGCGAAAAGCTACGAGAAAAACGCCTTAGATCACGGCTCTCCATTCACTTGGAGTCACGGCGAGTCTTTGGATGAATTAGCACACCCTGAACGGTTAGAAAAAATACGGCGAGATCATGCCAAGCGGGTTGAGCGGATGAAATTGAGGCGTCCGCTGAACATATTGGCAGGAGACGAAGTTGAAGATTTAGATGAGGTTTACGGAACAGGGAAATTATGCATAACTTGCCATAAATAATTTATAATCACGGGCGCGATACAATTTCAGAGTAGTTGGTCGTTTCAAATAAGAAGTAATTAGGTAGAAAGTGCAATATCCAACGCATCCATGTCTGCCACGACCAGCTTCCGTCTTCCGCGCCGCGCGCGGCAATAAAATTTCGCATTTCGCCGAAACGTCTCGAGCTAACGATAAAGGTGTCAATATCTTTAAATTCAGCGGATTGTAGGATGGCAAGCCTTACCCAAACCTTAAAGGCGTCTGAAGACAGGGCAGCGGGGGGCTGCAGAAGAGCAAGATCGGTTGCAGCTGCCTCACGTGCTGCTGCAGTCAACGTTGCTTCCTTCCCTGAATAGAATGCGTAAAGATCCTCTGGAAACCTCAGGCATGGGCGCCAATTGTCAAATTTTATAGATGCCTTTTCAGCAATTTCAGGATCTATCTTGCGTTGAGGACGTGGGAAAGTATCGAGAGCTTCAAGAAATATCTGATATAATTTTTCGTCGACAACAGTGGTTCCGTTGAACAAGGTTTCTTCAAATTCTTTCAGCGTCGTATGAGCTCGATCAATAACCTCAAGAATTTCAAGATTGGAGTTTTTGCTCCAGCCCAATGCAGCGTCAGTTAGATTCGCGGATCCAAAAGCTATGCTTTGGTCAGCCCTGTAATACTTAGCATGCAATGTCGGCTTGAGCATCAATGAGGCATTACCCCTCCTTTTGATCAACTGCCATATTTCTAAATCACTGACACCCATCGCAATTTCATCAATCCTCCAGCGGGTCACTACCTTGACCTGGCCATCTGCAGGTATGGCATTAAAGACCCGCGTTAGCGTCGCCATTTTGATATACGGGGCGGCGAGGACGCACTCTCGGCGAGCACCTTTAACAAAATCAATTAGGCGTTCGCCGAGGGCTGCCATTTTATTTAGCCGTCGTTCCGGAGAAATCTTCGAGCCAATTGGCCCCAATGCATTCTGGTTTCTTGAGCCTTTTCCCTTTGCGGGCCATCTGGCAGCTCGTCCTCGTAGCGAGCCCAAGCCATGAGTAGGAGTTTAAGCCCGTCTTCTGCTGACTGTAATCTGGCCCTTAGATCGGCAACACCTTCGTCTGTTGGGTCGCGCTCAAGCACTTCCACCAATGAGCTATATGCGGGGTGCGAGGTGTTCAATGTGATTATTATCGATCCCCCTTTTGGCTTCACTGAGAAGAAAGCAGGGGTTTCGAGGTCTGCTTCGGCAAAAACATACTTAAGTCCATCCAGAATGGTGCGCGCCGCGATTTCCTTGGCGGCTCCTTCTGGAAGCCCTTGCGCTTCAAGCTCTTTTCCAAGCTGCTTCTCACGCTCTTCCTTCGGAAGGCTTTCATCAACATCACTTCGGCCTTGATGCCCCTCACCTTTGCGGTCCAGCGTCGCTTCGGTAGCCCGGCTTTCAGGCGAAGCGGCATCAGTATGCCGCTTACGCACTCGCCGGTCTTCTGTTGCTGTCTGTGCCTTTAGCAAATTCCGCATCACGTTTCGATTTTTCTGGATGCGGTTTACGATGTCGAGAAGAGGAGCACGAGGGTCCTCATCATCTTCCATTTCGCTTCGAAGATCCTCGAAACTTCTGCCCTCACCGATTAGATCTTCGATCTTGACATTCGCAAATTCTGAAAAGTTATGAGCGTGTTGCTTATTATTCGTAACGCCAAAAACTTCGTCGAGAGCTGGCGGAAAATCCACCTCGATACCCCACCAACGATCCGTCGGCGCTGAGGGGTCACACCAACCATCATCAAGCTCTAGTTCTCGATCGGCCCGGACAATGGATATACCCATATTCCGACGTGCTTGCTGGCCATAATCCCTACGCCCCGGGTTATACCCCTGCCTTGCAGCCTCAACTGCCAAAGAGTATTGGATTTTTACCTCGTGCTCCTGACCGTTGAACTTTACATTGTGGATACTGATTTCCTCGCCGAATGGAGCAAACATAGCTTGCTTGTCCCACGGAGCGGGGGTCGATGTTCCGATCATTAGATACCCTGGGTCATTTGGCTTTGCTTGGGTATCAACCGCAATCGATTTGGTATTACCCTCATCAAAAGCCGCGAAACGTATATTAACGCGCCTGTCCGCTAGAAAACGTCGGTACATACGGCCAATAACGAATTCACTGTTTTCAAATAGAGCCTTCGCGGTCCTCCAGACGATGCGATCAAGTTTTGACCAGACGACTAGCGTACCTGATTTGCCCCAAGACGCACCTACTTTTTGCCAGATTTCTGGCAATGGTGTGTGCATCGGCTCAGGAACATCTGTCATCGTCTGATTGGCGATCTCGTCGAGATCCAGATATGTAAAAAGGGCGTTTTCGGCACCGTCTTGCCATGTCCAAACGTCAACGCGCTGGCATTGCGAAATCGAAGATGCGGGCAGGCCCATTCCAAAACGGCCAATTCCGTCTTGATCAGATGAATCAAGGCGCGTGCCGTTTCCAAACTGCAAGGCTATGCGGAGCGTTTCCAGGTCCATCCCTTTTGCGTTATCGAGGACTGCTACCTGGGATATTCGGCGACGTTGCCTCTGAGGCAGCTGCTCGATCTTCTCTGCGCAAAGCAACTCAACGTGGCTTGCGCCGGCCTGAATAGAATTGTCCATCAACTCAGCGAGAGCATAAGCGGCATTTTTGTAGCCATTGTCTCGCATCGCCTTCACGGCGAGATGGGTAGGTACAATCGAAAATGTCATTAGGACCTCCAAACGTCTTCCCAGTTGAGGAATGCCTCGCCTACGTCACCGAAGCCAGGCAATCCGCTATCAACTACAGTTACAATTTCTGCTGTGGCGTTGCCGCCAGCTTTGGTGCCCCGAATGGCTCGGCCGATCATCTGACTATACAGAACAAGCGAATTTGTAGGCCTAGCGATCACAGCTGCACTTGTTCGAGGCGCATCAAAACCTGTGGTCAGTACTCCGAAGTTGCATAGAACACGCGCCTTTGGATCGGCACCCTTGAATTGATCAAGCACTCTCCTGCGCTCGCTGCTTGCGGTGGCACCGGTTACGGATCGGGCCCAAACCCCGCGTGCGCGTAATATGTGGGCAAGAATATTGCTGTGCTCGACCGTCGTGCCGAAAACAATGATCCTGCTGTGTCGCTTGGCTAATTGCTCAATCTCCGAGATAATTAAGAGATTTCTGACTTCATTCTCAGCGAGCCTCTCCAAAATATCTTGAGGAATGTCGAAGGTTCTGTCAATTTTCTCCTGATCCCTCTCAGTCAGCTCAAATCCACTTTGACTGAAGACAGAACGGAAATCGGCCTTAGCCAAATATCTTTCATCTATCAGATAATCGACAGGATTATCATATCCAGCAACCTCAAGGACAACCTTTTGCTTACAAAAATATTGGGCCAACTTTTCGTCACTATCTGGGTCATTCCAGGATCGACCTGGCGTCGCACTGAGACCTAACAATGAAGTGTTCGGGTATGGAATAACGAGTGTATCGAGAATTAGTTGGTAAGTAGGAGCTATCGCTTGATGAGCTTCATCCATTACAACCAAGCTGGTTGCCTTCCCGAGGTTTCCTATTGCTGCGACATTTCTGTTAATTAGCGCATTCATTTTGGGCAAGCCAGCAACGATAAAACTGGCGCCAACGTGGGCTAGATCAATCTCGCGGTTACCCCAGAAACGATGGATTTTAACTTCGTGGCTGCCGAGGAGGCTCCAAGCTTTTTCAAATTCGCCAGCGGCCTGTTCGCAAAGCTCCTCGCTGTGCGCAAGCCAAATCACGCTTTGGTCAGGAAATTCACGAAGTTGCTCGGCGATTATGTTCATCGCGGTGCGTGTCTTGCCTGACCCAGTTGGCATATGAAGGAGTACGCGTCGATCGCCTAATCTAAGTTTATGGATCGCACGTCGCGCTGCGAGCGCTTGGTGAGGAAATAGCGGATATGCAGGCTTGACCAAGCGCGACGCCTCAGCCTCTATAAATTCTTCGCTTTGAAACGGGTTGAGTTCGAAATAATCTAGCAATTTATTGTATCTATCTTTCGACATAATTTTAGACTTAAGCGCAATATAGGGATCTGAATCCGATAGGCCAAGAAGCTTGCATAGGGTTTTGGCTTCATTTTGGCGCAGTAGATCAAGTAATATTAATCTTGTTTTATAATTGTGCAAAAGCTCCTGAGGCTTGGACTGATCCAACAGCAACTCCCGTTGCCGAGATTGTGTGAAACCCGTTGTGTCGAGGGCTCGCAAGAGGCGAAGCGTTTTTGCTCCAAGCAATTCCTGCAGAACCGCGTCATCTGCGCGAGTAATAAAAGCCTCGAAATTCAAAAGATATCCATTTCTTTATTCATGAAATATTTTCCATTTCAAAAATAAGGCATTTCCGCCCAATTTATAGCGCCTTCTGGCATAATATTTTACAACCCTTTCGAATCAGGAACTTCGACATGCTCCCCAAATGTTATCACATACCATGCCATTTCCAGCAGGCCACTAGCAAGGAAGCGCACAAGGATTTTGCCGTCGTTCTTAGACCCGATCGTCCGACCATGGCGGAAAACAAAGTTCCGGGCAAGTGGAGCAGCCTCTTCTGAAAACCGCCAAACGAAGTCAACCGGCTGCTCCTCAAAAGTAAGCGCTGTTTTCAGCCCACGTTGATCCATGGCATGAGATCGCCGACGCTGTTTGCGGGATGGCCATCGGCGAGCTTGGTGAGTGTCCCGGTCAACCATGTGTGCGGGTTGATGCCGGTGATCTTGCAGTTCTCGACCAGCGTTGCGATGACCGCCCAGTTGTCGCCGCCCTCGTCAGAGCCTGCGAATAAGGCGTTTTTGCGGTTGAGGGCCAAGGGCCTGATCGACCGTTCGACGGTGTTTGAATCAAGCTCAACACGACCATCGTCGAGGAAAACTGTGAGGCCACCCCAGCGGGTGAGCGCGTAGCGGATGGCGTCGGCCAGCTTGCTCTTGGCGCTGATTTGGCGGAGGCGCGCTTCCAGATAATGGCGTAGATCATCGACGATGACACGGGCGTCTTCGTCGCGGACGGCGCGGCGGTGGTCGGCACTGGTGCCTCGAACGTCGCTTTCGATGGCATAGAGCCCGGCGATACGCTTCAGCACCTCGGTGGCAACTGGAGACTTGTCGGCGAGATCGAAGAATTTGCGCCGCACGTGTGACCAGCAAAACGCAAGGGTGACCTGCTGCCGCCGCTTGGCGAGCGCTGTATATCCGCCATAGCCATCGACCTGCAGGATGCCTGCAAAGTCACCAAGATGTGCTTCGGCGCGCTCGCTCTTGCGGTCGGCTGCATAGACATAGGCGATCATTGGGGGATCAATGCCGCCCCAAGGTCGATCATCGCGCGCATAGGCCCACAGTTGCCCGGTCTTGGTCCGGCCACGCCCGGGATCGAGCACTGGCGCTGTCGTCTCGTCGGCGAACAATCGCTCGGATCGTCGTAGTCGTTCCAGGATATGGTCACGCAAGGGGCGAAGATACCAGGCAGCCCGCCCGACCCAGTCTGCAAGGGTGGAGCGATCCAGCTGTATGCCTTGCCGGGCATAGATCTGGGCCTGCCGATAGAGCGGCAGATGATCGGCATACTTGGCCACCAGAACCTGAGCAATCAGGGCCTCGGTGGGAATGCCGCCTTCGACAATGCGAGCCGGTGCCGGGGCCTGAACGACTGCATTCTCACAAGAGCGGCAGCCATAGCGGGGCCGACGTGTGACCAGAACACGGAACGTGGTCGGCACGACATCAAGGCGTTCGGCAACATCCTCGCCGATCTGGTGCAGCCCGCCGCCGCAGCATGGGCATGCCCGAATGCCGTCAGCGCCGTCGATATCGACAATCTGCTCGATCCGCTCGAGGTGCGCAGGTAGTGAGCCGCGGTTGGTCTTGCGTGGACGATCCCCTTTGGACTGAACCGTTCCAGCCTCACGCGCCGCACGGGCAGCGCCAAGTGCCGTCTCAATATCCTCAAGGCCGAGCTGGAGCTGGTCGGGATCGAGCTGCTCGGACTTGCGGCCGAAACGGTGGCGCATGAACGCATCGATGATCGACTGCAGCCGCTCGATCTCTGCGTCAGATTCGCCCTTGGCAACCGTCACGTCGGCAAGCATGCGGGACTGCTCAAGGGCCAAC
>CAZSTP010000075.1:8819-13004 GCA_964609325.1 uncultured Novosphingobium sp. | reverse complement strand
GGATGGTCAGTGCGCTGCCTGCCAGGCCGGGGCTGGATACGCGGACAACCGCGTCCCCGCGCCGCTTCACCGGTTGCACAATTGCCATTGCCGTGCCGTGATAGCTGCGGGTCCGACCATCCTGGAAGCTTTCGATGCCATAAGGATTGGCTGAACCGGCCGCCCGCAATGCGCCGGCACCGGCCACTTCGAACACCAGAGGAACGGCGGCATCGGGCACAATCCGCCCTTGCGCGTCAGTCACTTCGGCAAAGACATAGCCAAGATCGCTGGCATCACCCTTGATTACCTTGCGTTCAGCACGCAGCCGCAGCTTTGACGGTGCGCCCACTGTTTCCAGCGTTTTGCGGGCCACTTCCTTGCCCCCGGCATAAGCGACCGCAACCAGCGTGCCGGGTTTGTACGGTACGTTCAGCGTGGTCTTCATCTTGTCGGCATCGGTCAGCGCCTTGCGCGCCACTTCGGCACCGTTCAGCAAAAGCGCCACTTCCTGTGCGCTGGAATAGATGTGCACGACCATGGGCTGGGTATTGGCTTCATCCCAGTTCCAGCTTTCCAGCACATCGGGCCAGCCCCACGCGGTCTGTTCCTCGTGATAGCCTTCCGGCACGGGGCGCTGGACGAACAGCGCCAGCTTGGTGCGGCCCCAGACAACGTCACGATAATGGCTTGGCGGCTTTTTCTGGCCGAGCAGATCCACTTCGCCCGAGCCCGATTGATAGGCCGGATAATCCCACACATAGAAGTTGAGCATGGACACATCCATGCCGAAGATGATCTTCTTTTCTTCCTCGGGCGGTTTGGTGTTTGAACGCAGGCGCGATGATCCGCTGCCGACTTCACCGATGTAATCCTGACCGGTCCACAGGAATTCCCCCATGTAGGCGGGGTTCTGGTCCATCCGTTGCTTGATGTCCCAGGCATCATAGGAATGGGTTTCGGTGGTGGTGAAGGTCAGGTCCGGATAGTCCTTGCTGTCCTTCATCACCGCGTTGAACGAATAGTTGTAGCTTGTGACGTCGAGCTGGGCGCGGGCCGCTTCGCCCTTCTTGCCGGAATAGGACGCCGTAATCGCTTGCGTGATAAAGCGTGAAGCATCGTGTTCGCGGATGACGGCGCGCATCATCGTGGCAATTTCAACGCCGCGCGGGGAAATTGCTTCGTGGATTTCGTTGCCAATGCTCCAGAAGGCAATGCTGGCATGATTGCGGTCGCGGCGGATCATGTTGGCAAGGTCGGTCCGCCAATGCTCCTTGAAGAACCGGTCGGTATATTGCTTCATCAGCTTGGGTTCTTCCCAGGCGTCGTAAGCTTCGTCCATGACGATCATGCCCATTTCATCGCAGACATCGAGGAAATAAGGCGTGGGCGGGTTGTGCGAACAGCGGATGGCGTTGAAGCCGTGCGCCTTGGCCAGTTCCACCTTGCGGCGTTCGGCCCGGTCAATGGCAACCGCGCCCAGAATGCCATGATCATGATGCAGGCAGGCCCCCTGCAACTGGTGGGTCTTGCCGTTGATCTGCAGGCCAAGCTTGGGCGAAACGGTGATCGTACGGATGCCGAAACGCTGGAAATAGCGGTCCGTCACCATGCCGTTGCTGCGCAGTTCGATCTCAGCGGTGTGCAGCGCAGGGCTTTGCGGCGACCATAGGGCCGGGCGCGAGAACGCAAGGTCTGCGGTAATGCGCGCAGTCTTGGCGGCGTCCACGGTCAGGCTGCCTGTGGTGCTGGCAACGGTCTTGCCCCGTGCGTTGCGGGCGATGATGCGGTATTCAACGCTGGTGGTTGCAGCGCCTGCATTTTCAACTTCGACGCCAATGGCAACGCGCGCGGATTGGGCATCGGCATTGAGGGTTGTGGTGGAAACACCATAGAGCGGCACGCGCACTTTGCCGGTGCGGTTCAGCCAGACATGGCGGAACAGGCCGGAACCTGAATACCAGCGCGCGGTTTCCCCTTCATTGGCAACGCGCACGGCGATGATGTTGAGGCCATTGGCGTTGAGATGCGGGGTGAGATCGAAGGCAAAGCCCATGTAGCCGTTGATATTGCGGCCAAGCTTTACGCCATTGATCCAGACGTCGGTGAAGAGGTAGGCCCCGTCGAAGCGGATTTCGACCTTTTCGTGTGCGGCCAGCGTGCCCAGCGTGAAGTGTTTGCGATACCAGCCCACGCCGCCAACGGTCCAGCCCATGCCCCAGCCAAAACCGGTCTGGTCCACATCGAACGGCCCCACTTTGCGCGGTGGTCCGCCCGGCACGGTGGGATGAACCGAGGCCATGACAATCGGCACTTCGGGTGAGACAACGGGGGCGTCCTTAGGGTGCGGGCCGGGGTTCCACATCGCAACCGGCGGCACCCAGCCTTCGGCCTCTTTCGGCGCGCCGGGGCGGTCTTCGATGCTCCAGTCGTGCGGCAATGAAAGCTTCCGCCATGCGGCATCGTCAAACTGCGGCAAGTGGGCATCTGCGGCATCGCCAAGGTGGAAACGCCAGTCGCTGTCGAACGCCATGTCGCGCATGGGTTCTGCTTTGACAGACGCCTTTGCGGCCGCTGCAGTGCTTGCAGCGATGGACAAGGCCATGCTGGTAGCGGCCGCCCCTTTCAGGATTGCACGACGCGGAAAAGCGTTTGTCTCTATCGGCATGGGACCTGTTCTTTCAATAGTAGCAAGGGTTTAGTCGATATCAGGGTTTAAGACCATGTTCCGCCAGAAAGCCAAGCATCGCTTGTCTGACGAACTGGTTGCCAATGCCGCCACTGCGCAGATCAAAGCTGTGTTCGGCATAGGGCATTCTCAGCAGACGTGCCTTGATCCCTGCAGCGCTTGCCTTTTCGGCAAAGGCATAGGCGGCTTCAGGCACAACCAGATGATCGGCTTCGGGGATGATCAGCAAGGTGGGCGGCGCTTTTGCGGTGATATGCGTGGCCGAACCGATTTCGCGATAACGGTCAGGGTATTGCGCCGGTGTGCCGCCGGTATACCGCGTGGTCATCATGCGCCCGAACACGTTAATCAGCGGTGCCGGATTGTGGTACATCCGTTCAGGATCGACGACAGGATAAAGCGCGGCGATGGCCGCAATCGTGGGCAGTGATCCTTCACAGGCGGGCTTCAGGGTTCCCGCATTGGCCATGTAGGCAATGTTGATGGCAAGGTTTCCGCCCGCCGATTCACCCCACAAGGCCAGCCTTGACGGATCGCCGCCAAACCGTGCCGCATTGGCATTGGCCCAGACGAGCGCGCAACCGAGCAGGGGATGGGTAACATTCCACGTGGCTTTGCCTTCGGCCGCCAGCGGATATTCAAACGACATCACAAGGTAGCCGCGTTCTGAAAACCACCGCAAATCAGCCTGCCGCTGGCGCAGTGTTTCCGCGCCCCAGCCACCACCGTGGATGTAGATGAATACCGGCGCCGGCTTGGCGCTTTGCGGTGCAACGGGGCGGTACACATCAAGCGGCAAACCCTGTCCGGCATGGCTGGCGTAAGTGATGGTTTCCGGCTTCAGTGTTGCGTCAGCCTGCGAGGTTGCGGCAAAGGTCTGGGCAAGGTCGATGCTGGCACCGTAGGATTTTGCTGCAGCAATCTGCCGGAATTGGCCATATGTCATGCCAAGGGTTGCCACCAGGGCGAGGGCGCAGACGATCATCGCTGAACGCTTGCGGTCACGCTTCCAGCGCAGAAAGGCCCACACCGTGCCGATGGCAGCCAATACCGACAGCCAAGGCCCGAAACGTGCCATCAGCAGCGGTCCGACTTCGCCCAGCACGGGGATTGATGGCAGATAAAGCCCAAGCGTGAATAGCCCGCAAAGCACCAATCCGATGCCAGCAATCTTGCGCAAAATCCTGACAGGGAGTGATGATGCCATGCTATTTCGCCTTGCGTGAAGCTTGTTTGACGGCCCGTTCAAGCATGGGCCGCATAATGGCATAGCCATCGCGGTTGGGGTGGACGCCGTCATTGGCCAAGGCCTCGGCAAATCCGTCACTGGAATCGCGCAGTTTCGAAAAATAATCGACAAAGGTGATTGCTCGGTCTGCGGCGAGGCGTTTCAGCCTTGCATTCAATGCAACGATCCGTGGCGCCGGGGTGAGGCCGGGTTTCCATCCCATGAAACGGGCCGGTGGAATGCTGCCAAGCACCACCTTGATGCGGTTGGCGCGGGCAATGTCGATCAT
>CAZSTP010000075.1:0-8719 GCA_964609325.1 uncultured Novosphingobium sp. | reverse complement strand
GTGGAATGCTGCCAAGCACCACCTTGATGCGGTTGGCGCGGGCAATGTCGATCATCGCGGTTATGTTGGCGACAATCGTATCATCAGATACGGTGCCAAGATTGCCTGCGACATCATTGGTGCCGGCCAGAATGTGTACCACTTCAGGCTTTAGCGCGACGACATCGCCAGGAAAGCGCAGGAGCATTTGAGCGGTTGTTTGCCCACTGATGCCACGGTTGCGCCAACTGTCGGAAAACAGCGTGGCATCGGCAAAGCGCCAATATTCGGTGATGGAATCACCGATCAGGACGGTACCGGGGGCGCTGCCCGAGGCAATGACTTGCGCATTCGACTGCGCATAGCGGCACAAGTTCGGCCAGTCGGATGCCTGCCTTGCGATAGCGTCTTTCTGGAGTGTCATCAGCTTGGCCATGACCGCCGGATCAATCTGGGCCAGATTGATCTTTTTGCCGGGGGCAAGGACCATTTCAAGATAGGGCCGGATCGCCTCGTCTTCAAATGCCGGTACGTTGGCACAGACCTGGGCGACAGTTTGAACCTGTGCCTTCGCGTCAGCCGCAGCGCTTGGCTGTGCATGGGCGGCAGGCACAAAAAAGGCCGCTGCAAGAACGGCCTTCATGGTTGTGCGCAATGTTTGTGTGGAACTCATCATCGGTGAACTCCATTGCGAAAGTGATTGCGGGAAAGGCTTGATCGCCAAGCCTTTCCCGCAAGATCATTACGCTATCAGCGCGAACCGAATGCGTAGCGGAGCTGAACGCCCACTTCGCGCGGTGCGTTGTAGCGAACCACATCGTAGCCCGACGGAGCCGCGAACGATGGGAAGACGGTGTTCAGCGTCAACACGCGGTTGAGTTCAACCTGCTTGTTGAAGGCATTCTTTGCATAAATGCCGAAGTCCCAAGCATTGTCCGCTTCGTTCAGGCCAAGGAACAGATCGGCGACTGCGAACGAAGGCGTGCTCTTGAACACGGTTCCGGTGCGGAAGTTGCCGAAGTTGGGGTTGTTGCCCTGTACGTTGACGTTGAAGCGGAAGTAGGCGCTCAGCGCGTCTGACAATGGCTGTTCATAACCACCGTTGAAGGTAGCCTGGAACGGAGCTTGGGTGTTCAGCACTGTGCCCTTTGCGATTGGGCAAGTGTTGATCGGGTTGGCGGCATTGATCGGACGCGAAGCGTCGTTGCAAGGCCCGGTGCCACCCTGCGAATTGATCTTCGAGTAGCTGATCTGTGCGCCGAGGTTGAGGCCGTCAACCGGACGGGCCGATACTTCGACTTCAACGCCGCGAACGCGCGCATCAACGTTGCGGTAGAACGCAAGGCTGGTTTGAGCGACCTGGTTGGCAACCGTGTTGAAGTACTGAACGCCTTCAAACGTGGTCAGCTGGTCCTTGTAGTTCAGCTGGAAGCCGGTGATGTTGAACTGCAGACGACGACCAAGCGATGCCTTGATGCCAAGTTCATACGACTTTGCCGTTTCAGGATTTGGCGTGGTCAGAGCTGCTGGCAGACCTGGGTTGTTGATGGCCGGATAGCCGCTGCGATACGAGCTGCCGGTGTTGGCGAAGACCATGAAGTCATCGCTGAACTTGTGCGAAAGCGAGAAGCGGTAAATCGACGCGGAATACTTGTCGTTGTTGTTCTGCGGCAGTGGCTGGCGGAAGCCGTTTGGCAACGCCGCATCGCAAGTGCCGGGGTAGGCAATGCTGGTGACGAGCGTTGGGTTGCGGGCAAACGCACCTGCTACTTCACACGAAGTGATCAGCGGCTGAAACTGCGCAGGGAACTGGCTGACGAGTGCAGCAAGCGAACCAGAGCTGACGCGTGCAGCAAATGTCTGGACATTCAGGCTGACCGGTACGCGATCGCGAACGAGGGCAACGCCGCCGCTCAATTCCGTGCGATCCGTCAGATAGAAGCGGACGTTGCCATAGAAGCTGTCAAACACCTGGCCCAGGCCGATGTTGGTTGTGCTGTTGAGAACATAAGCCTGATTTGGCAGCGGCTGCGAACCGGGGAATGCGGTTGCAGGGTTGCCGAAAGCGCCCGGAAGGAACGTGGGAGCCTGGAAAACCTGCTGTGAGTCTGAATGACGCGAGAACCAGCCGATATCGTAGTCGAATGGACGATCAGGGTTCTTGATCGACGAGATGCGAACTTCATGCGTCTGGAAGAAAGGAACCTTGGCAAAGCTTGGGATCGTGTTTGGTTCAAAGCCGGGCAAGATGTTCAACGGGTCAACAGCATTTATAGTTGGCTTGTTGCGGTTGAATGAACGGCCGAAGTTGTACGTCAGCGTATGGTTCAGAACTTCCCATTCGGCATTCGCGGTCAGGATATCTAAGTGTTCGTCGTTGACTGATGGGCGATCCTGGACCGAAGCGCGGTCAGAGCCAGCAAGGGCTGGACCATTAAAGTTGGCTGGAATGCGGATGGCGGCGAAGCCGGGGCTGCCGGTGCCGACTACCTGCGTAAAGAAGCGCTTCAGCGTCTTGCGGCGCTGATACATTGCATCGAAAGTCAACGTATCGGTTGGCTTGAACCGCAGCGTGGCGCGGATCGTGCGATCCTTCAGCGTCGGCTGGATGTTGCTGTTCACGCTGTAGATGCGCGAACCATCGCTGTCTTCGATGTTGGCGGCAAGACGAATGGCAAGCACGCCCTTGATCAAAGGCACGTTGATAGCGCCCTGAAGGTCGGTGTGATTGTCTTCACCGTAGAAGCCGGAGATGTAGCCACCCCATTCTTCAAGGTCAGGCTTGCGGGTTGTCACCGTGACAGCACCGGAAATCGAAGGTGCGCCGCGCGTCGTGCCTTGTGGGCCGCGCAGAACTTCGATCTGGCCGACGTCGAACAGGGTCGAGATCGTATCGCCGGGATTGAATGGTACTTCGTTGAAGTAGATTGGCGTTGCAGGCGTACCTGAACCGGGCTGCCACGTGATGCCACGGAGCGTAACCGAGGTGTTCGAGCCTGCGTTCACCAGCGAAAGGCCAGGAGCAAGCTTGCCGATTTCGTCAACGGATGTGATCTGCTGATTTGCAAGCGCTTCACCGGTAACGACCTGGATACTGACCGGAACGTCCTGAAGACGTTCAGCCGTGCGGCGTGCAAGAACGAGGATTTCGCCTACGTCGCTCGACGCTGCTTCATCGGCGCTTGCTTCCTGGGCGAAAGCCACGGTTGGCAGTGCAAGTGTGAGTGCGGTAGACGCAAAAAGTGCGCTATGGATTAACTTAGTCATCAAAACTCCTCCCCAAACTTCTGACCCGATTGGGCCTTAAAACTCGTGCATTGCACCTCACCCTCCGCGAGAATGCAATGACGTATGCCTATTGTCCGCTAGCAGCAGCTACGTTTTGCGTCAATTGTATGAGTTAGCTTTCAATCCTGTGGTTCGAGACTGCAGCATTATGGCAACACTCAATTAAGGTGCCGAGGCTAGTGGCCAATTGCCTGTGCCGTGAAAATCCCTTGAACTGCCGCGGTTTCGCATGGCCAGAGGGCTGCGTTGCGGTTGTCGCGCAAAACACACAGCAGGCGCATTCGGGTTGACATCATCCGCGCTGGCGTAACGGTCGAGTTCAATGGTGCGCACCGGGGCAATCAAAGTTGCCCGGCGCAGAATCAGTGCAGCTTCGGCATCTTCTGCGGGCGCATGGATGAGGTGTTGCGCCAAGGCGTTCAACGCAATTCCGTCATATCGGGAGCCAACGATCCGTCCTGCCTGTACCGACCATGCCAGAGCGAGGACATCGTCACGCCACAACTGCATGAGCGGGGGCGACTGGTCATAATCGCCTTCGATGCGGTAATGCCGCGTAAAGCCGTCTTTGCCCGCGTTGCGGACGGCAAGCAGGACAAGATCGAACAGATGCATGCATTGTTCGGCGCGCGCGGCAGAGGCCAATGCTGCAACATCTTCAAGTGTGCGGCCTTGCAGCAGGCCGAGCATGTCCAAGGCGCCGGGGCAGATCGACCAGGGTGTGCGGATGGCCTGTCCGGTCACTTCGGTGACGATCCCGTCTCTATGCCGAAGGTTGAGCGCAAAGTGATGAACGTCGTCTTCCATTTGCGCGCAAACGTCAGGGCCATTTGCCGTGATTCGCACCGCCCGGCGATAAGCGCCCCATGGCTTTGGCCGGCGGGTGGCAATAGCTCCGGGACGTTCTGGCGGGGTGTTCATCGGTTTTGCGCCTCATCCCTTGGATCATATTGTGCGGTTTGGTCAGGAATAGCCAAGAATCAGTTGCAAGGCGATTTGATAATGCAATAGTTGATGTTCATTCATCGTGAGACCGGGTTCAGCGCGTTGCTGATGTGCCTGACTGCGGGATGTGTTCCGGGAGAGTGTTTTGGCTGCTGAATCTGTTCCTACCCCCAAGGCCGGAAACAAATCCGTCCGCGTTGCGCCAGATGGATCTGCCTGGATCGAAGGTTATCGCTGCGATTCGTGCGGTGCGGTAATGCCGGTGTCGACATTGGCCTGCCGCGCCTGTGCAAGCCGCGTTGCGCCTGCTGCCTATCGCTCGCCAGAAACGGGCAAGCTTTACACATGGTCGATTGTCCATCGCAGCTATCCCGGTGTGGCCGTGCCGTTTGTGTCGGCGATTGTCGATCTTGACGGTGGCCTGTCCTTCAAAGGGACGCTGAAGGGTGTTGCGCCTGAAGCGCTGAAGGCCGGAATGCCGGTGCGCCTTGTGTTCGATGATGCTGGCGGCACAAGCGATGCCGATGGCAACCCCTACGTCGGCTTTCATTTCGTAGCAGGAGACGCCCAGTGAGCGATGCCTACATCGTCGGTGCGGGGATGATCCCCTTTGGCCGCTATCCCGACCGGACCTATTTCCAGCTTGCCGCTGACGCCACGCTGATGGCGCTGGATGATTGCGGCTTGTCGATCAAGGATGTCGGCGCGGTCTATGCCTCGTCCACCTTCAACGCAGCGTCGATGCTGGGCCAGAAGATGATGCAGCAGATCGGCCAGACCGGGGTGCAGATCGTCAATGTATCCAACGCTTGTGCATCGGGTGCAACCGCTGTGCGTGAAGCGTTTGTGGCGATCAAGAGCGGTCTTTACGATGTGGTGCTGGCTGTTGGCGCTGAAAAGAACCCGCGCGGGATGCTGGCAGGATCGCCCGTGGATGGCCCGCCGCCCGAAGGCCTTTTCGGTTCGGTATCGATGCCTGCGCTGTTTGCCGAAGCGGGCATGGTCCACGCCAATGCCTATGGCACGACACTGGCCCAGTTTGCGCAAGTTGCGGTCAAGAACCATCACCACGCCACGATGAATCCAAAGGCTGCCTACCGCAAGGAAACGCCGCTGGAAGAAGTGATGGCCAGCGAAATGATCGCCTATCCGCTGACCAAGCTGATGTGTTCGGCCAATGTCGATGGTGCGGCGGCGTTGATAATGGTGTCCGAAAAGAAGGCCCGCGAACTGGGCCTTGGCCGTGCGGTGCGTTTGCGCGGATCAGCGTTGACGTCTGATCCGTTCGAGCCGCGCAATCCCGACATGCTCGATCCCAATACGGTCACGCGCCTTGCCGTG
This sequence comes from uncultured Novosphingobium sp., assembly GCA_964609325.1. GTDB lineage: Bacteria > Pseudomonadota > Alphaproteobacteria > Sphingomonadales > Sphingomonadaceae > Novosphingobium. The sequence goes on along the minus strand of CAZSTP010000075.1, from coordinate 3,166 downwards.
GCGCAGGCTTATGAAATGGCAGGCATGGGGCCGGAAGATCTGGACCTTGTCGAACTGCACGATTGCTTTGCGACCGCTGAAATCCTGCATTACGAAAACCTTGGCCTGTGCGGCGAAGGCGAGGCGGGGCGGTTTATCGATTCCGGCGCAACCGCGTTGGGCGGCAGCATACCGGTCAACGTATCGGGCGGGCTTTTGTCAAAGGGCCATCCGATCGGCGCCACGGGCGTTGCCAACATGGTTGAAATCATCGACCAGTTGCGTGGCGAGGCAGGTGCGCGGCAAGTGGCGGGTGCCCGGATCGGGCTCACCCATGTGCTGGGCTTTGGCGTGGGCGCCGCAGCCGGGGTCCATATTTTCGAAAAGGCCTGATGGTCGTGGTGTTGCGCGGCGCGTCAGGCGTGTTCGCGCACGAACCATGCAAACAGATCGGTGGCAACGGCGAGCGCGTGTTCGCTGTTGCTGTCATCACGCGCGGCCTGAAGACAGGCAAGGCTGAGTTCGCGCAGCACCACTTTGGCCCAGGCCAGGGCGCGGGCATTTTCAGGCGCGCCATTGGCCGCTTTGGCAAAAGCTGCAATCCGCGTTGCCAGCGTCTGGGAGAAGCGTTCGCTGGTGCGCTGGATGGCGTCCGGTGTATCCTGGCCAATGCCAAGCCCGATGATCAGCGTGGCGGGCGCGCGTTCCCGGCGGACATAATCGACGATTTCAGCGATCCATGCCTGCACCTGATCCCGGTCTGGCACCGGGCCGTGCAGCAGATCAACCAGAGCGCACAGGCCATCCTGATATTCGTCGGCAATCTGTTCGAGGATTTCAGCCTTGTCGCGGAAATGCGAATAGAGCGTGGTGCGGCGCGTGCCGGCAGCACTGGCGATCTGATCGAACGTGGTGGCACCATATCCCTGCCGGAAGAACAATTCGCGCGCGGCCTGGCAGATGTGTGCGCGGGCAAACGCCTTTCTGGCAGTTTGCAGCGTGGGCCGCGAAGGCAAGGGGACGGCAGATTCCATAACGTTGCTGTAGCAAAGGCCTCGTAGTGTGTCCAGAAATTGACATTCAGACCATTTATCGACACTGTGTCGAACATTGCGGACGAATCAACGGCGGTGCTGTGATGACACGTCCGCGCGCAGGAGAGAGAACATGACGAACGATCCCCTTCTTCAACCGTTCAAGACCCGGAACCTGACTTTCAAGAACCGCATGGTTCATGCACCAACCACGATGAACATGTCTGACAGCCGTGGCTACGTAACGCGGCAGGCCGTGGGTGCTTATGAAGCGCTGGCCGCTGGCGGATTTGGCGCGGTGTGCGTTGGCGCAACGTGTGTGCGCTGGGAAGGGCTGATCAACGAGCGCATGTTCGGCATCTATGACGATACCTACATCGTCAGCCACCGCGAATTGGTGGAAGTGATCCACAACAATGGCGCGCTGGCAGGCATCCAGCTTTTCTACGGCGGGCTGATCGTCGGCGCTGGTGCATCTACCCCGCTGGAACCGGGCAAGGGCTGGATTCCCGGCACTGTATCGCACGGGCCTTCGGGCAAGTATCCCATCGGCAACCAGAAGCCCGGCGTGGTCACGACCGAGGAATATGACTCACTGGTCGAAGACTTTGCGCAGGCTGCCCGCCGCGCCAAGGAAGCTGGCTACGATTATGTTTCGTACCACTTCTGCCATGGTTCGCTGCCGCACGTAACGCTGTCGCTGCTGGAAAATCAGGGCCGCAACGATGCTTATGCCGACCGCTTCCTGTTCTGCGAGCGGATTATCCAGCGCGCGCAGGAACTGTGCGGCAAGGATTACCCGCAAATCCCGCGCATGGTCTGCGAAGAGAACTTCGAAGGCGGCTATGACGTCGAATACTTCATCGAACATTATGCCACGCGCCTTCACGCGCTGGGCGTGGACGCGATGGACTGCACGTTCGGTTCGATGCTTCCGGCAAAGAGCCGCAGCCAGGAAGTTACGTCAGGCGAAGTGATCGGCGGGGGCTTCTATGTGCCGAACCTTGTAGCGCTGCCCTATATCAAACGGATGCGTGACGGGCTGAAGGCACGCGGCATTGATATGCCTTTGATGGGATCGTGCAACATCAACACGCCCGACCAGATGCGCACGATGATTGGCGAAGGCGCGGCCGACTTCTTTGCATCGTGCCGCCAGTCGCTGGACGACCCGGACTTTCCGCGCAAGATTGCCGAAGGCCGCGAAGAGGAAATCCGCAAGTCCACCCGCACCGGGGCATCGCTGCTGGCCGGCAACATCTTCAACAAGGGCGTGGCAGGTTCGGCACAGAACGCCGCCTTCAGCCGGGACCGCGATTATCGCATCATCCCCACCAACCGCCCCAAGCGCGTGTTCATAGCAGGTGGCGGTTCGGGCGGCATGGAATATGCCATCACCGCCGACCAGATCGGCCATGATGTCACTTTGTTCGAAAAGTCGGACAAGCTGGGCGGCGTAATGAACTGGGCGGGCAATTACCGCACATTGCGCAACATGGAGCAGATTGCCTATCAGCCTGAATGGCACCGCCTGATGATTGGCAAATCAAACGTGACAGTCCATCTGGAAACCGAACTGACGGTTGAACGCATTCTGGCCCAGAAGCCCGATGTGGTGGTTGTGGCAACAGGCGCCGTTGCGGACCTGCCCGATGTGGCAGGGCTTGATGCGGCACTGGAAAGCGGCTTTGCCCGGACGATCGACCGCGCGCTTGGCGAAGGGCCTGATACACTGCCCGAAGGCCCTGTGGTGGTCTGGGGCGCAGCCGAAGGCGTGGAACTGGCGCTTGATCTGGCCCGCGCCGGACGCAGTGTGCGGTTGCTGGAACCCAAGGCCACTTTTGCCCCGACGTCCTATATCGGATCGCGTACCCGGTATGTGATGATGTGGGCAGGTGAAGTGGGCTTGAAGCCGGAAGTAGGCGTTGCTTTGGAAAGTGTCGGCAATGGCACGGTCACTGTGACACATGCAGATGGCAGCAAGGAAGAAATCGCCTGTGCAACATTGGTGGTTACTCCGGGGCGCGTGGCCCATGATCCGATTTCGACCCAGCTCGCAAAGGCCGGGATCCAGGTGCAAGTGATTGGAGACGCGCGTAAGCCGCGCTCCTACGGCAATTCGATCCACGAAGCTGCCTATCTTGCACGCAATA